>JAJTDK010000081.1 GCA_021300495.1 Limnohabitans sp. | reverse complement strand
AACTGGAAGACCGATTCTTCTGGCGGCATGATTCGTGTGTTCATGAAGAACCACGGCTGCCACCCGTTTGGCAATGCCAAGGCTCGTGCAGTGGTTTGGAACTTCCCAGATCCTATTCCTCAGCACCGCGAGCCACTGTATGGCACCCGTCCCGACATGATGGCCAAGTACCCCACGCACGACGACAGAAAAGCCTTCTGGCGCTTGCCCACTTTGTACAAAACCATTCAAGACAAAAACATTGCCGACAAGGTCCATGAGAAGTTCCCGCTCATCATGACTTCAGGTCGTTTGGTGGAGTACGAAGGCGGCGGCGAAGAAACTCGTTCCAACCCTTGGCTGGCCGAGTTGCAGCAAGAAATGTTTGTCGAAATCAATCCGCAAACAGCTTCTAAGCGCGGCATTCGCAACGGCGATCGGGCTTGGGTTAAGTCACCCACGGGTGCACGTTTGAATGTGCAAGCCTTGGTCACCGAGCGCGTTGCGCCCGATACCGTGTTCTTGCCCTTCCACTTCTCAGGACGTTGGCAAGGTGCTGACATGCTGGCGCATTATCCGAATGGCGCAGCGCCTATCGTGCGCGGTGAAGCCGTCAACACGGCCACCACGTATGGCTACGACAGCGTCACCATGATGCAAGACTGCATTGAATGCAATGGTTGCGTCACGGCTTGTAAAAACGAACACGAAGTGCCTTGGGGCGTCAATCGCCGCCGCGTGGTCACTTTGAACGACGGTGTGCCTGGTGAGAGATCAATCTCTGTGGCGTGCATGCACTGCTCAGATGCCCCTTGCATGGCAGTTTGCCCCGTCAACTGTTTCTATCGCACCGAAGAGGGTGTGGTCTTGCACGACAAAGACGTCTGCATTGGTTGTGGCTATTGCTCCTATGCCTGCCCGTTTGGTGCACCGCAGTTTCCAAGCGCTGGCACCTTTGGTGTTCGCGGCAAGATGGACAAGTGCACCTTCTGTGCGGGTGGCCCAGAAGCCAATGGCAGCCAAGCCGAATTTGAAAAATATGGTCGTAACCGTTTGGCTGAAGGCAAGTTGCCTGCTTGCGCTGAAATGTGTTCTACCAAAGCCCTGCTCGCTGGCGATGGCGACGTCGTGGCCGACATCTTCCGCAACCGTGTGGTGCAACGTGGCAAGGGCGCAGAGGTTTGGGGCTGGGGCACCGCTTACGGCAGCAAAACCGACGCGAAAGGTGCTAAATCATGAGCAGCTTGAAACGAATCTCAGGTCTTGTCAGCGCTTTGCTTTTGGTAACAGGCCTTACAGCTTGTGGCGACAAAGCCCAAGAACTGGCCGGCCAGCCTAAGTTGGACGCCGCCCCTTACACAGGCACAGGCGTGAAGGTGTTCACCGAGTCTGACTGGAAAGCGGGCGACAAGAACAGCTGGGCCCAGCAACTCAAAACTCGCGCCCAATATGGGCAAAACGATCACTCGCGATCCAACTGAACGTGGGAGAGCAAGCATGAACCGATCTTCGGTAATGAAACAGATCAAGACCCAACTCATGGGTGCTTTGATCTTTGGCGCGGCCTTCAGTGTGTCGGCGCAAACAGCTGCCAAACCTGCAGCGCCTGAAAGCAAAGCAGTGGCCGCTGAGGCACCCCAAGCAGCTGCTCTGGGCGTGAAAAGTGCCAACATATTCTCCATTGCGCCCGATGCCAACACCGATCCAAAGTACGCTGACCAAAACAATGGTGAGCGCGACAAGGTTCAACCTGGCAACAACGCACCTATGTGGCGACAAGTAGGCGCTGGAGTGAATGGTTACACCAGTTTGCCTGCATCGGTAGCACCGGAAGCGGGCAACCTCATTCAACCCTTTGTGCAATACCCTGGCTCTAAGCTCACCACAGCGGGTGAGGCATGGCGGCAAGTTCGCAACAACTGGATCATTCCCTACGGTGGCTCTTTGTTGCTGATTGTTACTTTGGCTATTGCCTTGTTCTACTACGGCAAAGGCACCATGAAGCTTCACGGTGCAGAAACAGGTCGCAAGATTGAGCGCTTTACGCCGCTAGAGCGTGCTGCCCATTGGACCAACGCCATTGCCTTTGTTTTGTTGGCCGTCTCAGGTGTGGTCATGGCTTTTGGCAAGTATTTCATCCTGCCCGTCATTGGTACCACCTTGTTTGGTTATTTCACTTATTTTCTGAAAAACGTTCACAACTTTGCTGGCCCCTTGTTTGCTGTGTCGCTCATCATCGTGTTTGTCACTTTCCTCAAAGACAACTGGCCTAGCAAGGAAGACATCACTTGGCTTCTAAAGGGTGGCGGCATGTTCTCAGGCCACGAAGTGCCATCACACCGCTTCAATGCAGGCGAAAAAGTGGTGTTCTGGTTTGGCGTACTGGGCTTGGGCGTCATTGTGGTGGCCTCTGGCTTGGTACTCGATATGCTCATTCCTGGCCTTATCTATGAGCGCAGCACCATGCAAATTGCCAACATGATTCATGGTGTGTCCACTGTGCTAATGATGGCCATGTTCTTGGGCCACATCTACATGGGCACCATTGGCATGCAAGGCGCATTCAGCGCCATGCGCGAAGGCTATGTCGATGAAACTTGGGCCAAAGAGCATCACGAACTTTGGTACAACGACATCAAAGCAGGAAAAATTCCTGCACAAAGATCTCCCGAAGCAGTGGCCCATGGTGGCGCGGCTTCCACATCGGCATCCGTCTGAAGTAAGAGGACTTAAATCATGAAAAAATCATTGATCAGCTTGGCTACTTTGGTACTGGCTTCTTTGTTCAGCGTTTCTGCAATGGCCAAGTTGCCAGCGCCCAGTGACGAAGCCAAAGCCAAGGCGGCAGAGGCAGCCGCTAAAACAGCCCACGGCAATAAAGTGGCAGATTTTCAATTGTGCAAGTCACGCGAAAAAGTTGCGGCGCATTACTACAAAACGGCCAAGGCCAGTGGCAAGCCTACTAACCCGCCTGTCGCTACCCCTGCCTGTGCAGATCCAGGTCCCTTTGTGGCCGCTGCACCGGCCGCGCCTGCTGCTGTAGCAGCAGCACCTGCCGCTGCTGCTAAGCCTGCAGCCCCAGGCGCTGCACCCGCCCCAGCCGCTGCTGCGCCTGCCAAAAAGTCCTGATTTTTCCCTGAATTCATCAGGTTGAAAGTCCCTCGCTGCAAAAGCGTGGGACTTTTTGCGTTAGGCTCACGCCTGAATCTTTGATTGACCCATGTTGCAAACTCCTCCCCTTAAACCCAGACTGACCCAAGCTCGCGCAGAATTGACGCGTCAAATCAGTGTGGTCAATGAGTTTGGTGAAACATCCCAAGTGCACATTCCAGCAGAGCGTGCGCTCACCGTCTATTTAGACAAAAAAGAGTTGGTCACGCTCATGACCTTGGGTGCCAGCCCCGAACACTTGGTTTTAGGTTTCTTGCTAAACCAACGTTTGATTCAATCGGTGAATGAAATTGAATCCGTCACCGTTGACTGGTCCTTAGGCGAAGGCGAAATGGGACAACCTGGCGTAGCAGCCATTAAAACGCGCGATGGCCTGAGCCAAGCTGGCCCTAAAACGGCAGCGCGTGTGGTCACAACTGGCTGTGGACAAGGCAGTGTGTTTGGAGACTTGGTCAGCGACATCGATGCCATTCAATTGCCCGCCGATGCGTACATCACGCAGGCTACTTTGTACGCCTTGGTCAACGCCATCCGCATTCAAGAAACCACTTACAAATCTTCTGGCTCTGTGCATGGCTGTGCCTTGTTCAAAGGACCAGACATGCTCATGTTTGTTGAAGATGTGGGCCGTCACAATGCCGTTGATACCATTGCCGGCTGGATGGTCATGAACGATGTCAGCGGCCACGACAAAGTTTTTTACACCACGGGCAGGCTCACCAGCGAGATGGTCATCAAGTCAGCGCAGATGGGTGTGCCTATTGCCGTATCGCGCAGTGGCATTACCCAAATGGGTTTGGAAGTGGCCGAGCGAGTGCAGCTTTGCGCCATTGGCCGTGCGACCAACAAGCGCTTCTTGTGTTTCAGCGCAACGCACAGATTGAAGTGGCAAGCCGAGCTGGCGGAAGGTGTGACAAGCAAGGCCGTGATTCAAGATGCCATCTGAAGTTTCTAAACTGCCCTTAAGCTCTTCTTCAGTTGTCTTGAGCACGCATTCATGGCAGCGCTCGTTCCAATTAGGCCTGCGCAATCTTTGGCGAGATTTACGTTCCGGCGAATTGAATTTGCTCATTGTGTCAGTGGTCTTGGCAGTTGCTGCGCTGACAGCGGTTGGATTTTTTTCTGATCGACTCCAAGCTGGCTTATGGCGAGACGCCAAACAGCTCTTGGGTGGTGATGCTGTGGTGGTCAGTGACAAACCCACAGCCGAATATTTTCAGAAAAAGGCCCAAGAATTGGGCCTTAAAACCAATGCCACCTTGAGCTTTCCCAGCATGGCGCGCGCAGACGATGCCAAAGGCGGCGAAACCAAATTGGTGGCTTTGAAAGCGGTGTCTGAAGGCTATCCCTTGCGGGGGCAAATGAGTTTGCAAAATTCACACAGTGGTAGCGCTCCCAACAATCAAGCGGCTACTCGCCTAACCCGTGATGTACCTCAAGCTGGTCAAGCTTGGGTTGACCCTTCTTTGCTGGAAGTGATGAACCTTCAGGTGGGTGATGCCATTTGGCTGGGCGACAAGTCTTTCCAAATTGCGGCACTCATTCACCGTGAGCCAGACCGTGGCGCCGCCTTTATGAATTTTGCACCCAGGGTCATGATTCACCAAGCCGATGTGCCAGCCACGGGCTTGATTCAACCAGCCAGTCGTGTTTCTTATCGGATGGCCGTTTCGGGTGATGTGTCACAGGTGAATGTGCAGCAGTTTTTAAAATGGGCTCGGGCGGAAGTCGACAAGCCAGAAGTGCGCGGCATGCAAGTTGAGTCCATGGAAAGCGGTCGTCCTGAAATGCGCCAAACCCTAGACCGCGCAGAAAAGTTTTTGAATTTGGTTGCGCTGCTCGCTGCCTTGTTGTGCGCTGTGGCTGTGGCACTGGCAGCCAGAACCTTTGCAAGCAAGCACCTCGATGCTTGTGCCTTGTTGCGCGTCTTGGGGCAGAGTCAAAAAACCTTGTCTGTGGCTTATGCCTTTGAATTCATCACCGCTGGCATGGTGGCCAGCTTTTTAGGCGTGCTGTTGGGTTATGGCGTTCATCACGCTTTTATATGGCTTTTGGCGGGATTGGTCGATGCACAACTGCCGCCCAGCTCCTTCGCACCTGCCCTGTTGGGCTTGGGCATGGGCCTGACCTTGTTGCTGGCCTTTGGCCTACCACCCGTTTTGCAGCTGGCCAAAGTTCCAGCGATGCGTGTCATACGCCGAGACATGGGTGGTCTGCAAGCTGCGTCTGTGGGTGTTTTACTCACAGGCTTACTCGGTTTTGCTGGCGCCCTCATGTGGGCCAGTCGTGATTTGAAGTTGGGCCTGATGACAGTCGGTGGTTTTGCAATGGCCACCTTGTTATTTGCAGGTGCCACTTGGTTGGTTTTGAAACTCTTGCGCAAATGGGTGCCATCAGACGCCACGCCTCGATGGCTTCTGTTGGCCACGCGCCAAGTCATGGCGCGACCCGTTTATGCAGTGGTTCAAGTCAGCGCATTGTCGATTGGATTGTTGGCCTTGGTCTTGTTGGTTTTGCTGCGCACCGATCTCATCAACAGCTGGCGCAAGGCCACTCCCGTAAATGCGCCAGATCGATTTGTCATCAACATCCAGCCCGATCAAACCCAAGCGTTTCAAGCTTCGCTGAAGCAAGCCAATGTGACAGGCTACGATTGGTACCCCATGATTCGCGGCCGCTTGGTAGCCGTCAACGGCAACGCGGTCAGCCCGTCAGATTACACCGATGACCGGGCCAAAAGGATGGTCGACCGCGAATTTAACTTGTCTGCGCGCTCAGTCAAACCCGAAAACAATCCCGTGGTTCAAGGCCAATGGAAAGAAGGCGAGCGCGATGCGGTGAGTATTGAAATCGGCATTGCCAAAACACTCGGCTTGAAAATGGGCGATCGTTTGCGATTTGATGTGGGCGGTGTGATTTCAGAAGGGCGCGTCACCTCTTTTAGAAAAGTCGACTGGGGCTCGATGCGCGCCAACTTCTTTGTGATCTATCCGGTAGACAATTTGCCCGATGTGCCCTTGAGTTACATGGCTGCATTTAAAACCCCTGATGTGCCTGCTTTCGAGCGCAACATGCTTCAACAATTTCCCAATGTCACCAGTGTTGACTTGCGAGCCACGTTCACCCAAATTCAAAACGTATTGGACCAAGTCATTCGAGCGGTTGAATTTTTATTTGCTTTCACCTTGATGGCGGGCTTGTTGGTGCTGACCGCCGCTGTCACTTCCACGCGTGAAGAACGAAAAAGAGAATTCGCGATCATGCGGGCCTTGGGCGCAACTGGCCGTTTACTGAGCCAAGTGCAAACAGCTGAACTCATGGGGGTCGGGCTGTTGGCAGGGTTCTTGGCCAGCTTGGTGGCTGAATTGGTGGGCTGGGGCTTGGCCCGATTTGTTTTTGAATTTGAATGGACGGCATCACTGTGGGTGCCAGCTGCAGGTGCACTCACGGGTGCACTTTTGGCCTGGATTGCAGGGTGGTGGGGCTTGGCGGAAGTGCTCCGGCAGCCTGTGTCACAAACGCTGCGTCAGGCTTCAGAATAAATCAAGAGGGTGTGAGCAGCACCACCAAAGCGCCTGCGCCGCCTTCTGCCGGTTTGGCTTGTACAAAGGCCATCACTTGGTTTTTTTGCACCAGCCAACTGTGCACTTTGGATTTGAGCACTGGCGTTTTGCCAGGAGAGCCCAAACCTTTGCCATGCACCACTCGAATACACCGAATACCGTGTTTGTGCGCCTCGCGAATGAAGGTGGTTAAGGCCAAGCGGGCCTCATCGCTGCGCAAGCCATGCAAATCAATTTCACGTTGAATGGCCCATTCGCCTTTTCGCAATTTGCGCGTAACCTCTGTGCCCACACCTGGCCTGCGAAAACTCAGTGCATCGTCGGTGTCGAGCAAAGTGCTGACGTCGAACTCATCGCTTAGTGAGTCTTGAATGACCTTGGCTTCGTCTTTTTGAAGCTGTGTGGCCACGGGTTCGCGCGGCGTTCTGGGAAGGTGTGCTTTGTTGTGAACAGGCAATGGCGCTACCTTGCCGATGGCGCGAGCAAACAGGTTTTTATCTGCCTCTGCTTTTCGAATGGCCGCCGCGCGCGCGGCTTCCTCAGCTACTGCTTTGGCCTGCGCCGCCGCAATTTGCTTTTGAACCAGTTTGAGATCTTGAAGCGATTGGAATTTCACCATCCAATGGTGCCACAAGCTGCAAGCGTTTTAGCTGTTGGCTTATAAAACGCCTTGCTCGGCCATGGAGAAGGCCTGACCCGGGCCCACAATGACATGGTCTAACACCCTGACATCCACCATGGCCAAAGCAGACTTCAAACTGTGGGTTAGGTGCAAATCGGCAGGGCTAGGGTGCACCGAGCCACTGGGATGGTTGTGCGCCAACACCACCGCGGCGCTGTGGTGATGGAGGGCCCGAAGGACCACTTCACGGGGGTACACGCTGGTTTGGCTGAGCGTGCCCCGAAACAAAGTTTCCATGCACACCAGCTTGTGTTGAGAATCTAGGAACAGCATGGCAAACACCTCGTGTGTTTTGTGCGCCAAATGAAGTTGTAAATAAAGCTGAACGCTGCTGGCGCTTTGCATGACCTCCCGGGTGCTGAGTTGCTGGGCCATGGCACGCTTGGCCAATTCCATGACGGCCAAGAGCTCGGATTGTTTGGCAGGCCCTAGGCCTTTGATGGCAGTTTGTTGGGCCATGTCTTGCGCCAATTGCAGCACATTGCGGCCAGCCACCCCCGTTCTGAGCAACAGGGCCAAAAGCTCGGTATCGCTTAAAGCGCCGGGCCCACGGGTGAGCATTTTTTCGCGGGGACGGGTGTCTGGGGGTAATTCTTGGAAGTTCATGGGCTTTCTGAAGAGATAAATGCCCCAGATTCAGGCTTTTGGGGGCGAAAGCCGCAGAAGCTTTTTACAATGGCGCATTCGACTCTTGGAGTCTGAACCCAAAGCCTTCTCGATGGTGCGGTTTGGATTTGCATTAGCCTGCATTGAATTGCGCTTGATGCGCCTTCAATGCGCATTTCTCAGAATTAAGTTTTATGACCACAGTCCAAGCTGGATCTTTTTTAACCTTGCATTACCGATTGGCAGGACCGCAGGGCACGCTCATCAATACCTTTGAAGACAAGCCTGCCACCCTGTCCTTGGGCTCTGGCGAGTTGTCGCCTGGCATGGAAGCGGCCTTAATGGGTTTGGAAGAGGGCGTTCGCACGACTTTCGAATTGGCCTCGGGTGTGGCTTTCGGCGATCGCAACCCAGACATGCAGCAATGGGTGGCGCGCAAGTTGTTGGCGCAATTGGGTGCAGCACAAGAACACTATGTGCCTGGCGATGTGGTTCAATTCCCTACACCCGATGGCCATGGCACTTATGCCGGTGCTGTGGTGCAAGTGGCCGATGATGGCGCAGTCTTGTTTGACTTCAATCACCCCTTGGCGGGGCATCCCGTCACGTTTGAAGTTCATGTGATTGGTATTTTGTAAATCTACTTCAAGCAGATGAAAGCAAATATGGGCGTACAAGAAATTTTATTGGCTGAACCGCGTGGCTTTTGTGCCGGCGTCGACCGTGCCATCGACATTGTGGAAGCGGCCATTG
>JAJTDK010000017.1 GCA_021300495.1 Limnohabitans sp. | reverse complement strand
TCTAGGAAGGCCCTGACGCGCGCTTTGGCTTCGGGTGCTGACTGGGCAATAGAGGAGATGAGGGCTTCTGTGAGGTAGCCATGGTCTGCAGGTTGCTCGGCAATGCGAGGCAAAGCGTGCATCAATGCATAGTTGGTCAAAGCTGCATTGGTGGCAATTCGTTGCGCCAGCTCCAAAGCTTTTTCCAGAGCAGTGCCGGTTGGAACATGATACTGAGCCAGGCCAATGCGCTCACCGTCCACTGCGTTGTAAACACGGCCGGTCAACATCATGTCGGTCATGCGCGCCACGCCTATGAGTTTTGGAATGCGCACAGAACCGCCGCCACCCACAAAAATACCACGTGTGCCTTCGGGCAAAGCGTAGAAGGTGCTGTCGTCCGCCACGCGAATGTGACAAGCACTGGCCAATTCCAAACCGCCTCCCACCACCGCACCATGCAACGCGGCAATGACGGGAACACGGCCCAATTGAACAGCATCCAATGCCACGTGCCAACTGCGTGAGTGGTGCAGTCCTTGGCCTGCGTCGCGCTCTTTGAGTTCGGACAAGTCCAGACCAGCGCAGAAATGATCGCCTTCACCATAAACAACCGCCGACTTGGCTTCTTCGGGCAAGTTTTGGAAAACATCGCGCAGTGCTTCGACCAGCCCATCGTTCAGGGCATTGCGCTTGGCAGGGCGACTTAATCGCACCATGGCCACAGCCCCTTTCATCTCGAAGTGGATGCCGTGGGTTTGAGCGCGTTGCAGCAAAGGATGAAGATTTTGAGTCATGATGGAGGGGTCTGAAACTGCCCTGCGTGAGAGCAAGGGCTTGTCAAAAAGGTTATTATCAATAACTATATTGTCATTCCATGTGGAGCTAAAAATCACAGGGTTTACCCGTATTTTTGAAAGTTTTTATGAATCACCAAGACTTGATTGCCATCGATATTCACACCCACGCCGAAGTCAGTTGCTGGAACCCGTTTGACAATTACGGCGAAGAGTACGACCGCGCGGCCGACAAGTTTTTCGGCAGCAATCGCCGTCCCACCATTGATGAAACGGTGGCGTATTACCGGGAAAGAAAAATTGGCTTGGTCATGTTCACCGTGGACAGCGAGTCACAGTTAGGTCGTCGCCGAATTCCGAACGAAGAAATTGCCAAAGCCGCTCGCGACAACAGTGACATGATGATTGCCTTTGGCAGCATCGATCCGCACAAGGGCAAGATGGGCGCGCGCGAAGCCGAAAGATTGATTAAAGAAGAGGGCATCAAGGGCTTCAAATTTCACCCCACGGTTCAGGGCTATCACCCCTACGACAAAATGGCTTGGCCCATTTACGAGGTCATCAACGAACACAAACTGCCGGCCATTTTTCACACCGGACACAGCGGCATTGGTTCTGGCATGCGCTGCGGTGGCGGTTTGCGCTTGGCCTACAGCAACCCCATGCACTTAGACGATGTGGCCATCGATTTTCCCGACATGCAAATTGTGATGGCGCACCCCAGTTTTCCGTGGCAAGACGAGGCGCTCAGTGTGGCCACGCACAAGCCCAACGTTTGGATTGATTTGTCAGGATGGAGCCCGAAGTATTTCCCCAAACAACTCATTCAATATGCCAACACGCTTTTGAAAGATCGCATTTTGTTTGGCAGTGACTACCCCCTCATCACACCTGAGCGGTGGATGAAGGATTTTGAAGTAGCCGGTTTCAAACCCGAGGTGATGCCCGGTATTTTGAAAGACAACGCGGTGCGTTTGCTTGGCTTGAAATAAGTTATTTCAAGGTCAGTGAGGTTCTGACAGTACCTGCCCTTGCGGCATGCGCTGTCAGATTCAGGAGAGTACCAACGGGTGCTTCCACAATCCATTCGTTCAATGCCCGATCTCCCGTGATGGTTTTACTGGGCAAGAAGGCTTGAAGTGAATGAGTGGCTGCATGACCTTCCAACTGGGGACCTTCCATGCGGGGCTTGCCCATTCGAAGGTGTGCACCTGCAGGCAATTCAATTTCGAAAATGCAAGGACGTGCCGTCTTTCGTTCAAGGGCGCGTTTTGTGACATAGCTTGGCAGGTAGCCAGCATTGCCGACAGCCATTTGAACGCGCCATTGGCCATTGCCTAAATTTTCTGCTTTGGCATGAAGCAGTTCGAGCTTGGGCAGCGTCAATGCAATTTGGTCTAACCAAGCTGGAAAACGTGCCGCTTCGCGTTCACGCAAATGGGCGGGTGGATTGCGCCAGAAGTTCATACGATCCCAGCCGCCTAATTCAATCTCACCTAATTCTGGGTGTTGGTAAGGGTACCAATCGACGTGCGCTTTACCACCACAGACCTCGTCACTCCACTTCAGCAGCTTAATATCGTCTTCGGGCGGATGGTCACGGTACCAGTGGATCCAATCGTAATCGGTGATACCGGCTTCTTTGTTGGGTGCCCAAATTTCAACCGTCCAGAACAAAGCACCCAAATGCTCGTACACCCAATCTTGTG
Organism: Limnohabitans sp.; assembly: GCA_021300495.1. Classification (GTDB taxonomy): domain Bacteria; phylum Pseudomonadota; class Gammaproteobacteria; order Burkholderiales; family Burkholderiaceae_C; genus Limnohabitans_A. The sequence continues at coordinate 27,687 of JAJTDK010000017.1, read as the reverse complement.
TGCCTGTGATCACTTCTTTGGGGTGGTACTTGAAGTCGTGAAAAATACTGACGGCTGGATAACCGGTGAGCTTGCTGCCAATGTCGGACATGCGCTTAATGATCCACAAATCTTCGGGCGTCATATCGGAGTCGCTTTGGGTGCCCATAGGACGCAAAATCACCCCTGAGTGGGTGTGGAAACTAACAGCCGCGCCGATGTTTGGATGCTTGGCAATGAAGTCCACCATGGCACGTACTTCGGGCTCGCTGGTGGGGTAGGGGCCAGCGCCTACTTGCTCGTATTCTTGGCGCCAGAAGGCTGGGAAGTTGCGGTTCAAATCCAAACCCTCGATGTCGCGATTGGGTTTGATGTTGACGCCGTCGTAATGTTGCAAACTGCCTTCTGGCATGACCCTGTAATACTTGCCACCAAACTCACCTGGCAAGCGAGGTGTGAGCAGTCTTGGCTCGTCTGGGTTGGCTTTCCAGCCACCATGGGGATCAGCAATGCGCATCATCAAAATGCGACCATCGCCGTCCATGTCTTCAATGGTCAGGCCTTCAACGTGGGGCTCGTCCCATGGGTAGGGTCGAGTAGAAGATCGAATGTGCCTAGGTTTGTCTGCCAAGGCCAGTTCTGCACCATCTGGGTTCAAGCGTGGCACCAAGTAAATGACACGCGTGTTAAGCAATTCTGTGACGCCAGCGTCTTCACCATCTTTGCTTAAAAGATGGTGCAACCAGTACAAACAAGCCGTGCTGGCAGTAAGTTCTGCTGCGTGAATGTTGCCATCCACCCAAAATGCGGGCTTGTCTGTGTCTGCACCGGTTGACTTTCGCGTGAGAACAAGCACCCAAATGGGGCGATTTTCATGGCTTGTGCCTAACTCTCGAAGCTCTACCAATTCAGGCCTAGCCGCGGCAAAAGCTTGCAGCAATTCTGTCAGTTCTTGGTGTTTGTAGAAACGATCAAAGGCGGGCAGGGGAAGCGGCGCCTGATTTTTCTTGATGTTAGAAGCTGTTGCCATGGTGAAGTGAGTTTGAATGCTTGAAGAGGTTCAGCATACCAAGGCTTTGCTTAGATTGGAAAGAGTTTGCGCTCTTTTATCCATTGAATTTGGGAGGGCCTTATCAGGGAAATACCTAGGGAATGAGTCTCTCAGAGGACTGGGAATGGCATCAATTCTCTTCACAATTCGTCATCCCTTTAAATCACCGCTTGACCCTTTAAATTTTTCTATCCAAGGTTCAATTTCAACCCACGAAAGTTTGACATGTCAAATCCTGCATTAATTCTTGAAAATGTTCTGGCGCACGAGAAAAATCGCCCTGATTTTGTGTACATGACGCAGCCCATTGGCAATGGACAGGTCATTGATTACACATGGCGCGAAACCCTGAAACAAGCGCGATCCATGGCAGCTTACCTCAAAGCTCAAAACCTTGAGCCGGGTGCCCGAGTGGCCATTCTTTCCAAGAATTGCGCACACTTCATCATGGCTGAACTGGCCATTTGGATGTCAGGGTGTACCACAGTGGCCATTTTTCCTACCGAGTTGGGTGAGACCGTTCGATACGTTCTAGATCACAGCGAAGCCAGCTTGCTGTTTGTCGGTAAATTGGACACATGGCCCGAACAAGCGCCTTTTGTGCCGGCCTCCTTGCCTTGCATTGCATTTCCTTTGGCGCCTGCCAATCAATTTGCAAAGTGGGATGACATCGTTGCAAAAACAGCGCCCTTGCAAGGTGACATAGCGCGGGCACCTCAAGATTTGGCCATGATCATGTACACCTCTGGCTCTACAGGCCAACCCAAGGGCGTCATGCACAATTTTGAGCGAATCTCCAAAACTGCGGGACTGATGAGCCAATCTATTTTGGAAAGTGCTGGTGATCTGAAAGATTACCGCATCTTGTCTTATTTGCCTTTGGCACACGTTTTTGAGCGTGCTTGGGTGGAAGCTGCCAGTTTGACTCATGGCGAGACGCATGTATTTTTTGCAGAATCTTTGGACACGTTCATCCAAGACTTAAACCGTGCAAGGCCCACGTTCTTCATTTCTGTACCCCGCTTATGGCTGAAGTTTCAGCAAGGTGTTTTCAGCAAGATGCCCCCCGCCAAGTTGGATTTGTTGTTGAGCATCCCTATCGTCAAAGGTTTGGTTAAAAAGAAAATTCTCAAAGGGCTCGGCTTGGATCAGGTGGTGTCAGCGGGCAGTGGTTCTGCGCCCCTGCCGGCTGAACTGATCGTCTGGTATCGCAAGCTAGGTTTGAACCTCTTAGAGGGCTACGGCATGACGGAGGATTTTGCCTGGTCGCACAACTGCACCAATGAAATCAATGAGCCAGGCAGTGTGGGCATACCCGCGAATGGCGTTCAAGCTCGTATCAGCCCTGAAGGCGAAATTCAGTTGAAATCACCAGGACAAATGGTGGGTTATTACAAACGCCCTGATTTAGATGCGGAGGCTTTTACAGAAGATGGCTTTTTCAAGACGGGTGATCAAGGCCAACAGCGAGCGGATGGCCTGTTGAAAATTACCGGCCGATTGAAGGAGATTTTCAAAACCTCCAAAGGTAAGTATGTTGCGCCAGCCCCCATTGAGAACAAACTCAATGTGCACCCCATGATTGAGATGAGCATCGTCTCGGGCGTGTCCCAGTCGGCTGCTTATGCCATGGTGGTGCTGGCAGAGGATATTCGTCCGAAAGTCAAAGACGCTGAAGTAAGGGCTCAAGTAGAACAACAACTCAGCGAGTTCTTGACCAAAGTGAATTCAGAGTTGGCAGACTATGAAAAGCTTCGCATGTTAGTCATCGCCAGTGAAGCCTGGTCGATTGAAAACGGTTACCTCACGCCCACCATGAAAATCAAACGCAGTCGCATTGAATCGTCTGTTGAAAGCCAAGTGCCTGCTTGGTATGAAAAGTCCGGCAGTGTGTTTTGGGCTTGATGGATGGACCACTCAATTTCAAACACACACACAAACAGAGTCTTGGCGCACACCGGCGCCAAGTACCCTATCTTGCAAGCCCCTATGGGCTGGATCGCGAGAACGCAACTGGCCTCTGCCGTCTCCAGAGCTGGCGGTCTTGGCATCATTGAAACTTCTTCGGGTGAGACCGAAAATTGCCAAGCCGAAATTAGGAAGATGCGCGAATTAAATTTGCCATTTGGCGTCAATTTGCCCATTCGGTTTTTAAAAGACGATGCCATGTTGAAGTTTGTCTGTGCATCGGGCGGTAGATGCCGCCATGAAGTGTGTTGACGCTGGGATTGACGGCTTGGTTGTTGAAGGCTCTGAAGGGGGTGGCTTCAAAAACCCCGAAGACGTTTCAACGCTGGTGCTTTTGCAGGCCATTCGTGCCAAGGTTGACGTGCCCTTGATTGCAGCAGGTGGTATTTGCGATGGCAGAGGCATGGCTGCGGCTTTTGCCTTGGGTGCTGAAGCCATTCAAATGGGAACGCGATTTGTGAGCTGTGCAGAAAGCCCCGTTCACGACAACTTTAAAAATGCCATCGTCAGCTCCAAAGAAACGGGCACTTGGATGTTGAATACCAAATCAACACCTTGTATTCGCGCCCTCAAATCGGAGCGCACCAGCGTCATTCACGAGCAAGGCATCATGTCATTTGATGATATGAAAGGTATTTTGAATGTTTACTTCAAAGGTGACATGGAAGCTGCGCCCGCCTTGGCGGGGCAGTCGGCTGGTTTAATTGATTCAGTGAAAACCGCCAAGGACATCATTGAAGACACCGTGGCGGAGTTTTTTGAAATCAGTGCCCGCATGGGGGCCAAGGCGCAAAGTCAAAGCTTTTAAGCAGTTGTGGCCTGGTCGTCTTTGATGGTGTTGCGCAAGATACCAATCGCATCGACTTCAATTTCAACCACATCACCGGGCTTCATGAAAACCTGAGGTGTGCGTTTGTTGCCTACGCCGCCGGGCGTGCCACTCACAATGACATCGCCAGGTTCAAGCGGAATGAAGGTCGAGATGTAGGCAATTTGACGTGGGATGCTGTGAATCATCATGTCAGTTGTGGCGCGTTGCAACTCAACACCATTCAAGCGGGTGCTCAGTGTCAGAGTTTGACCCGGTTTAATTTCATCGGCAGTGACCATCCAAGGGCCAAAGCCACCCGTGCGCCAGAAATTTTTACCAGCCGTCCACTGGGTGGTGAAGTTTTGCCAATCGCGCACCGAGCCATCGTTGTAGCAAGAGTAACCGGCAATGTGCTTCCAAGCATCAGCTTCCGAAATACGGCGACCACCTTCACCAATGATGATGGCAATTTCACCTTCGTAGTCAAGGCGATGCGACTCAGGTGGACGCATGATGTCTTGGCCATGCCCTACTTGCGAAGCATTGACACGTGAAAAAATAGCTGGCTTTTCAGTCAGTTCTCGGCCTGTTTCTTTCACGTGATCGTGGTAGTTCAAACCCACACACATGATTTTTTCTGGATTGGGAATGACGGGCAAGAGCGACAAGTCTTCGAAAATCAAGTCTGGTGTGTTTTTGCTCAATGCGTCAGCCGCTTGCGCGAGCATCTTTTTGGCAATCAGGGTTTTTAGATCAGGTGCTTGCGCGCCCAAAATAGGGGTGAGGTTTAAAACTTTGTTGCCGTGCACTGCGCCATAGCATGCGGTGTTGTTAAGCAAGAAGCTAATGAGTCTCATGGTGATTCTTTCAAGAAAAAAAGATGTTGGTTGACTTAAAAAGAACCGCGTTTGGCCAATGTCGTCAGCGGCTTGCGTGCATTGGGCGCTTCTCTTTCGCGCAATGCATCGGGCAATGTGGCAGCATCACCGCGTTTGCCAACCGTGACCAACATTTGCAAGGTGTGATCTGCTGGTAAGCCTAAGACCTGAGCGCCGGCCACTTTGTCAAAGCCACCAATGCCGTGCAAAGAGAAGCCATTCAGGTGCGCTTGCATGGCCATGTAGGCCCATGCAGCACCGGTGTCGAAGGCGTGCATGCCATTAGGTGCCATGTCTGGCGAGCCTGCTTTTGCTGCCAATTGGTAGGAAGCAATGGCTACCAAAGCACCTGCCTTACCAGCCCATGCTTGGTTGTTAGGATTGAGTGTGGCAAACAAAGCATCCCATTGTGGATCGTTGCGCAGCACGACTGCAAAACGCCAGGGTTGTGCGTTGTTGGACGAGGGAGCCCACCGAGCGGCTTCTAGCATGCTCATGACATCGGCTTCGGACACGACTTCACCCGTGTAAGCACGAGGTGACCAACGCTCTGTAAATTGCGGGTCGATGGGGAAGTCTGCCTTGCGGGTGTTGGTCACGGGTGAGGGTTGGCTCATGAAACTATTTCCTACGGATGATAAAAACGGTATTGTGCTTGTTTTGTGAGATGAAGTGGGGACATATTGGTAAGCTCGCGCACAGCCGTGGTATTGTGAAATGTTTGAAAAATTGTCAGGTGTGTCCGACTCACCTTCAAAGGAGATGACATGTTTCTAAAAAATGAATGGTACGTTGCCTGTCGTGTTGACGAAATCACCGACAAACCTTTTGGTCGGAAAATTTGCAATGAGGCCATGGTCTTTTTCAGGGGGCCTGAAAATACTTTGTCGGCGGTCGAAGACTTTTGCCCCCACCGCGGTGCACCTCTGTCATTGGGCCGAGTTTGCAACGGGCAATTGGTCTGTGGCTATCACGGCCTCACCATGGGATGCGATGGTCACACTGTGAGCATGCCAGGCCACAATGTTCGTGGATTTGAGCCCGTCAAAAGTTTTCCGGTCATTGAGCGCTATGGATTTGTATGGGTTTGGCCGGGTGATGCTTCCAAAGCAGATCCCAACAAAATGCCTGTTTTTGAATGGTTTGAAAATCCAGCTTGGGCCTACGGGGGAGGGCATTACCACATTGCATGTGACTACCGCCTGATGATCGACAACCTGATGGACCTGACGCACGAAACCTACGTGCATGCCACCAGCATTGGGCAAACTGAAATTGATGAGACACCCAGTCGAACCGTTACCGAAGGCAACTCGGTGGTCACCAGCCGATTCATGGAGGGCATCAAGGCGCCTCCTTTTTGGCAAATGGCCATGCGCGCCAATGATTTGCCAGTCGATGCCAAAGTTGATCGTTGGCAGATTTGCCGTTTTTCACCACCCAGCCACGTGATGATTGAAGTGGGCGTGGCTTTGGCGGGCAAAGGTGGCTACAGCGCTGAGCCCAAAGACAAAGCCTACAGTGTGGTGGTTGACTTTATTACGCCGGAAACAGACACCAGCATTCATTATTTCTGGGGCATGGTTCGACAATTCAAGCCTCACGATCAAGACTTGACTGCGCGCATTCGGGAGGGCCAGGGCAAAATTTTCAGTGAGGATTTGGAGATGCTGGAGCGTCAACAAAAGAATATTCTGGCCAACCCAGAGCGAAAATTAAAAGTATTGTCCATTGACGCAGGTGGGGTCATGTCGCGCCGCGTTATTGATCGACTTTTGGCATTAGAAAAAGCAGTTTGAAATGAATCTGAAATCGCGATGGGCTTGCTTGGCCTTGGCCGCCTTGCTTGGGGTCCTGTCTGCAAACGCATTCAGCCAATCTGCCTTTCCCAGCAAGCCACTCAAAATTGTGGTGCCCTTTGGAGCTGGCGGGGTGGCCGATTTGACGGCTCGCACCGTGGCACAAAAGCTGGGTGAAAATTTGGGTCAAAGCATCGTCATTGAAAACAAACCTGGCGCAGGTGGCGTTGTCGCCACTGACGCTGTGGCTAAATCTGCCCCCGACGGATACACCTTGCTGTTGATGTCCAATGCCACTGCTGTCAGTGCAGGGCTTTTCAAAACATTGCCTTACGACGCTGAAAAGGATTTGACGCCATTGTCGGTACTCGGTACTTTTGACATTGCCATTGTGGTGCCCCAAGAATCTAAATTCACGACGCTGCAAGACTTGCTCAAATTTGGCAAAGCCAACCCTGGAAAGCTGAACATTGGCAGCATCAACGTGGGTAGCACCCAGCACTTGACGGCAGAGCTTTTCAAAGCGACCGCGGGCATTGATGCGCAAGTTGTGCCCTTCAATGGCACACCTGCCGTGCTCACTGCATTGCGCGGTGGGCAAATTGATATGGCAGTTGAAATTTTGGCGCCGGTATTGCCTCAAATTAAGGGGCAAGCCCTGCGCGCCTTGGCCGTGACAGGCGATAAGCGCTCGGTTGCATTGCCCCAAGTACCCACAGCCAAAGAAGCCGGTGTTCGCAATTTGTACGCAGCTTCTTGGAATGCACTTGCAGTTCCCTCCAAAACGCCGCGTGATATTGTTCAAAAACTCAATCAAGAAATTCAGAATGCATTGAATTCAGCTGATGTTCGGAAAAAATTATTGGAAATGAACGTCGATCCGCAACCGGGTAGCTTGCAACAAGCCGCCGACTTGTTAAACAACGAGACCAAACGCTGGGGTGATGTCATTCAACGTGCTGGTATCCCCAAGCAATGAACGCCTCCACCGGGAGTTCATGAAAGCATTTGATGTTTGATTTATTCTGACTCCAACAATCGAATGGCTGTCTCGCGAATCAAAGTGAGTGTCGCTTTCTGAGTTGCGGTGCTCGGTCTAAGTGAACTCACCACGCAACTCAATTCAATGCTGAGTTGCGGGCTTGAAATAGGCCGTGTTGAAAAAGCGGAAGGGTTGATGGATCGGGTCACTGCATTGCGAGACAAGATGGCGCATCCGGCGCCATCGGCCACCAAATCTAGGATGGCCGTCACACCATCTATTTCCAAGGCAATGTGCGGCCGCATGCCAACTGCTGCCATTTCTGATTCCACTAGCATGCGAATGGCATTGGGTCGGCTTGGAATGACCAAAGGAAGCTCAGAGACATCTTTGAATTCAATAGGCGGTGGCGGCGGATCTTCCTGTAGCCCTGGCGGACGACGTTGCACCAGCCATAACTCTTCTTGAACCAAGTGTGAAACTTCCAAGCCCGATGTGGGCTTCATGTTGTAGAGCAGGGCAATGTCCAGCCTGCCGTTGAGCAGACTTTCTTGCATGGCTGAGGTGAGTCCTTCGCTGATTGACAACTGAGCATCGGGCATCTTTTCCCTGAATGCTCGGGTCAGTGGCACGGTTAAAACTCTGGCCACACTGGGCGGCAGGCCTAAGGCAACTCGACCGGTCAAATCAATTCTGGCCCGTCCAAGCGCCTCGTGTGTGCGTTCTACTTGGTGCAAGATGCCTCGTCCGTGTTCCAAAAGCAGCAATCCCGCCTCGGTGGGACTTGCGCCGCGGCCATTGCGTTTGAGCAGGTTTTGTCGCAACTCAACTTCCAAAAGCCTAATTTGACGACTTAAAGCGGGTTGTGCCACATTCAGCGCAATGGCTGCGCGGGTGAAACTGCCCATTTCTGCGACGCGCACAAAATATTCAATTTGCTTGAGATCCATCTTGGAATTTTGCCATAACAGAGATCCGGTTATTCAATTTTGTTCTATCTGGTAGTGCTTCTCAGGCCTAGTTCAAAAGCTCTCTAAATTGGAGAATGGAGCACTTTTAGACCTTAGGCGCTTGCATTCAGACCATGAAACCTTCTTCTCAAACTGCGGTTCCTTGCTTGTTGATGCGTGGCGGAACCTCCAAGGGGCCTTTTTTCAAAGCGTCCGATCTGCCAACAGACATCAAGCTCAGAGACAAAGTGTTGTTGGCGGCCATGGGTTCGCCTGATAAACGTCAAATTGATGGATTGGGCGGCGCTCATCCACTCACCAGCAAGGTGGGCATCGTGAGCCAAAGCTCCGTACCGGGGGTGGCGCTTGATTTTTTGTTTGCTCAACTCCAGCCTGACAACGACACGGTGGATACCACGCCCAACTGTGGCAACATGTTGGCTGCCGTGGTGCCTTTTGCGCTTGAAACGGGCATGCTTCAAGCACAAGGTGATCAAACCACTTTCCGTGTTCTGACCTTGAATACCAACATGCAGTGCGACATTACGGTCGACACCAAAGGCGGCTTGGTGCAATACGAAGGCAACGCGCGCATCGATGGGGCACCAGGCACCTCAGCGCCTGTTGTGATCAACTTTTTAGACACAGCAGGTTCAGTCTGCTCTGGTCTGCTGCCTACCGGCAAAGTCAGAGATACCTTGACCGTGACGGGCGATGGTTTTGCCCCCTTCACCATAGACGTCACCTGCATTGACAACGGCATGCCCTTGGTGATGTTTAAGGCTTCTGATGTAGCCCGCACAGGCTATGAGTCGGTGGCAGACATGAATGCCGATACCGAACTCAAAACCAAAATTGAAGCCCTGAGGTTGCAGGTCTCCTTGTTGATGGGCTTGGGCGATGTGAGTAAAAAGAACTATCCCAAAATGACGCTCATTGCACCTCCGCAGAATGGCGGTGCTTTGAGCACGCGCAGCTTCATTCCGCATGTGTGCCACGATGCCATTGGCGTTCTGGCTGCCGTCACGGTAGGAACAGCATGTGTGTTGGAAGGTTCTGTGTGCGATGGCATTGCAGTCATGCCAACGGGCGCTGCCAAAAACGTTTCGGTAGAACACCCCACGGGTGAGTTCAGTGTGGCTTTGCAAACAGAGCCTGCGCCGAATTTGCCGGGCGGACAAAATGTGACACAAGCTGCACTCCTCAGAACAGCACGTCTTCTCATGCGAGGTGAAGCCATGGTGCCTGCTTCCTTATGGTCAGGCCCCACCGCTTAATTTTTTCTCTTCATTTTTCAATTGGACACCTTCATGAGTTCCCAAAAACCTTTGATCATTGATTGTCACGGTCACTACACCACTGCCCCTAAGGCACTGGAAAACTGGCGCAACGCACAGATTGCCAATTTGAATACGCCGGAGCTCGGCCCTAAAGTTGCCGACCTCAAAATCAGCGACGACGAGTTGCGCGAATCAATTGAGACCAATCAATTGCGATTGATGAAAGAGCGCGGATCTGACTTGACCCTTTTTAGCCCGCGCGCCAGTTTCATGGCACACCACATTGGCGATTTCAATGTGTCTTCCACATGGGCTGCTATTTGCAACGAGTTGTGCTACCGCGTGAGCCAATTGTTTCCAGATCATTTTGTGCCTGTGGCCATGTTGCCGCAGTCACCTGGTGTTGACCCGGCCACCTGCATTCCAGAGCTGGAGCGCTGCGTCAAAGAATATGGCAACGTCGGTATCAATTTGAATCCAGATCCATCGGGTGGTCACTGGACATCGCCGCCCCTGAGCGACAAGCAGTGGTATCCCATTTACGAAAAAATGGTGGAGTACAACATCCCCGCCATGATTCACGTCAGTACCAGCTGCAACAGCTGTTTCCACACCACCGGTGCTCACTATTTGAATGCGGACACCACAGCGTTCATGCAGTGTCTCACCTCTGATTTGTTCAAAGACTTTCCAACTCTGAAGTTCCTCATTCCGCATGGTGGCGGCGCTGTACCTTACCACTGGGGCCGCTTTCGCGGTTTGGCTCAAGAGTTGAAAAAACCTTTGTTACAAGACCATTTGCTGAACAATATTTTCTTTGACACCTGCGTCTATCACCAGCCTGGCATTGATTTGTTGACCAAGGTCATTCCTGTTGACAATATTTTGTTTGCTTCAGAAATGATTGGTGCGGTGCGCGGTATTGACCCAGAAACTGGTCATTATTTTGACGATACCAAGCGTTACATTCAGTCTTCAAGTACCTTGAACGAAGAGCAACGTTACAAAATTTACGAAGGCAACACACGCCGTGTGTTCCCAAGACTAGATGCGCACTTGAAAGCCAAGGGTCTGTGAAAGCGCAAACTGCCAAGTATTTTTCTCTCAACATTTGTAAATTGGATTGAACATGACAGAACTCGGAATTGTGAAACGCAACATCACCCGCGCAGACAAAGCGGCCGTCGACAAATTAGGCCGTTTTGGTGTAGCCACCGTGCACGAAGCCATGGGCCGTGTGGGCCTGATGCAAAGGTATATGAGACCTATCTACAGCGGTGCACCTGTTTCTGGTACAGCTGTTACGGTGCTTTTGCACCCTGGTGACAATTGGATGATGCACGTGGTAGCTGAGCAAATTCAAGCGGGCGACATTGTGATTGCAGCCCTTAGTGCTGACAACTGTGATGGCTTTTTTGGCGATTTGTTGGCCACCTCGTTCATGGCGCGCGGTGCCAAAGCTTTGGTCATTGATGCCGGTGTGCGTGATGTTCGTGAGCTTACTGCGATGGGATTTCCAGTATGGAGTAAGGGAATCAGCGCCAAAGGCACCATCAAATCAACCTTGGGTTCTGTGAATATTCCTGTGGTGTGTGCAGGTGTCAATGTCAACCCAGGCGATGCCATCGTGGCCGATGACGATGGTGTGGTGGTAGTGCCTGCTGCGTGGGCCCAAAAAGTAGCTGATGCTGCTGAAGCCCGTGAAGCCAACGAAGGTGAAAAGCGCGCCAAGTTGGCTGCTGGCATTTTGGGGCTTGACATGTACAACATGCGCGAGCCTCTGGCCAAAGCGGGTTTGAAGTACATCGATTAATGACCGGCAACTGCATTGATTCAACCCTCAAGAAAAGGACATGCCAATGACATTCAATCAAATGACCGTACCCATCATGCGAGGTTTGATGCTGGGCCTTTTGAGCCTTTCTCTTGTAGGCTGTGCTTTTGATTTTGGTTCTTTTTCAGCGGACAAATCCGCGCAAGACATAAAAGCAGCAGATGCCTCAGCCGAGGTCACAAAAGTCTTGGCACCTGCGGGGGTCTTGCGTGTGGGTGTCTACCCTGGAAGCCCCACATCCTGGGTCAAAGATCCAAAGACGGGTGAGAGTGTTGGGATTGCGCTTGACTTAGGCAAAGAACTGGCCAAGCGTTTGAATGTGCCCGTACAAGTCGTTGAGTTTGATCGTCTGGCGCAGGTCTTGGATGCCTTGAAAGCTGGCAAGATTGACTTTACGTTTACCAATGCCACTGCCATTCGAATGAAAGATATGGACTTTACGGTGCCACTGGTTCGATTGGAGTTAGGTTATTTGGTGGTGGCCGACAGCAAGCTTCAATCTGTGACTGAAATTGACAAGCCTGGCATGCGCGTAGGCGTGAGTCAAGGCAGCTCCTCTCAAGGCGTCTTAAGCCAGTTGTACAAACAAGCCAAGGTCATCCCTGCTGATTCCTTGGCAAAGGCCAAGACCATGCTTGAAACCAAGCAAATTGACGCCTTCGCAACCAACAAAGGCATCTTGTTTGAGATGTCAGATACGTTGCCAGGTAGTCAAGTGATCGTTGGACGCTGGGGCTTGGAAAACTTGGCCATCGCCATTCCCAAAGGACGCGATGCAGGCCGCGAGTATGTCCAGAACTTTGCAAACAATGTGGGTCAAAGTGGCTTGCTTAGCAAAGTCATTGTGCGCTCTGGTTTGCGCGGCACAGCCAAAGATTGATTGAAGAATTATTGTTAACTTGAGTGAGAATTAAGATGGAATTTCAAAAGACCCCTGGCTGGCTAGATTGGTACAGCGGCCCCAGTAAACCCAAATTCAAACTGCCTGCAGGAGCCGTGGATGCTCACTGCCATGTGTTTGGTCCAGGTGCCGAGTTCCCTTATGCGCCAGAACGCAAGTACACACCTTGTGATGCCTCTAAGCAGCAACTCTATGCACTGCGCGATCACTTGGGATTTGCGCGCAACATTGTGGTTGGCGCCAGTTGCCATGGCACTGACAATAGCGCCACTGTGGATGCTTTGCTCAATTCAAATGGCAAGGCACGCGGTGTGGCCACCGTCAAGCGCAGCGTCACAGATCAAGAATTGCAATCCATGCATGATGCGGGTGTGCGGGGTGTGCGCTTCAATTTCATCAAGCGTTTGGTTGACTTCACGCCCAAAGACGAGCTCATGGAGATTGCAGGACGCATCGGCAAGCTGGGCTGGCATGTGGTGATCTATTTTGAGGCAGTTGATTTGCCCGAGTTGTGGGACTTCTTCACCGAACTCCCAACGGTTGTGGTCATTGATCACATGGGCACACCGGATGTGAAATTACCAGTTGACGGACCTCAATTTCAATTGTTTTTAAAGTTCATGCGCGAGCACAGCAATGTCTGGTGTAAAGTCACTTGCCCAGAGCGCTTGTCTGTCACAGGGGCGCCGGCCTTGAATGGCGAGCAACATGCTTATCAAGACGTTGTGCCATTTGCCAAAGCCATCGTGGAAGAGTTTCCAGACCGCGTCCTGTGGGGCACTGACTGGCCGCATCCCAATTTGAAAAAACACATGCCCGATGACGGCCTGTTGGTGGACTTTATTCCGCACATTGCCACCACGCCTGAGTTGCAGCAAAAGTTGTTGGTCAACAACCCGATGCGCCTTTATTGGCCAGAGGAGAAAATTTAATGGCCCTTGATAAACCCTATTTGGATGTGCCAGGCACCATCATTTTTGATGCAGAACAAAGCCGCAAAGGTTATTGGATCAATCAGTTTTGCATGTCGCTCATGAAAGCCGAAAATCGCGAGCGATTCAAAGCCAATGAGCGTGCCTATTTAGACGAGTGGGCTATGACCGAGGAGCAAAAGCAAGCCGTCATGGCGCGCGATCTGAACTGGTGCATGCGCACCGGTGGCAATATTTATTTCCTGGCCAAAATTGGCGCCACCGATGGCAAGAGTTTCCAACAAATGGCAGGCTCCATGACAGGCATGACCGAAGAGGAGTACCGCAACATGATGATCAATGGCGGTCGCTCGGTGGAAGGCAATCGATACGTGGGAGAAAACGGCAGCGCCCAAGCGCAAAATCAACCGCAAGGCTCTGCCGGCAAGAAAGCGCACTGAACATGGCCAAAATTACAGCCTCCGTATTTACTTCGCATGTGCCAGCCATTGGTGCTGCCCTTGACTTGGGTAAAACACATGAACCCTATTGGCAGCCTCTTTTTCAAGGCTATGAATATGGCAAGCAGTGGATGAAGGACAACAAGCCAGACGTTGTATTTTTGGTTTACAACGATCACGCCACTGCCTTCAGCTTGGACATCATTCCAACATTTGCCATTGGCACAGCCGCACAGTTTCAACCTGCCGATGAAGGGTGGGGCCCGCGTCCTGTACCTGTGGTCAAAGGCCATCCTGATCTGGCCTCACACATTGCACAGTCTGTCATTCAGCAAGATTTCGACTTGACCATTGTCAACAAAATGGACGTTGATCACGGGCTCACAGTGCCTTTGTCGTTGATGTGTGGCCAGCCCCCAGCTGACAAATTTGAGTGGCCCTGTCCAGTTATTCCTTTTGCCGTGAATGTGGTCCAGTACCCTGTGCCAAGTGGTCAGCGTTGTTTCAATTTGGGCAAAGCCATTCGCAAAGCCATCGAAACTTACGACGAAGATATCAATGTCCACATTTGGGGGACGGGTGGCATGAGCCACCAACTTCAAGGTGCGCGTGCGGGTCTGATCAACAAAGAATTCGACACTGCATTCATGGACAAGCTTATTGCTGATCCCCAAGCTGCTGCAGATATTTCACACATTGACTATGTGCGCGAAGCTGGCAGTGAAGGCATTGAGTTGGTCATGTGGCTTATTGCCCGCGGTGCCATGAACGATGTGAATGGCGGAAAAGCGCCATTGCTAAAGAAACGTTTCTACCATGTGCCTGCATCCAATACGGCGGTGGGCCACGCTATCTTAGAAAATCAATTTTGAACTCAAGGAAAACCAATGTCTAAAACAATCAAGGTTGCGTTGGCAGGCGCAGGTGCTTTCGGTATCAAGCACTTGGACGGCATCAAGAACATCGATGGCGTTGAAGTGGTGTCACTGATTGGCCGCGAATTTGATAAAACCAAAGAGGTTGCAGACAAATATGGCATTGGCCATGTGACCACAGACTTGGCCGATAGTTTGGCGCTCTCCGAGGTCGATGCCGTGATTTTGTGTACGCCAACGCAAATGCACGCGTCACAATCTATCGCTTGTTTGAAAGCGGGCAAGCATGTGCAGGTTGAAATTCCATTGGCAGACAGCTGGAAGGATGCTGAAGAAGTGGTTCGTTTGGCCAAAGCAGCAGGCAAGGTGGCCATGTGCGGTCATACGCGCCGTTTCAACCCAAGCCATCAGTGGGTGAACCACAAAATCAAGGCCGGCGAATACAACATTCAGCAAATGGATGTGCAAACTTATTTCTTTCGCCGGACCAACATGAACGCCTTGGGGCAAGCACGCAGTTGGACAGATCATTTGCTGTGGCACCATGCAGCCCACACCGTTGATCTGTTTGCCTACCAAGCTGGCAGCCCCATTGTGAAAGCCAACGCGGTGCAGGGGCCTATTCATCCCACACTTGGCATTGCCATGGACATGAGCATTCAATTGCAAGCAGCCAATGGCGCCATTTGCACTTTGAGCTTGTCATTCAACAACGATGGCCCTCTGGGTACCTACTTCCGCTACATCGGCGATACGGGCACTTACCTGGCTCGTTATGACGATTTATTCACCGGCAAGGAAGAACAAATTGATGTCTCTAAAGTCGCTGTGTCGATGAATGGCATAGAGCTGCAAGATCGAGAGTTCTTTGCCGCGATCAAAGAGGGCCGGGAGCCAAACTCTAGCGTGTCTCAGGTGTTGCCTTGCTACAAAGTGCTCCACAACTTAGAGCAACAACTCAGTTCTTGATTTTTGTTACGCCACATTCTCAAAATGGTCTCAATCAATTTTTAAAATTTGAACATGAAAAATAGAAAATTAGGTCAATTCCAAGTCAGCGAAATCGGCTTGGGTTGCATGAACTTAAGCCATGCTTATGGCCCCCCCGTCTCTGAAGCTCAAGCTGAAAAGGTCTTGCTCACGGCTTTAGATGCAGGCGTTACATTTTTTGACACTGCTGCACTTTACGGTTTTAGCGCCAATGAAACTTTGGTCGGCAAAGTGCTCAAACCGCACCGTCAAAAGTTCACCCTGGCCAGCAAGTGCGGCATGACCGGCGTGGATGTGAATGGCGATGGCAAATTGGTGCGTGTCATTGACGGCCGCCCCGAAACCATTCGCAAGACCTGTGAAGACGCCTTGAAGCGTTTGCAAACCGATGTCATTGACTTGTACTACTTGCACCGCTGGGACAAAAAAGTACCAATTGAAGACAGTGTGGGGGCACTCAGTGACTTGGTGCGTCAAGGCAAAATTCAAAGCATTGGATTGTCTGAAGTTTCAGCCAGCACCTTGCGCAAAGCGCATGCTGTGCACCCCATCACTGCTGTGCAAACTGAATACTCATTGTGGACACGCAATCCAGAAATTGCGGTGCTTCAAGCCTGTCAAGAATTGGGTGCTGCCTTTGTCGCTTTCAGTCCCGTGGCCAGAGGTTTTTTGTGCGGACCCTTGGCCATTGAATCCTTGGATGCCAAAGATATTCGCAAGTCCATGCCGCGATTCACGGCAGAGAATTACGCTGCCAATTTCAAACTCTTTGCGCCTTACCAAAATTTAGCCAACGAGGCGGGTTGCTCGCCAGCCCAATTGGCCTTGGCCTGGCTCTTGCACAAAGCACCGCACATCATCCCCATTCCGGGCACCACCAGCGTGTCGCATTTGACAGATGACTTGGGTGCGTCGTGTGTGAAGTTAAGCGCCGAGTTGATGGCCAAGCTTGAGGCCTTGATCAATGAGAAAACGGTCCAAGGAAATCGTTACAGCGCACAGGCCAACTCTGAAGTCGACACTGAAGTTTTTGAATGATTCGTCAGTTGGCGAGGTCATGCAGTGAGTGTGATTGATGCAATGATAAAGGGTTTGCCCTTATATTAAAGTCGAAATTTGTGCGCCTAAACATGCATAATATTTCCAGTCTACGCGGTCGGTTAATTGCATCATTCGTTTCCAACTGGACATTTTTTTGAACAATCAAGCCAGCATAGGACTTTCACAAATGACCACCATCCTCCAAAGTTTTGTCGCCGGCCGTTGGATCGGCCAGCAAGCAGCCCAAGCCCTCCACAGTGCCATCAATGGCAAAGAAGTGGCCTTTGCCCATGCCGAGTCCTTGGACTTTGCAGAAGCGCTGCAATACGGGCGCACCACAGGCCTTGATGGCATGTTGGCCATGGACTTTCAGCAACGCGCCGCCGCACTGCGTGCCTTGGCCAAGTATCTGGGCGACCGCAAAGAAGAGTTGTATGCCATTTCAGCCCACACAGGTGCCACGCGCATTGACTCATGGGTTGACATTGAAGGCGGTACCGGCACTTTGTTTGCCTATGCCGGCATGGCGGCCAGCGAGTTGCCCAGTGGCAACTTAATTCACGAAGGTCCTGTTGCTTCTTTGGGCAAGAAAAACACCTTTGCTGGTACACACATCTTAGTGCCTCGTGGCGGTGTGGCAGTTCACATCAATGCCTTCAACTTTCCTGTGTGGGGCTTGTTGGAAAAATTTGCGCCCACCTTCTTGGCCGGCATGCCATGCATTGGCAAGCCCGCTACAGCCACAAGCTACCTGACTGAAGCCTTGGTTCGAATGATTGACCAGTCTGGCATCTTGCCAAAGGGCGCATTGCAATTGGTGATTGGCAGCACGGGTGATTTGCTAGATCGCTTGGACGTGGCCGATGTGGTCACTTTCACAGGCTCTGCCGACACGGCCGCCAAATTGCGCGTGAACCCCAACTTGGTTCGCAACAGCATTCCCTTCAACGCTGAAGCCGACTCTTTGAACTGCGCTATTTTGGCCGATGATGTGACACCCGATGACGAAGAGTTTGATTTGTTCGTCAAAGAAGTGGTTCGCGAAATGACCGTCAAGGCCGGCCAAAAGTGCACGGCCATTCGACGTGCCATCGTACCGCGCAAGCAACTTGATGCAGTCGCTGAAAAAATCAAAGCACGTTTGTCCAAAGTGGTGGTGGGCGATCCATCCGTAGAAGGTGTGAAGATGGGCGCCTTGGCCTCCAAGTCACAACAATCAGATGTGGCTGAGCGCGTGGCCTTGTTGCGTCAGAGTGCCGAGTTGGTATTTGGTGGCGATGCCAATTTCAGCTTGGTGGGCGAGGGCGTGGCCCAGGGTGCTTTCTTCCAGCCCACTTTGTTGCTGTGTCAAAAGCCCTTGAACACCGACAGTGTTCACGACATTGAAGCCTTTGGTCCTGTGAGCACGCTCATGCCCTACGACAGCATGGAAGAAGCCATGGCATTGGCCAAGCGTGGCAAGGGCAGCCTTGTGGGTTCATTGATCACCAAGTCGCCCGAATTGGCTGCGCAAGTGGTGCCTCGATTGGCTGCCAATCACGGTCGTTTACACGTGCTCGACAGAGAGTCTGCTGGCGAGTCAACCGGTCACGGTTCACCTTTGCCATCACTCAAGCATGGCGGCCCAGGACGTGCCGGGGGCGGTGAAGAGTTAGGTGGCATTCGTGCGGTGACGCACATGATGCAACGTGCAGCGGTGCAAGGTTCACCCACGATGCTGACCGCCATCACGCGCGAATATGCCCGCGGTGCCAAAGTCATTGAAACGGCTACGCATCCTTTCAAGCGTTATTTCGAAGAACTGCAAATTGGCGAGTCCTTGTTAACAGCTTCAAAGACCATTGGTGAAGCCGATGTGAAAGCATTTGGTGAACTGACAGGTGACATGTTCTACATGCACTTTGACGACGAAGCAGCAAAAGCGTCGGCCTTTGGCAAGCGCATTGCACATGGCTATTTGGTCTTGTCCGATGCTGCCGGCTTGTTTGTGGTGGCGGAGCCTGGCCCAGTTTTGGCCAACTACGGATTAGACACTTTGCGTTTTGTGAAGCCTGTGGGCTTAGGTGACAGCATTCAGGTGCGCCTGACATGCAAACGCAAAATTGACCGCAACAAGAAAGACGCCAATGGCCAAGGGCAGGGCGTGGTGGCTTGGGATGTGGAAGTGACTAACCAAGACAAAGAGTTGGTGGCCAGTTATGACATTCTCACTTTGGTTGCCAAAAAGAGTTAAGCACCTTTGCCCCGAAATCCCCTACAAAATATGGGCTTAAAGCAAAGTTGAGTTGGCAATCTGAGCGACTTCATTTCTAATCGAAGGATCGTTGGGGAGTAGCTCAATTTCTTCGTGCTCAGTATAGCCAGCAGGCGCACGTAGAGATCAACAAATCGTCATTACGGAGTTTTTACTTCCGGTTTGTTGGGCATATAACTGATTTATTACAAGCAAAGCAAGACCTTCGATCTCTCGTGTCACGCGTGTCATTCTGATATTCGTGGCTTGTTCGGATCGTTATTGAAGGTCTTTCATGGAATTGTTCTCAATGCCATGGTGGTCAGCGTTGCTGGCCATCATTCTTATCGACTTGGTTTTAGCTGGCGACAACGCCATCGTCATTGCGCTAGCTGCGCGCAACCTCCCTCCGGAGCATCAAAACAAAGCCATCCTGTGGGGCACTGTGGGCGCCATTGTGATTCGCTCTGCCATGACCGTGGGCGTTGTCTGGCTTCTCAAAATTCCTGGCCTGATGTTGGTAGGAGGCTTGGGCCTTTTATGGATTGCCTACAAGCTCATCACGGATACGTCTGAGGACGAACACCAAGGCGGTACCGCTACAACTTTCTGGGGTGCCATGAAGACCATCATTGTGGCTGACGCACTTATGGGCGTTGACAATGTATTAGGTGTCGCAGGCGCTGCCAATGGTGACTTTACGCTGGTTGTCATTGGCCTGCTCATCAGTATTCCCATTGTGGTGCTGGGCAGCAAATTGGTTTTGCAATTGGTCGAAAAATGGCCAGTGATCATTAATCTGGGTGCTGCCGTTTTGGCCTTTACTGCTGCCCAAATGGTTATCAACGAAAAACTTTTAGACCCCATTTTTGATGGCGGCGAAACCATCAATCTCATAGCCCGTGGTGCAACTTATGCCGTTGCCATTGTCGGAGTTTTGGGATTGGGCTGGTGGGCAACTAGAAAACAGGAGAACCCCGAGACTGAAACTGAAACGGTTTGACAACTTTTTAAACAGGAGAAAATAAATGGAAACATTCATTGTTTACCTAGACGACAAGCAATACGCACTCCAACAAATTGTCCCCATGTTGCCTGCCAAGGGTTCTGAAAATGGCGCAGCAAATTGGATTCTGATTGGGTGCCCGCCAAGACTCAACCGCCATACTGGCCGTTGGTTGACACATTCTGCGCAAAAGAAATGGCGACAAGAATGGACGCGAGAGGCAACTGACGAATTGCTCAACTTGCTCCGAGATTTAGGCAACACCGTTTCAGTCCGAACTGTGGAAGGCCCCCTTGTAGAGTTCACCAAGCAAGTTAAAGGCGAGGTGGGTGTTGCCAGGGTGGTCGATGCACGCAGGCCAAAGTTGTCTGTGAATCTGTCGCCAGTGACCCCAGATCAGCCACAAGAGAAGCCCAACAACTGGACATTGCCGGGCAGTGTCCTAGCCATAGGTGCTGCCATCGTGATGGCCAGCGAATAAAACATTTGGTTCCAATTAAAAGGCCTTCCAGTGATGAGCTGGAAGGCCTTTTTTAGTGCGCTGTATGTTGGCAGCGCATGGCGTGGGTCAAATTACATCGTATCGATGAAACTGCGCAGTTTGTCGCTGCGGCTAGGATGCTTCAGTTTGCGTAGTGCTTTGGCTTCAATTTGACGAATACGCTCGCGCGTGACGTCAAATTGTTTGCCCACTTCTTCAAGCGTGTGGTCGGTTGACATTTCAATGCCAAAACGCATGCGCAACACTTTGGCTTCACGAGGTGTCAGGCTGTCTAAGATGTCCTTCACCACGTCACGCAGTCCGGCTTGCATGGCGGCATCGATAGGCGCTGTGTTGGCGCTGTCTTCGATGAAATCGCCCAAATGGCTGTCGTCGTCGTCACCGATGGGCGTTTCCATGGAGATTGGCTCTTTGGCAATCTTCATGATCTTGCGAATCTTGTCCTCCGGAATCTCCATCTTCTCGGCCAAGATGCTGGCATCGGGCTCAAAGCCAAACTCCTGCAAGTGCTGGCGTGAAATGCGGTTCATCTTGTTGATCGTTTCGATCATGTGAACTGGAATGCGGATGGTGCGAGCCTGATCGGCAATTGAGCGGGTAATGGCCTGACGAATCCACCAGGTGGCATAAGTGGAGAACTTATAACCACGGCGGTATTCAAACTTGTCCACAGCCTTCATCAAACCAATGTTGCCTTCTTGAATCAAATCGAGGAACTGCAAACCTCGGTTGGTGTATTTTTTGGCAATGGAAATGACCAAGCGCAAGTTGGCTTCGATCATCTCTTTTTTGGCATGGCGTGATGAGCGCTCGCCTGCATTCATGCGTTTGTTGATGTCTTTGAGCTCATCCAAAGGCACTACCACGCGCGACTGCAAGTCTGTCAGCTTTTGCTGCAAGTCTTGAACGGGCGGGATGTTGCGGCCCATGACGGTGCTCCAAGGCTTGCCAGCAGCTGCTTGCTTCTCGATCCATTTCAAATCGAGCAAGTGCGACTTAATGCGCTGGTTGGCTTTGTCACGACCACTGAAGTCGGCAATGAACAAGTCTTGGGGGTAGCCACATTTGTCCACAATGATGCGGCGCAATTCGCGTTCTTTTTTGCGCACATCGTCCACATGACCGCGCACCATGTCGCACAGCTTTTCAATGGTTTTGGCCGTGAATCGAATGGTCATCAATTCTTCAGACAACGCGAATTGAGCCTTTTGATAGGCGGGTGTGCCCCAGCCTTCTTTTTCATAGATCTTGTGAACTTGTTCGAACAGCTCAGTGATGCGGTCGAATCTTTCTAAGGCTTGGTTCTTCAACTCTTCCAATTTTTTGGTCAGAGCTTTGGAGCCACCTTTGCCATCGTCGTCATCTGACTCATCGAATTCATCGAAGTCTTCTTCAGCCACGTAGTCATCGGCTTCATTGATGTTAGAAAATCCATCCACCACTGTAGAAATGACGACTTTGCCTGAGCGAATTTCACCCGCAAGGCGAAGAATCTCAGCGATGGTGGCCGGCGATGCGCTGATCGCGGTCATCATGTTCATCAAGCCGCCTTCAATGCGCTTGGCAATTTCAATTTCGCCTTCGCGTGTGAGCAACTCAACGGTACCCATTTCGCGCATGTACATGCGAACGGGATCTGTGGTTCGGCCGAACTCGCTGTCCACCGTAGAAAGTGCAGCCTCTGCAGCTTCTTCAGCTTCTTCTTCGGTTGAGCCTGTTGGGGCGTTGTCAGTGATGATCAAAGATTCGGCATCGGGTGTTTGCTCGTAAACGGCAACGCCCAAGTCGTTCAATGTGGCAATGACCACTTCCATTGTTTCAGCGTCGACCAACTTGTCTGGCAAGTGGTCGG
Source organism: Limnohabitans sp. (assembly GCA_021300495.1). Taxonomy (GTDB): domain Bacteria; phylum Pseudomonadota; class Gammaproteobacteria; order Burkholderiales; family Burkholderiaceae_C; genus Limnohabitans_A. The sequence continues at coordinate 5,383 of JAJTDK010000017.1, read as the reverse complement.
AAATTTCACCGTGTGTGAGATAGCCACGTGTTTTGCCCAACTTGATCAAAGCCTTGAGGCGTTGACGGCGCTTGGCCATGTCTTCTTCCGACAAGACTGTTTCGTCTAGGCCAAACTCTTTCATCAAGGCGCGTTCTTTGGCCTTGCTGATCTTCATGCGAAGGGGTTTGACTTTTTCCGTAGATTCCGGAATAGGTTCGCCGACCAAGTCTTCTTCGATGTCACTCATGTCTTCATGAATGTGTGTTGGATCTGCTTTGGACTTTCGGCCGCGCTTGGCGCCTGCTTCCTGAACTGCTGGCACGGGTGCTGTTGTTTTGCTGGGCTTGACCGCCGGTACTTTCACCGCTGGTGTGACGGCTTTTTTGCCGACCACTTTGGCCACTGGTTCGACAGCAGGCTTTACGGCTGATTTAGCGGCAGCTTTAACATCCGGCTTCGCAGAAGGCTTGGCCAGGGGTTTGGCTGCAATTTTGGAGCTGGCTTTGTTGGCTTCTGGTTTGACAGCCTTGACCGGTGCTTTCGATGGCGTTTTTGCAGGTGCCTTAGGGGGTACTTTAGCGACGATTGTTTTTTTGGATACAGGCACTGAACTGACTTTCTTGGCCGGTGCGGCAGCTTTGGCAGCAGGTTTTGCAACTGTTTTAGCAACAACCTTCACCACTGGTTTGACAGTGGGCTTGGCAGGCTTTTTTGCAGGTGCTTTCACGGGTGCTTTGGCTTTGACCGGACTTGTTTTGGCCGTTGCTTTCAGGGCAGTTTTTGCCACTGGTTTTGCTGCCGATTTAACGACGGGTTTGGCAACGGGTTTGGCAACTTTGATTGCGCCAGACTTGGCTTGTGCTTTAACGGGCTTCTTCGGTTTTTGAGCGGGCATGATGGACCTCAATACTTCAAACTGACTTGGAAACAAACGCTGCGCCACAAACTTCTGGCGCGAGAGGAAATGCAAATAAACACCTGAGGGCAGGTGGCTTCATTTGCAAGGGCAATTGGGCAAGATGGATGGGCGAACATTTGGAATGCAGTCCTTGCGGTGATGTGGCCGTTCCCATGGAGGGAGGTGCGCTGAGGCGGTGGCCGGGTCCGGAGGTGCTGCTGTCGCTCTTGCCTGAAAAATGGATTATACCCAAACAAGGGTGAAAAGTTTAAATAATTTCAGTGCTCATGAGGGTTCGCCGGCGTTGGTGCAGATCGCGCCATTTTTGAAAGGCTTCGGGGCTTTGAATACTTTCAGCCTCTTTGAGTGCTTGGGTTTCAAGCCCTTTCAGACGGTCGATGAGCATCAGGTTGAGCAGCAGTCTAAGCTCTCTGCGGGCTTCTCCAGGCTCACCATCCGTGCTGACTTCGGGTGCGTTGGGCTTGTGCGACCCCATCAATTTTTCAGCCAAATTCGCAAATGAAAGTTGACTTAATTCCGACTGCAGGGCGCCCCAAGCCAAAGGGCCATGGTCATGAAATTGGCTTTCAATCCAACGCATGAGCTCGCCATGTTGTTCGGGTAAATCGCACAACAAGGCATGGTCTTCGGCAGACAAGCCGTCCCACAAGGCCATGTTGGTGAGAATGAGCCGCACAGCATGGTCGGATCGACTGGCAGGTTGGACCCTAGGGCCAAGTGAAGCCATCTGCATGCTGTCCGACCCACCCACCAAGCGCCATTTGCCTTGTGGATCTTGTTGCCAGGTTTTGCCATCAGGTCTGGCCCGTGTTTTTTTCTGAAAATTTGAATTTCTTGCGGGCTCAAAAGGGGACGTCATGCCCTCGGGGTCATAAGGCACACCTGCTGAATTGCTTGGCATGCCTGATACCCCATTGCCAAGACCTGCTTGGAAATTGCCACCTGAAGATACTGCGTTGCGCGGACTGCTTCTAGAAGCTGCAGCTTCTGCTTGTTGAAGCCAAAGTCCGGCTAACTCTGAAGCTTCAAGTTGGATCAACTGCGCTAATTCGGAAAGCAATTGGCGTTTCAAGGCGCCGTCAGGGAGGGCGCGCCAAAGTGGACTGGCGTTGCTTGAAAGATGGGCTCGACCCTCTGCCGATTGCAAATCACAAGCTTCCGAGGCGACTTCGATTAAAAATTTTGAAAGGGGCGTGGCAGTGGCCACGCAAGAAGAAAAAGCTTCTGAGCCTTTTTCTCGAATGTAACTGTCGGGATCGTGCTCTTCTGGCAAGAACAAGAATTTAATGCTTCTCACATCGGTTGCATAAATCAATGCGCCATCAAGGGCTTTGCGAGCGGCTCTTCGGCCTGCTGCGTCACCATCAAAACTGAACACCACAGAATCTGTGAATCTGAAAAGTTTTTGAACGTGATCTGCTGTGCAGGCAGTCCCTAAAGTAGCCACTGCATTGGGAAAGCCCCATTGGGCCAAAGCCACCACATCCATATAGCCTTCAGTGACCAACACATAGCCTGCACTGTGAATGCTATCGCGCGCCTCAAACAAGCCATAAAGCTCGCGTCCTTTGTGAAACACGGGGGTTTCTGGCGAATTCAGATATTTGGGCGTGCCATCTCCCATGACGCGTCCGCCAAAACCGATGCACTCTCCTTTGATGCTTCTAATTGGAAACATCACACGGTCTCTGAATCGATCGTATCGCTTGCCATCTTCCTCATTCACAATGACCAAGCCGCTCTCGGCCAAAAGTGGATCGTCGTACTCAGGAAAAATACTGGCCAAGCTGCGCCAACCCTCGGGTGCATAGCCCAAACCAAAGCGTTTTGCAATTTGCCCAGAGAGGCCGCGCCCTTTCAAATAAGTCACCGCCGTTGGTGCATTTTTTAAATGTTGCTGATACGCGCTGGCCGCTTTTTCTAACATATCACTCAGGCTGGCTTGTTTTTGTTTTTGAGCTGCGGCAATGGCCCTGTCCTGCGGTGAAATGTCCTCTTCAGGCACAACCATGCCAGTTTGTTGCGCCAAATCTTTCACCGCTTCAATGAAGCTCATGCCCGCATGGTCCATGAGAAAGCCAATGGCATTGCCATTTTTTCCGCAGCCAAAGCAGTGAAAAAATTGCTTGGTGGGGCTGACTGTGAAACTGGGAGATTTTTCGCCGTGAAAGGGACAAAGCCCCATGAAATTTGCGCCACCTTTTTTCAGCTGGACGAAGCGGCCAACGACCTCCACCACATCTACGCGGGATATAAGTTCTTGAATAAAAGACTGAGGAATGGCCACACTTGTATTTTCGCCCAAGTTAGAGCGTTCAACAATCTGACTTCAATCAATATTCAGGGTGTGTACGCCAAAGCTGCCTGATTTTTTATCGGCAAAATAATGCTTCAAAGTTTCTTGTACGGTTCTAAAGGCCAATTCGTCCCAAGGGATCTCTGTTTCAGAAAACATTTTGGCTTCTTGAGTTTCAAAACCAGGTTCGAAATGCTCATTTTCCAACTCGGCCAAAAAGTAAAGATGGACCTGGCCCACACGGGGCACGCTCATCACTGAAAAAAGAGAGCCCATTTTGAAATGTGCGCCAGCTTCTTCGGTGGTTTCACGCGCTGCGCCTTCTGAAGTAGATTCACCCAACTCCATGAAGCCAGCGGGAAGTGTCCATTTGCCTTTACGGGGCTCGATGTTTCTCTTGCAAAGCAACACACGTTCGCCAAAGTGAGGAACCGTGCCGACGACATTGAGGGGATTTTCGTAATGCACCAAATGACATTCAGTGCAGATGGCGCGTAGCTTGGTGTCGCCATCGTCGGGAAGCCGATACAAAACCGCCGAGCCACAGGCTCGGCAGTGTTTGATCAGTTGACGTTGAAAGCTCAAGCCTTTTTCGCTGGTGCTTTGGTTGCAGGCGCTTTGGAATGTTTTTCGATCAATGCGCGGGCAGTGTCGAGCAACTTGCGTCCGTCGTGACCGCGCTTGTTCATGTCCTCAACCCATTCCACTTCGAGTGCGCGCGACTTGCGGCGGAACTCTTGGGCTTCTGCAGGGCCAACGGTAAAGATGGTGTTGTTTCGATCGCTGGCTGTTTTGCGACCAGGCACGTCACCTTCTTGTTGAACTTTGCCCAACCAACCTGAAGTTTCCAGGCCACTGTTGTTGTCAATGATCTTTTTCAGATCTGGCGGCAATGAGTTGTATTTGGCCTTGTTCATGGCCATCACAAATGTGGTGGTGTACAAACAACCGCCAGCAGGGTCAAACTCGGCGTGGAACTTGGTGAGTTCGTTCACCTTGACGGCAGGCACGACTTCCCAAGGAATCACGGCGCCGTTGATGGTGCCTTTAGACAGCGCATCCGGAATGCCGGGCAAAGGCATGCCAACAGGAGTAGCTCCCAGAGCGCCCATCAATTTGGTCACTTGTCGGGTTGGGGCTCGCATTTTCAAACCCTTCAAGTCGGCCACGCTTCTCACGGGTTTGTCCACCGTGTGAATGACGCCAGGGCCGTGAACTTGCAAGGCGATTAAATGAGTTTCCTTGAACTCATCGGGCGCCATGGTTTGCACATATTCCCAATAGGCTTTTGATGTGGCTTCTGCATTGGTCATGATGAAAGGAAGTTCAAACACTTCAACCCTGGGAAAGCGCCCTGCGGTGTTGCCAGGCAAAGTCCAAACCACGTCGACCACGCCATCACGGACTTGATCGTACAACTGCACAGGCGTGCCGCCCAATTGCATCGCGGGATAAGCTTCAAATTTGATACGTCCGCCAGACTCTTGTTCGACTTTGTTCATCCATGCTTTGTGCATGTTGAGCCACACCACACATTGGACTGAGGGGCCATGAAGGTGTGGAACTTCAGAGTGACAGTTTGTTGGGCAAAACCTGTGATGGCTGGCGCAGCAATGGCAACTGCTGCACCTGACTTTAAGAGCGAGCGACGTTTGATCATGTAAGTCTCCAAAATATGATGCATGAATGTTAACGGATCAAAGCCTCTAAATGAGGCTTCTGATCATGCAACGTATTGAATCAACCACAGGGAAATCCCGGGGAAGAACAATAAGAGGGTGGTTCTGATGGTGTCGCTGATAAGGAAGGGCATCACGCCCTTGTAGCTTTCAGAAATGGGTACATCCTTGGCCATGCTGTTCACGACGTAAACGTTCAAACCGACCGGCGGTGCCAACATGCCAAACCCCACAGTCATGAGCACCATGATGCCAAACCATATGGCGGTGGGCTCCTTGGCCATGCCAAAGTCGAGACCCATGATCATGGGAAAGAAGATGGGGATAGTAAGCAAAATCATGCTCAGTTCATCCATGACGGCGCCAAGCACCACATAAAACAGCAAGATGACAGTGACGACCATCAAGGGTGCGAGGCCCCATCCGCTGACCACTTCGGCCAACTGATTGGGTACTTGTGTGAGAGCCAGTGAAGAGTTCATGACATCGGCACCAATGAAAATCATG
>JAJTDK010000080.1 GCA_021300495.1 Limnohabitans sp. | reverse complement strand
TCGGTGAAGCGGAAGTCAACAAACTTGACTTCATTGTCCTTCACCATCTTCATCACGTCTGCGACGGTCTTTGCCATCAAATTCTCCTAAGGATGGGTGTTGATAATTGGTTCTTCGGGAATGCAGTTTCTATGCCAACAAAAGCAGAGCGCCACAATGACCCAAGCCAGCTATTGTGCCCTGAGGACATGACCTCATATTGCGACTTGCCGAGAAATTTTTGCATCAATTTGATGCACCACAATACACCATATATGCACTATTATAGTGCTAAATATGTTAACGCACCATTTCGGGGCCAAGCTCGACTTCAAAAGGCTTTAAGCCTTCTTTCAAAGCCATAAAGGCAGAATCAGCTTGTGGCTCTGCACCCTTCACACCCAGTTCGATGTGCTTGCCCCACTTGGGATGGTCCACGCTGGGAAGGCTAAAAACTTTGATGCCTGCATGTTGCTTTTCAATGCGCTCCATCAAGGGGGTCAGGGTTGCCTCCATCGCGCCAAAAACAATCACAGACCGCTCGATGCGCTTGGGCGCGGCACCCCAAGTTTGGCAATAAGCATCAAGTTTGTCTTGCATCATGGGCCACGCCATAACGGGAAAACCGGGCACAAAATGAACCATGCCTTGGCCTGAACCCTGACAAGTGAAACCAGGAATTTTGTTGTACGGGTTGTGAATGATTTGAGCGCCCTGGGGAAACGTGCCCATGTTCAATCGGTGAAGGTTGTCATCGCGGTTAGGTTCAAAGGCAACACCCTGCTCCGTGGCGACATCGCGCATGCGTTCCAAGATCAAGGCCTTGGCTTCAGGGTGCAAAGCCAAGGGCACACCGATTGCTTGGGCCGCGCATTGTCGGGTGTGATCGTCTGGCGTTGCACCGATGCCGCCGCAAGAGAAGACCACATCACCCGATGCGAAGGCACGGGCTAAGACCTGCGTAATGCGCTCGGGAGAGTCGCCCACATACTCGGCCCAGGCCAACTGCAAACCTCGCTCATTGAGAAGCTCTATGAATTTTGGCAAGTGTTTGTCCGAGCGTTTACCCGACAGAATTTCGTCGCCAATGATGATGATGCCGATGGCAGGCGGATTGAGTTGCATGAGTGTGTTCATGGCTGTGCTTCGTTCGAAATGATGATGGGCTCTTCTCTGAGCTTACTTAAAGCAAGCAACAAATAGTGAACAAACCAAAGTGCTGAAAAGATAAAAACGAGGGTGTAAATCCAAACTGCAATGGGGATGAGAATCACAAACGCAGCGGCAAACAAGGCACCGGATGCCCACACCAAACTTGGTGCTGCCCCCATGGCTCCGGTTATAACGCCCATGCCTAACAATTGAAATCGATAACGCTTCATGAGCTCTACCCGCTCTTGACTAGACGCATGTTCAGCCAAAACATCGTAGGTCATGACTCTGTAGGTCAACCATCCCCAAATCAATGCTGGTAAAAGTATGGCCAGCGGCGGTATCCACCATAGGGGCAAGGTGAGAATCAATGCGCTCATGGCCAAGATGACAGACATGAAAGTCCACAAGACACTTTGCCATAAAGAACCACCTCGCTTGCGCTCTAAATCAGGAAAGCGCCTTGTACCAACCAAACTCACGAGTGCTGGCGTCATCATGAATGAGACTGCCAATAAGGACATGATCATGACAACAGGCGTCACAGCCAGGATGATGACGAATGGCGCAAGCACCGTCTTTAAACTCAGCAGACCGACTCGCTCCAACCAAGTCCACGCCCAACCCAAGGCAGGGCTGCCTTCCATCCCTGTGCGCACGGTGTCGACAGCAAGGTCCCAGTACATAAAGCCCAAGCCTGTCACGATGACCGCCATCAAAATGAGCGGCAACAAGGAGAGCATGATGACCTTTGGATGCAGGCAATAAGCAAGCGCTCGCCAAAATGAGTCCATGAAAAGGCTCATGAACTTGTGCCTTTGCCTAAAAAGCGCATGAAGCCTAATTTTTGTTGAGCCCAAAAACTTTGCCCATATTCGCGCCCCTCTTCCACTTGGTCGCGAACACCTGTTGGATCGTATCTGTTTGAAAAATCAGCAGTTCTGAACATCATGTCCCACCACGGAAACAACACGCCGAAGTTGTGTCCACCTAAGGTTTTTCGGCCTGCTGACTCGTGGCCAATGCCAATGGCATGGTGCAAGCGATGAAACCTCGGGCTCACAAATAAGCGATCCCCCAACCAACCAAAACTGCATCTGATGTTGGCGTGTTGAAAACTTTCGCTCAATTGACTTAAGACCACCAAGGCAATGAATTGCCCCGGGCCCACGCCGATCAATTTGGCCACCACTGACAAAATCAGCGCGGTGATCACATCATCGAGCAAATGATTGCGGTTGTCTGTCCAGAGCGTCATTTGTCTTTGCGAATGATGCAAAGAATGCAACGCCCACCACCGATTGAACTGATGCTGCCCTCGGTGAATCAGGTAGTGAACAAAATCGAAAACAACAAGGTACAGCAAGAAACTGACCCAAGCAATGTCAGAGACACCTGGCCAAAATGCGTCAATGTGAAAAGTTGGAAACCCGTGCACGCGCAGCATGCCAAACGCTGTTTCAACGGCATTTTCAAAAGTGAAAAACATGACCAACTTAAAAAGGCCCAAACGGTGAATGAGGGTGTAGAAGACATCAACTTTGACACCGTTGGAATCTGTCACAGGTTCAGAAGGTCGCCATTTTTCCAAGGGCGCAATGAAGACAAGCAAAATCAGAATTTGCAGCAAGCCAATTAGGAGCCAACCCGTGCCTTCGTAGGCTACATCGAGCAAATGACCAGCACCCCAAGCAAATGCCAAGGGCTGAACCACACTTTCAAACAACAAAGTTTGCAATGCGGAGAAGATGTCAATGAGCCATTCAATCATGGATGTCAGCATGGCGTTGAAAATAAGAAGTGGGCAAGGTTCAAGGGGCTTTATGGCACAGCAGCAAGGAGTTTCGAATATTGCGGGTGTTGACGCAAACTGGCAAAACAAAACCCTTTGTCTTTCAAGCCCACAATCAGAGGCTCTAAGACCGCAGGAGCCCAAGGATCTTGGCGCGACCAAATACCCAAATGGGCCATCAAAATATCACCCGTTTTGATGCTTTTGAGCGCAGTCTTTAGCAAAGCAGCGTTGCTGTGGGTTTGACTCGACAACTCGTCTCCTAAAAAACCAGCAGGCGCCCAACCGACATGCGTGTAGCCACATTGGCTGGCAGCCTTCAACAACGCGGGCGAAGTTTTGCCCCCCGGCGCTCTAAAAAGTGGCAAACTGGTTCGGCCCGTCATAGCTTCCAAACGCTGAGAAGCTTTTTTCAAGTTAGCACAATAGTTTTCTGCACTCCAAATTAAGTTTTGGTCTTTTTGCTCCCCTGAACTGGGCCGAATTTTGAAGGTTTGAGAATCGATGTCCGATCGCCAATAAGCATGGTCGTAGGTATGGCTTGCAAAATCGTGTCCTTCGCTGCCTCGCGCCTTCCACCATGCAGACCAGTATTGGCCAAGGCTGCCATCACCCTCTTGCGTTTTTTCATGGGCTCCAAAAAAGGTCGCTGGGACTTGATGCTTGCGCAGTACGTCGGCAATCAAGGGGGCCATGCCCATGTGGCCCGTGTCTAGGGTGAGGTAAATGGGCTTTTGGCATTGCAGTGGGGGTTTTTGAGACTCGACAGCCACTGCCGAAGAAAGCGGATTGAACAAGAGTGCGCCCAGAAAGAGCTGGGGCAGACGCTTGTTCAAAGTGTCATTGGCGTGACGCATGGTCCAAGGTCCAAACCCCGTGCGGTGATTTGCCCACTTTGATCTGACGAACCACTTGGCGAGTGCTCATGTCAATCACGCTTAACTTTTGAGCCCAACGCGAGGAAAGCAAAATGGTTTTGCCATCTGCCATGATGTCCATGCAATCTGGCCCACCTGGCCCTGGAAACTTGTCAACCACAGTGAGGCTTTTGTAATCGATTTTGCTGATCGAGTTGGCGACACGGTTGCTAACTAACACATGCTGCTTGTCACCTAGCGCTCGGAAAGCGTGCGCACCTTTGCCCGTTTGAATCAATTTAATTTTTTTCGCAGGGTTTTTAGACACGTCGTAAACCTCAACGCCATCACCGCCCGTCATTCCAATCAACAATGTTTGATCGTCTGGCGTGACAAAAACATCGGCAGGCATAGGGCCCGTTTTCACGCGCCATTTGATGGTTTGGGTCTTCAAATCAATGGCGATCAATTCATTGCTGTCTTGCATGGTGGCCCACACCGTGGTGCTCTTGCTGTCAATCCACATGTGGCTGGGTGTTTTAGCCGATTGAATGCGTTTGAGCAAGATGGGCGTTTCTCCATCCCATTTGTAGATGTCAATGTGATTGAGTCGGTTGGCAACCGTGACGAACCATTTCATGTCGGGCGAAAAACGCAAGTGATAAGGATCCAAAATGCCTGAAATGACACGTTGAATTTCTGCGGTTCGAGGATCGATGAAGGTCAGAGAATCGGACAGGGCATTGGCCACAATGACCGACTTTTCATCTGGCGTGAGGTACAAATGGTGCGGCTCTTTGCCGGTGGGGATACGCTTGGTTTCGGTCCAAGTGACCGGATCGATGACACTGACATTCCCTTCAAGAGAATTTAAGACAAAAATGGGAGCAGGTGCTTGAGCTGCAGGCTCGGGCGGCGCAGGTTTAGGTCCTGAGGACATGGCCGAAGCAAGACCGAAAGTGGCCAAACCAATTGTGAAGATCAGTGCTTGTAAGATCATTCCTTGAGTGTAATGGGGTATTGGAAGGCATCCCTGCTTATCTAGCGCAATCTTTTTAATTTTTGAGGTTTTATAGTGTCAAAATTGTCTGCATGACTGACCCCTCTCTGATCTCCATCTTGGGTGTTGACTTAGAAGTGAAACACATCCCGCTGGACAAACCTTTGGCCTTCAAGGCCAGCGCTCCAAGTTGCGTTTTCTTGCACGAAGGACTGGGCAGCGTCGCCCTTTGGAAAGATTGGCCAGCTCAAATATGCCAAACCCTGGAATGTGAAGGCTGGGTTTATTCACGCCGAGGCTATGGGTACTCTGAAAGCATTTTTGATGTGCGCGGGGCTGGAAAACTTCAATCGAACTACATGCATCGGGAGGCTTTGGAAGTTCTTCCCGCTTTGTTGGCGCATTTAAAAATTGCCAATCCCCTTTTGATTGGTCACTCCGATGGCGGCACCATTGCACTGATTCATGCCAGCCAGTTTCCAGTTGCAGGCTGTGTGGTCATGGCACCCCATGTGATGATGGAAGACATTTCTGTTCAAGCCATCTCTCATGCAAGAGATCACTTTGAAAAACTCAAACCCAAGTTAGCCGCCTTTCACAAAGATGTCGATGTCGCCTTTTGGCAGTGGAACGATGTGTGGTTGAGTGAAGCCTTTAGCAGCTTTGACATTCGGCCATTGCTTTCAAAGATCCAATCGCCCTTGATGGCCATTCAAGGAACAGATGACCCTTATGGAACCATGAAACAAATTGATGAGATTGCAGCGCACGCTACTCAAACTCAATTGGTGAAATTAGAAAACTGTGGACACAGTCCTCACAAGGATCAGCCTTTGGAAGTGCTTCAGGCTTTGAAGTATTTTTCGAGTTCGCTAGGTAAGATCCAGCGCCACTGACCGGGCGCTAAATCTGCTGGCAACTGCAAATGACCTATGGCACTGCGGTGCAACCCCTCTACCCGATTGCCAACAGCCGCCAACATGCGCTTGACTTGGTGGTACTTGCCTTCTGTGAGGGTGAGTTTCAAATGGGTGTCTGACACCTTCTCACAAGCCGCGGCTTGCACAGGCTTTGGGCTGTCATCTAGCACCACGCCCGACAATAATTTCTCCACCTGTAGCGCCGTGATCTCGTGCTTGGTGGTGACCTCATACACCTTGGGCATGTGGTGCTTGGGCGAACTCATGCGGTGAATGAACTTGCCATCATCGGTGAGCAACAACAGGCCCGTGGTGTCTTGGTCTAAGCGGCCCACCGCTTGAACGCCTTGAACCGCAGCTTTTTGAGGCCGCAGTCTTAATGGGGAAGGAAGCAAGGTGTAGATGCTAGGCCAGGTTGAGGGCTTTTGTGAGCACTCTGTGCCTGTGGGTTTGTGCAACATAAGGTAAGCGCGGTCAAAGTAAGGCCACTCTGTGCCCTGAACTTTGAACTTGAGATTTTCCGGATCAAAGAAAACACCGGGGTCTTCTTGAACCTCACCGTTCACGCTCACATAGCCTTGTTGCACCAAGCCTGCGCAGACACGGCGTGTGCCGAAACCTTGGCTAAAGAGGACGTCCTCTAAGCGCATGGGCTTCATGTCACAACTCGCTCTGAGTTCACTGAGCTCAGAGAATTATTTCAAGGCTTTAAAACGCACACGCTTAGGCTTGGCACCCTCTTCGCCCAAACGCTTCTTCTTGTCGGCTTCGTACTCTTGGTAGTTGCCATCAAAGAACACCCACTGGCTGTCGCCTTCTGCGGCCAAGATGTGCGTCGCAATGCGGTCAAGGAACCATCGATCGTGGCTAATGACCATGACCGAGCCCGCAAACTCAAGCAAGGCATCTTCCAAGGCGCGCAATGTTTCAACGTCCAAGTCATTGGAGGGCTCGTCTAGCAGCAATACATTGCCGCCTTCGATGAGGGTTTTGGCCAAGTGCAAACGACCGCGCTCACCACCCGACAACATGCCCACTTTCTTTTGCTGATCGCCCCCATTGAAATTGAAGCGGCCGCAATAGGCACGGCTGGGCATTTGAAATTTGCCGACGGTCATGATGTCTAAACCACCAGAGACATCTTCCCAAACGGTTTTTTCATTTGAGAGGTCGTCGCGATTTTGGTCGACGAAGGCCATCTTCACGGTTTGACCCACTTTGATGGCGCCACTGTCGGGTTGCTCTTTGCCAGAGATCAATTTAAATAGCGTTGATTTACCGGCGCCGTTAGGCCCGATGATGCCAACGATAGCGCCAGCGGGAACTTGGAAGCTTAGATTGTCAATTAACAAACGATCGCCGAATGACTTGCTGACGTTGCTGAATTCGAAAACTTCGTTGCCCAATCGCTCGGCCACGGGAATGAAAATTTCCTGTGTCTCATTGCGTTTTTGGTAGTCGTAATCGCTCAGTTCTTCAAAGCGTGCCAGGCGCGCCTTGCTCTTGGCTTGACGACCTTTTGGATTGGAGCGAGCCCATTCCAATTCTTTTTTCATGGCCTTGGTGCGTGCGTCTTCTGTGCGTTGCTCTTGGCCCAAGCGTGCCTCTTTTTGCTCCAACCAATTGGAATAGTTGCCCTTGTAGGGAATGCCGTGTCCGCGGTCAAGTTCTAAGATCCACTCGGCCGCATTGTCTAAGAAGTAACGATCGTGGGTAATGGCCACCACGGTGCCTGGGAAGCGTTGCAAAAACAATTC
>JAJTDK010000016.1:37174-40502 GCA_021300495.1 Limnohabitans sp. | reverse complement strand
GGCAATGGCCCCAAAGGTCGAATTTCACAAGACGATGTACAAGCCTTCACCAAAGCCGTGATGGCAGGTGCCATGCAAACCAAAGCTCAAGCGGACAAAGCCCCCGCAGGTGGCGATGGTGCTGCACTGGGCTTGATTCCTTGGCCCAAAGTAGACTTCGCCAAATTTGGTCCCATTGAACGCAAAGAAATGGGCCGCATCAAGAAGATCAGCGGTGCCAATTTGTTGCGCAACGCCATCATGATTCCCGCCGTCACCAACCACGACGATGCTGATATCACTGACTTGGAAGCTTTCCGTGTGTCAACCAACAAGGAAAACGAAAAGTCTGGCGTGAAGGTCACCATGTTGGCTTTCTTAATCAAGGCTTGTGTGGCCGCCTTGAAAAAATACCCTGAGTTCAACAGCTCTTTGGATGGCGATGCCATCGTCTACAAAAACTATTGGCACATTGGCTTTGCAGCAGACACGCCCAATGGCTTGATGGTGCCCGTGATTCGCGATGCCGACAAAAAAGGCATCTTGCAAATCAGCCAGGAAATGGGTGAGTTGGCCAAGAAAGCCCGTGATGGCAAATTGGGGCCTGCAGAAATGACGGGCGCTACCTTCACCATCTCAAGCTTGGGTGGCATTGGTGGTAAATACTTCACCCCCATCATCAACGCGCCTGAAGTAGCTATCTTGGGCGTGTGCAAGAGCACGCAAGAACCAGTTTGGGATGGCAAACAGTTTGTGCCGCGCCTTATGCTGCCTTTGTCTCTGACCTGGGATCACCGCGTGATTGATGGCGCTGCCGCCGCACGCTTCAATGCGTACTTGGGTCAAATTCTTGGCGATTTTCGCCGTGTACTTCTTTAAAAATTGCGGGAAAGACCAAGGCGAAGCATTGCTCTGTCCCCAACTGATTGAAAAACTATGGCACTGATTGATATTAAAGTTCCGGACATTGGCGACTTCGACGAAGTGACGGTCATTGAGCTGCTGGTCAAGCCTGGCGATGTGGTCAAAGCTGAACAAAGCTTGATCACCGTGGAGTCTGACAAAGCCTCCATGGAAATTCCCTGCTCACATGCTGGCTTGGTGAAAGAGCTCAAAGTGAAGTTGGGCGACAAGGTCAAGCAAGGCTCTTTGGTCTTGGTGCTAGAAGGTGAAGCGACGGCTTTAGCCACTGCACCGGCATCTTCAGCGCCTCTAGCTACAACACCCGTTGCCACGGCTTCGGCACCGCCTGCTGCTGCACCTGTTGCAGCAAATACGCCCAACTCAGCCTCCTACGGTGGCACAGTCGACATTGAATGTGATTTGCTGGTTTTGGGAGCTGGCCCTGGTGGTTACTCCGCTGCTTTTCGTGCTGCAGATCTGGGCCTTAAGGTGGTGATCGTTGAGCGTTACGCCACTTTGGGTGGCGTTTGTTTGAACGTGGGTTGCATTCCTTCCAAAGCGTTGTTGCACGTTGCCGCGGTCATGGACGAAGTCAGTCACATGGCCGATTTGGGTGTCGACTTTGGCACCCCTAAATTGGACATTGGAAAATTAAGAACTCACAAAGAAAAAGTCATTGGCAAACTCACAGGGGGGTTGGCAGCCATGGCCAAAATGCGCAAGGTCACCACGGTTCGCGGTGTGGGTGAATTCCTAAGCGCCAACCATGTGGTGGTAGAAGAAACCACGGGCACGGGGCAAGAAAAAACTGGCGTGAAAAAAGTCCTTGCTTTCAAAAATTGCATCATTGCCGCCGGTAGCCAAGCCGTGCGCTTGCCTTTCATGCCCAACGATCCTCGCGTTGTCGACAGCACGGGCGCCTTGGAATTGAAAGAAATACCCAAGCGCATGCTTATTTTGGGCGGCGGCATCATTGGGTTAGAAATGGGTACCGTTTACAGCACGCTGGGCGCGCGCCTTGATGTGGTTGAAATGATGGACGGGTTGATGCAAGGAGCCGACCGCGATTTGGTCAAGGTCTGGCAAAAAATGAACGCCCCTCGTTTTGACAACATCATGCTCAAAACCAAAACCGTGGGGGCCAAAGCTACCAAGGCCGGTATTGAGGTGACATTTGAATCTGCAGAGGAGGGCGTTGCAGCCCCTGCGCCGCAAGTCTACGACATGGTCTTGCAGGCTGTGGGTCGCACACCCAACGGCAAGAAGATTGCGGCAGAAAAAGCGGGTGTGAACGTGACAGACCGTGGTTTCATTCCTGTTGACATTCAAATGCGCACCAACGTGCCACACATCTTTGCCATTGGCGACATTGTGGGTCAACCCATGTTGGCGCACAAAGCGGTTCATGAAGCGCATGTTGCAGCTGAAGTCATTGCCGGTGAAATTCAAGGCAACAAAGAGTTGGCAGCCAGTGCTTTCAATGCTCGTGTGATTCCAAGCGTGGCTTACACCGACCCCGAAGTGGCTTGGGTGGGCCTGACAGAAGATCAAGCCAAGGCGCAAGGCATCAAAGTCAAGAAGGGTCTGTTTCCTTGGACGGCTTCAGGCCGCGCCATTGCCAATGGCCGTGACGAAGGCGTGACCAAGTTGTTGTTTGATGATTCACCCGAGGCTCATGGCCACGGCAAGATCTTGGGCGGCGGCATGGTGGGTACGCATGCGGGTGACATGATTGGCGAAGTGGCCTTGGCCATCGAGATGGGTGCAGATGCCATCGACATTGGCAAGACCATTCACCCACACCCAACATTGGGAGAAAGCATTGGCATGGCAGCCGAGGTGGCGCATGGCAGTTGTACAGACCTGCCGCCTTCAAAGAAATAAGCTTTCAAGCGCAGAAAAAAAACCGCCTGTAGGCGGTTTTTTCATGGGCGCGATGAATCTAATTTTTGAGTGGCTCATTTTGTAGTTTGTCGACTTGAACCCTTCGAGCACCATTGAACCTCTGTTGCCAATAGGCTTCGCGCATGTCATCCACTCGAACGGCTTTGCCAGGTCTGGGCGCGTGAATAAATTTACCGTCACCGACATAAATACCGACATGGCTGAAGGTTCGTTTCAGGGTGTTGAAAAAAACCAAATCGCCAGGCTTGAGTTCACTGCGGCTGATTTCTTCTGTGACTTTGGCCTGTTCTTCTGCTCTTCTGGGCAGTACCAAGCCAACAGATTTTTCATACATGTAGCGCACAAAGCCGCTGCAATCAAAGCCTTTTTCTTCGCTGGTGCCGCCCCTTTTGTAGGGCACACCCAGAAGCCCCATGGCTTGCATGACCAGTTCTGAGGCTTTGCCACCAAATGCGTTGCGCGCAGACTGTAGGGGCCCGCCCAACTGATTGCTAATTTGCTGCGTCAGTTGATCGGTCATTTGGGTGACCAATCCCCGCTC
>JAJTDK010000016.1:0-37136 GCA_021300495.1 Limnohabitans sp. | reverse complement strand
ACACCCCCAATTTGGGTTGGGCAAACTGAGATTTTGATTAATTTGCACCGAGGCCTGAATATGCTGCTTGAAGTTGAATCCTCTCAATTGGTTCTGGTTGATTACCAATTGAAGTTAATGCCCGCCATGAAGGACGCACCAGCAGTATGGCTGCGCGCTGAAGTGCTGGCTCGGACCGCCAAGCTTCTGAATGTGCCGGTTTGGGCTACTGAACAAAATCCATCAGGACTTGGCGAAACATCTCCCGAGATTCGTCAACATTGCCAACGGGTGCTGGCCAAAATGGCTTTCAGTGGCGTGGAGGAGGGTTTGGGCGAATGGTTAAGTCCTCCCGCGCCTGCCGCGCCGAAGGGCAACGCTCGCAGCTTGCCACGGCATTTGCAAAAACCGGTTGAACCTGAAGCTGGGCCCTCCGTGGTCATAGCGGGTTGCGAAGCTCACGTGTGCTTGTTGCAAACGGCTTTGGATTTGTTGGAGGACGAGTTTGACGTCTGGGTCGTGACAGATGCTTGCGCCTCGCGCAGCGACCGAGATCGAGACGCCGCATTTGACCGATTGGCGGGCGCTGGGGCAGAGCTTTTAACCACCGAAATGGTATTGTTTGAATGGCTTCGGTCAGCAGAAAACCCCGATTTCAAACAGGTTCAAACTTGGATCAAAGGCTTGGTTTAAGCTTCTTGCCTTGATGCTTTCATGTCCAAAGTCAGTTTGCAGCAAGTCCCTCATGAATAATTATGAATTCAGAAGTCGGGCCCAGATTTAGGAGACACCATGGTTCAATATGCAGATTTTCACCAGCGTTCCATTCAGGACCGGGATGCGTTCTGGGCAGAGCAAGCCCACCAGATTGAGTGGCACAAAGCCCCTCAAGAAATCTGTGACTACAGCAACCCGCCATTTGCGAAATGGTTCAAAGGCGGTGAAACCAACTTGTGTCACAACGCCATTGACCGCCATCTAAAAGACCGTGGCGATCAAGCTGCGTTGATTTTTGTTTCTACAGAAACCGACCAAGAAGTCACCTACACCTACAAGCAGTTGCATGCAGAAATTCAACGCATGGCGGCGTCTTTGTTGTCATTGGGCGTGAAAAAAGGCGACCGAGTTTTGATTTACATGCCCATGATTGCAGAGGCTTCCTTTGCCATGTTGGCTTGTGCGCGCATTGGCGCCATTCACTCTGTGGTGTTTGGTGGCTTTGCTTCTGGTTCATTGGCTTCGCGAATAGAAGACGCCAGTCCCAAAGTCATCGTCAGTGCCGATGCAGGTTCTCGGGGTGGCAAAGTCGTTGTCTACAAGCCCTTGTTAGATGAGGCCATTCGTTTGTCATCCCACAAGCCCGATTCAGTGGTGTTGGTCGAACGTGGTTTGGCAAGCATGGACATGATTCAGGGACGTGATTTGCTTTGGTCCACGCTGCGCGAAAAACACATGAACGACGTGGTGCCCTGCGAGTGGGTCGATGCCACCCATCCAAGTTACACCTTGTACACCTCTGGCACGACGGGCAAGCCCAAAGGGGTCCAGCGTGACACGGGTGGCTATGCAGTGGCCTTGGCTTCGAGCATCCCCAATATTTTTTGCGGTAAGCCAGGCGAAACATTTTTCTGCACCAGCGACATCGGTTGGGTGGTCGGTCACAGCTACATCATTTACGGCCCCTTGATTGGCGGCATGGCCACCATTCTTTACGAAGGCTTGCCTACACGCCCCGATGGTGGCATTTGGTGGAGTCTGGTTGAGAAATACAAAGTGACCGTGATGTTCAGTGCGCCCACAGCCATTCGTGTGTTGAAAAAACAAGATCCGGCCTTGCTTAGCAAATACGATTTGTCCAGCCTGAAGGCCCTGTTTTTAGCGGGCGAGCCGTTGGACGAGCCCACTGCCAAGTGGATTTCCGAGGGTCTAGGCAAACCCATCATCGACAACTACTGGCAAACAGAATCGGGTTGGCCTATCTTGACGGTATGCAACGGCATTGAAAAAACACCCAGTAAATTTGGCTCTCCAGGTAAAGCTGTTTACGGCTACAACGTGAAGTTGTTGGACGATCAAACGGGTGAAGAGCTGACGCAGCCCCACCAAAAAGGCGTGGTGGCCATTGAAGGCCCTTTGCCGCCTGGTTGCTTGCAAACCATCTGGGGTGATGACGAGCGTTTTGTCAAAACCTATTGGGACACAGTGCCTGGTAAAACGATTTACTCCACCTTCGACTGGGGCATCAAAGATGAAGATGGTTATTTCTTTATTTTGGGCCGCACCGATGATGTGATCAATGTCGCTGGCCATCGTTTGGGTACGCGTGAAATTGAAGAGAGCATTTCTGGTCATGCCGCAGTGGCAGAAGTGGCTGTGGTGGGTGTGGCCGACAGTTTGAAGGGACAAGTGGCCATGGCCTTTGCTGTTCTCAAAGACAACGCACTTTTGAATGATCCTCAAGCCTTGCTAAAACTTGAAGGTGAAATCATGAAGGTGGTCGACAATTCATTGGGGGCGGTTGCCAGACCTTCGCGTGTTCGTTTTGTGTCTGTTTTGCCCAAAACGCGAAGTGGCAAATTGCTGCGCCGTGCTATTCAAGCGGTGTGTGAAGGGCGAGATCCTGGCGACTTAACCACGATGGACGACCCCGCGGCATTGCTTCAAATATCAGATTTGGTCAAATCTTCAAGTCCCTGATCTGTCACGTAGCTGACTTATGACTGACGGGATGGATCTGTATTCATCCCGTTTTTGTTGAATAAAACAGCTGATGTGATGCAAATCAATGGGATAATGCGCAAGTTACTTAGGCCCTTCCCCATGCCACAGTCGCATCCGCCAACCGGTTCAGCCGTGTCGCGGAAGGTAAATCAACCAACTAATGTTCCCTGAAGGGGAACGAAGGTCAGCGAAATATGAGTGAGACAAAATCCGTCTACACCGCCTACCAAGGCAACACCTATCTCTTCGGAGGCAATGCGCCCTACGTCGAGGAAATGTACGAGAACTACCTGACCAACCCAGGCAGCGTTCCCGACAGTTGGCGCGAATACTTCGACGCCTTGCAACATGTACCTGCTGTTGATGGCTCATCTGCCAAGGACGTTCCCCACTTACCCGTCATCAATGCTTTTGCCGAACGCGCAAAGCAAGGTGGTACCAAAGTCGTCATGGCCAGCGCCGATGCCGAAATGGGTCGCAAGCGTACGGCTGCACAACAACTTATTGCGGCTTACCGAAATGTAGGCCAGCGCTGGGCCGATCTTGACCCCTTGAAGCGCACTGAGCGCCCCAACATACCTGAACTCGATCCAGCGTTTTATGGTTTCACCGATTCCGACCAAGAAACTGTGTTCGACACCAGCAACACCTTCTTCGGTAAAAACGCCATGCCCTTGCGCGAATTGCTCAATGCATTGCGCGCAACCTACTGCGGCACATTGGGCGCCGAATTCATGTACACCACTGACCAAACTGAAAAGCGTTGGTGGCAACAAAAATTGGAGAGCATTCGCAGCAAACCCAATTTCAATGCCGAGCAGAAAAAACACATCCTCGATCGCTTGACTGCGGCCGAAGGCTTAGAGCGTTTTCTTCACACCAAATATGTCGGTCAAAAACGTTTCTCTTTGGAAGGTGGCGAAACCTTCATTGCAGCCATTGACGAGCTCATCCAAGCTGCGGGTGAAAAAGGCGTGCAAGAAATTGTGATTGGCATGGCCCACCGCGGCCGCTTGAATGTGCTGGTCAATACCATGGGCAAATTGCCCAAAGACTTGTTCGCTGAGTTTGACCACACTGCGCCAGAAGATTTGCCTGCCGGCGACGTGAAGTACCACCAAGGCTTCAGCTCTGACATCAGCACGCGCGGTGGCCCTGTTCACTTGTCTTTGGCCTTCAATCCATCGCACCTTGAAATTGTCAACCCAGTGGTCGAAGGCTCTGTGCGCGCACGCATGGACCGACGAGCCGATCCCAAGGGCAAACAAGTGTTGCCAGTGCTGGTTCACGGCGATGCAGCTTTTGCGGGTCAAGGTGTCAACCAAGAAACATTGGCCTTGGCACAAACCCGTGGTTATTCCACAGGCGGTACCGTTCACATCATCATCAACAACCAAATTGGTTTCACCACATCAGACCCTCGCGACATGGGTTCTACGGTGTACTGCACCGACATCGTCAAGATGGTGGAAGCACCTGTGTTGCACGTCAACGCAGACGATCCAGAAACAGCGGTGTTGGCCATGCAAATTGCGCTCGAGTACCGCATGACCTTCAATAAGGATGTGGTTCTTGACATCATTTGCTTCCGCAAATTGGGACACAACGAGCAAGACACACCTAGCCTGACACAGCCCTTGATGTACAAGAAAATCGGCGCACATCCTGGCACTCGCAAGTTGTTCGCCGATCGTTTGGCCGCACAAGGCTTGGGCGACACCTTGGGTGACGACATGGTGAAGGCTTGCCGCGCCGCATTGGACGCAGGCAAGCACACTGACAGCGATCCTGTTTTGACCAACTTCAAAACTCAGTTCTCTGTGGACTGGGCGCCATTCTTGAACCAAAAATGGACTGATGCAGGTAGCACTGCCTTGCCATTGGCTGAGTGGAAACGCATTGCCGAAAAAATCACCACCTTACCAAGCAGTGTGACACCGCATCAGTTGGTGAAAAACGTTTACGACAACCGTGCAGCCATGGGCCGTGGCGACATGCCCGTCGATTGGGGCATGGGCGAGCACATGGCTTTTGCTTCCTTGGTGGCCAGCGGTTATCCCGTGCGCTTGTCGGGTGAAGATTGCGGCCGTGGCACCTTCACACACCGACACGCTGTCATTCACGATCAAAATCGTGAGAAGTGGGACATTGGTACTTACGTGCCTTTGCAAAACGTTGCTGAAAATCAAGCGCCTTTTGTGGTCATCGACTCCATCTTGTCTGAAGAGGCTGTGCTTGGCTTTGAGTACGGCTACGCTTCCAACGATCCCAACACGTTGGTCATTTGGGAAGCTCAGTTCGGCGACTTTGCCAACGGCGCCCAAGTGGTGATTGACCAGTTCATTGCCTCTGGCGAAGTGAAGTGGGGCCGTGTGAACGGCCTGACGCTCATGTTGCCTCACGGCTATGAAGGTCAAGGCCCAGAGCACAGCTCAGCGCGCTTGGAGCGTTTCATGCAGCTGGCGGCTGACACCAACATGCAAATTGTCCAGCCCACCACGGCCAGTCAAATCTTCCATGTGCTGCGCCGTCAAATGATTCGCAATTTGCGCAAGCCTCTGATCATCTTCACACCGAAATCTTTGCTGCGCAACAAAGACGCCACATCACCTTTGTCAGAGTTCACCAAAGGTGGCTTCCAAACGGTCATTCCTGAAAACAAAGCACTGAAGGGTGACAAAGTCAAACGTGTTTTGATTTGTTCCGGCAAGGTTTACTACGACTTGGTTAAAAAGCGTGAAGAACTGGGTGCTGACGACACGGCCATTTTGCGTGCCGAACAGTTGTACCCGTTCCCGCACAAAGCTTTTGCAACTGAGTTGAAAAAATACCCGAACGCTACCGAGTTGGTTTGGACGCAAGACGAGCCACAAAACCAAGGCGCTTGGTTCTTTGTGCAGCATTACATTCACGAGAACATGACCGAAGGTCAGCGCTTGGGGTATTCCGGCCGAGCAGCTTCCGCGTCGCCTGCTGTGGGTTATTCACACCTTCACCAAGAGCAACAAAAAGCTTTGGTGGATGGCGCATTCGGCAAGATCAAAGGTTTTGTGTTGTCCAAATAACAGACCCCACAAAAAGTATTGAACCAATTAAGAAAGAATCGAAATGGCTATCGCAGAAGTTAAAGTCCCTCAGTTGTCTGAGTCCGTGGCAGAAGCCACCATGTTGACGTGGAAAAAGAAAGTTGGCGACAGTGTCGCAGCCGACGAAATCTTGATCGAAATTGAAACTGACAAAGTGGTGCTTGAAGTCCCCGCACCGTCAGCAGGTGTTTTGTCAGAAATCTTGGTCGGCGACGGCGCTATGGTGCTTGCTGAGCAACTGATTGCTCGCATTGACACCGATGGCAAAGTGGCTGCATCAGCACCCGCAGCTGCTGCGGCACCAGCCCCTTCAGCTAGCGCCGCCGCCGCACCCGTTGCCCAAAGCAACAGCATGGCGGGTGTGGCCATGCCCTCTGCGGCCAAGATCATGGCCGACAACAACTTGTCGGCTGGTTCTGTTGCGGGTTCAGGCAAAGACGGACGCGTTACCAAAGGGGATGTGTTGTCTGCTGTGGCCGGTGGCGCCAAGCCTGCACCGCAAGTTTCTATTCCAACGGGTGTGCCCACAAGTTCATTGCCGCAAGTGGCTGCACCTGCAGTGAATTTGGGTGAGCGTCCTGAACAACGCGTGCCCATGACTCGACTGCGTGCGCGTGTGGCCGAGCGTTTGTTGCAATCTCAAGCAACCAATGCCATTTTGACCACCTTCAACGAAGTCAACATGGCGCCTGTCATGGACATGCGCAAGCGCTTCCAAGACAAGTTCGAAAAAGAGCACGGCATCAAGTTGGGCTTCATGAGCTTCTTCGTGAAAGCAGCCGTGCACGCCTTGAAGAAATACCCCGTGTTGAATGCCTCCGTTGATGGCAGCGACATTGTTTATCACGGTTATTTCGACATCGGTATTGCCGTGGGCTCACCCCGTGGTTTGGTGGTGCCTATTTTGCGCAATGCCGACCAAATGAGCTTTGCTGACATCGAGAAAAAGATCTCTGAGTTTGGCGCTAAGGCCAAAGACGGTAAGTTGGGCATTGAAGACATGACCGGCGGTACGTTCTCCATCTCTAATGGCGGTACCTTCGGCTCCATGATGTCCACCCCCATCATCAACCCACCTCAATCTGCTATTTTGGGTGTGCACGCTACCAAAGACCGCGCCATGGTTGAGAACGGTCAAGTGGTGGTTCGCCCCATGAACTATTTCGCCATGTCTTATGACCACCGCATCATTGACGGCCGTGAAGCTGTCTTGGGCTTGGTGGCCATGAAAGAAGCGTTAGAAGACCCATCGCGCTTGTTGTTTGACATCTAAGTCTTAGGAAAAAAAGCATGAGCAAACAATTTGATGTGGTCGTCATTGGTGGCGGCCCAGGTGGTTACATTGCCGCCATTCGCGCAGCGCAACTGGGATTTCAAGTAGCGTGTGTCGACGAATGGAAAAACGCAACGGGTGGCCCAGCCCTTGGCGGAACCTGCACCAACGTTGGGTGCATTCCTTCCAAAGCTTTGTTGCAGTCTTCTGAACATTTCGATCAAGCCAATCATCACTTTGCCGACCACGGCATCGAGATGAAAGGTGTGAGCATGGATGTGGCCAAGATGATTGCCCGTAAAGACAATGTTGTGAAGCAAAACAACGATGGCGTTTTGTACTTGTTCAAAAAGAACAAAGTGTCTTTCTTTCATGGTCGCGCTGCATTTAGCAAGGCCGTTGAAGGTGGCTACGAAGTTACCGTCACAGGTGCTGCCAATGAAACATTGCATGGCAAGAACATCATTGTGGCCACTGGCTCTAATGCCCGTTCATTGCCCGGCACACCTTTTGACGAAGTCAATGTGTTGTCCAATGACGGCGCTTTGAATGTGGGTGCAGTGCCTAAAAAGCTGGTGCTGATTGGCTCCGGTGTCATCGGCTTGGAAATGGGATCTGTCTGGCGCCGTCTGGGCTCCGATGTCACCATTCTTGAAGGCCTGCCTACTTTCTTGGGCGCTGTAGACGAGCAAATTGCCAAAGAAGCCAAAAAGGCATTCGACAAACAAGGTTTGAAAATTGAACTTGGTGTCAAAGTCGGCGAGATTCAAAATAGCAAAAAAGGCGTCAAAGTGGCCTACACCAATGCCAAGGGTGAAGCCCTGAGCATTGAGGCAGACAAACTCATAGTGTCCATTGGCCGAGTGCCAAACACCATTGGCTTGAACGCAGAAGCAGTAGGCTTGCATTTAGACGAGCGCGGCGCCATCGTGGTTGACGCTGAATGCAAAACCAACTTGCCTGGCGTTTGGGCCGTTGGCGACGTGGTGCGTGGCCCCATGTTGGCGCACAAAGCCGAAGAAGAGGGCGTTGCCGTGGCCGAGCGCATTGCCGGTCAGCACGGCCATGTCAATTTCAACACCGTGCCTTGGGTCATTTACACCAGCCCCGAAATTGCTTGGGTGGGCCGCAATGAGCAGCAGCTTAAGGCTGATGGCGTGGCTTACAAAGCGGGCACCTTTCCTTTCTTGGCCAATGGGCGTGCCCGTGCCTTAGGTGATACCACTGGCATGGTGAAGTTCTTAGCCGATGCCACCACTGACGAAATTTTGGGTGTTCACATTGTGGGCCCGATGGCCAGCGAGCTCATTGCTGAAGCCGTTGTAGCCATGGAATTCCGCGCTAGTGCGGAGGACATTGCTCGCATCTGCCATGCTCACCCGTCGTTAAGCGAAGCCACCAAAGAAGCTGCCTTGGCAGTCGACAAACGGACCTTGAACTTCTAAGCTTTTTGAAGTCTCGTTAAACTACGAAGCCCGGGCCCGCCCCGGGTTTTCTTATTCCAAAGAACCTTTGTTCTCAGTATTTTTCAAGAGCATACGATCCATGTCCGTTAGATTAGCCTACGACCAAGAACTTCTAAGCAGAGGCTATGAGGCTGACCCTGCGCAACTCAGAGCAGTCGAGGCCCTAGAACGTTGTGCGCAAGAATGGGCGGCTTATCAAGAAAGTATCAGCAACCCCTTTCGTTTTTTGAAAAAGAAACCAGCATTACCGCGTGGTGTTTACATGTTTGGTGGCGTAGGTCGTGGCAAGAGTTTCTTGATGGACTGTTTTTACAACGCTGTGCCGGTCAAGGACAAAACGCGTTTGCACTTCCATGAGTTCATGCGAGAAGTTCACCGTGAGATGGCTTTGATGCAAGGAACCGTCAACCCTTTGCAAGAGTTGGGAAGGCGGATGGCCAAGCGCTATCAACTCATTTGCTTCGACGAGTTTCATGTGGCCGACATTACCGATGCCATGATCTTGCACCGGCTGTTGGTGTCATTGTTTGAAAATGGCGTGAGCTTCGTCACCACTTCCAACTTCAAGCCTGACAACTTGTACCCAGATGGTTTGCACCGTGACCGTTTGCTACCCGCCATTGCGTTGCTCAATCAGCGCATGGAGGTGTTGAATGTCGACAACGGCACAGACTATCGCCGCCGCACCTTAGAAATGGTCAAGCTTTACCATTGCCCCTTGGGAGAAGAAGCCGACAACGCCATGACAGATGCTTTCAACAAGCTTGTCAGCAGCCAAGATGAGGACCCTATTTTGCACATTGAAGCCCGAGAAATTGAGTCAAAAAGGCGGGCAGGGGGCGTGGTGTGGTTTGACTTCAGAACCCTTTGTGGCGGGCCGCGCTCACAAAATGATTACTTGGAAATTGCCACCCAGTTTCACACGGTGCTGCTCAGCAATGTGCCCATGATGCCGCTTAGTATGGCATCAGAAGCAAGGCGATTTACTTGGCTCATTGACGTTCTGTACGACAGGCGTGTTAAATTGATTCTATCGGCTGAGGTTCAACCTGAGGCGCTTTACACGAAAGGTCCTCTTGCGCATGAGTTTCCCAGAACCATCTCCCGTCTGCACGAAATGCAGTCGTCAGAATTCTTGGCCCTAGAGCATCGCACCGTGGACACTCAAATTACCTAACTTAAGCATGGTTTCTTGCAACAAAGCTGCTCTGTTTCTTTTTTTGGCTAGCACCTGCTCGCTTGCCATGGCGCAATCTGATCATTCAATGCAGTTGCCCGAAACTGAGGCTATTGCAGACCAGCGAATGGGTTTGGCAGCGGAAAAAAAAGTCATCTTAGATCAATTTCAAATAGCATCTAAGTCGTGTTGGAAGCAATTTGCGGTCAACGATTGTTTGTTCAAAGCCAAGCAACAAAAGTACCAAGCCCTAGCGCCCTTGGATCAACGCGAGATGGCTTTGAATGCTCGCCAGCGTGTTCTCAAAGAGTCAGAACGTCAACAACGAATTTCGGGCAAAACCCAAGAGACGCCCAAAGACAAGGCACTGCCTTGAGCGCTTTTCTTCAAGCAGTCGCTGCCACTTTCACAGAAGATGGCGTCATCGCGCAAGCTACCCCTCAATTTAAATCTCGTGCCGGGCAAACAGACATGGCCATGGCCGTTGCAGAAACCATTTCAAGTGGTGGTGAATTGGTGGTGGAAGCCGGAACCGGTGTGGGTAAAACCTATGCCTACCTGGTACCTGTCTTGTTAAGCGGCCAGCGCGCTTTGGTGTCGACTGCGACCAAGGCGCTTCAAGATCAACTGTTTTCAAGAGATATTCCCAAACTCATCGATGCTTTGAAATTGCCTGTCCGTGTGGCGCTGCTCAAAGGACGTGGCAGCTATTTATGCACCTTGCGTTTGTCTCAAGCCAGACAGAGCCATGATGCTTCGTTGCGCATTCACATGCATGCCTTAAGCAAAATTGAAACATGGTCGCAATCCACTCGAACTGGCGACCTCTCTGAACTGTCTGGCTTGGACGACCGATCACCCGTTATTCCCTTGGTCACATCAACGCGTGATAATTGTCTTGGTTCTCCTTGCCCCAACTTCAAATCTTGCCATGTCAATTTGGCACGCAAAGAGGCCATGTCCGCCGATGTGGTTGTCATCAATCACCATTTGTTTTTTGCAGACCTCAATGTTCGCGAGACGGGCATGGCCGAACTGCTGCCCTCGGTGCAAACCGTTGTGTTTGACGAAGCGCATCAGTTGAATGAAATTGGTATTCATTTTTTAGGTCGGCATCTGAGTACAAGCCAACTCTTAGAACTCACGCGAGACATCTTGGGAGCAGGTGTGCAAATGGCCAGAGGCTTGGTTGATTGGACCTTGATTTGCAGTGTGATGGAAAAATCAACCCGTGATTTGCGACTGACTGCTCAACATGCTAAATCAGGCTCACGCCTGCGTTGGATTGACCCTATTCCAGATGGTATTGAAACCTCTGAATGGTTACTGGCCATGGCGCAATTGCAGGTAGCACTTCAAGGCGCTCAAGCAGCGCTAGACACAGTGAGTGAAATGGCGCCAGACTTTGTGCGCTTGTACGAGCGCGTGTCTTTGCAATTGCGCTTGATTCAAGACTTTCAAGAACCCTGCGCGCAAGGCTCGGTGCGTTGGGCGGAGGTGGGTGCGCAAATGCGTTTGGTGGAGTCGCCCCTAGATATTTCCAATGCTGTGCACACACACATGTTGCAAGATCTGGCTCAGCAAGAGCCAAAGACCGGCCCGCAAAAAACCTGGATTTTTACTTCTGCAACGCTGGGCGAGGATGATCAAATGCGCTGGTTCACCGAGCCTTGTGGCTTAAGTGAAGCGCGCAAGTTAAGAGTCGCCAGCCCCTTTGACTATGCCAACATGGCCGCCATCTATGTGCCGCCGGGCATGCCCAAACCCAGCGAGATAACGCATACGCGCACGGTGTCGACTTGGGTTGAAAAACACGCGCGGAATTTGGGCGGCAGAACCTTGGTATTGACCACCACCTTGAATGCCATGCGAAACATTGGTGAGGCACTGACGGCTGCCTTGGGTCAAACAGGCGAGTTAGAAGTATTGGTTCAAGGACAAGGCCCTAAGCGCAGACTCATGGAGCGTTTTCGAGTGGGCTCAAGCGAAGGCGGTTTGGGGTGCGTGTTGGTGGCTTCTGCTTCTTTTTGGGAAGGCTTTGATGTTCCCGGAGATGCGCTTCAATTGGTTGTCATTGACAAGTTGCCTTTTCCCCCGCCAAACGATCCTTTGGTAGAGGCTCGCTCGCAACGGTTGCAGCTGTCGGGCAAGAGCTCTTTCTCAGACTACAGCGTGCCAGAAGCTGCAGTGGCCCTGAAGCAGGGTGCAGGACGCCTGATTCGAAGCGAAACTGATCAAGGTGTTTTGGTTGTATGCGATCCACGCCTGACTGGCATGGCCTACGGACGGCGTTTGTTGGCTTGTCTGCCGCCCATGCGCAGACTTCACACTGAAGTTGAATTTGAAGAGGCTTTAGGAAGGCTTACCAAAACTTCCACCACGCAGTAGTTTTGCTGCTGGGTGGTGTCATAGAGTTGGGAAAATTCTTCTCTAACACACGAAGCGTGTCGGCTCTTAACTCTTCCATCCCCAATGCGCCATAGGACATGGCCAGAATCTCCAGAGCCTCTTTGATGGCTGGTACGCCGGGGTAGTCAGTGATGGCCAATTGAGTGCGATTGACAGCAGCCACATAGGCCCCCTTGCTGTAATAAAAACGCGCCACGTGAACTTCATAGGCTGCCAAAGAGTTAACAATGTACGTCATTCTTTGGCGTGCATCTGGCGAGTATTTGGAGTCGGGAAAGCGAGTGATCAGCTCTTTGAAAGATTCGAAAGAGTCCTTGGCGGCTTTTTGGTCGCGCTCCGACAAGTCTTGCCTCGTGATGAAAGAGAACAAGCCTAAGTTGTCGTTGAAATTGACCAAGCCTTTTAAGTAAAGCGCGTAATCCACACCAGGGCTGGCGGGATGAAGTTTAAGGAAGCGGTCAAGCGTGGCGATGGCTTGAATTTTTTCTGAGGCGCGATATTGTGCATAGGCTTTTTCGATTTGGGCCTGCTGTGCCAAAGGCGTACCGGCAGCCCGTCCCTCGAGTTTTTCGAACAGCATGGCCGCACGATCCCAAGCACCCGCACTCGATTCATCGCGTGCTTCGCGGTATATTTTTTCAGGCGCCCAAGCTGCTGTAGGATCAGATGGCGTGCTGGAGCAGCCTGACAAAACAGTGACGGTAAAACCGATAAGCGTTAGCGCAAGCACCGATAATCTGATGTTCAACATCTGGCAACCTTGGAAATAAAGCAAATTGATTATATCGAGCCCCCCAGAGCTATACGACATTGATGAGTCTCAAGATGAAACTTCTCCAGATTCTGTCGTCACAGCGAAGGCCTCAGAAGTTCGCGAACTGGTCGTGCCCCCAGAATTTCATGGACAGCGTCTAGATCGGATGCTGGTAGCTGGCGTACCTGAGTTTTCCAGAAGTTATTTGCAACAGTTGCTGGAAGATGGCGCCGTTAGTCGGGGTGGCTTGGCTCAGCTTAAGTCGGCCCTGAAGGTCAAAGCCGGCGAGCTTTGGCACATCGAGTTGCGTGCCACACCTCAATCGCAAGCATTCAAGCCAGAATCGATGGCTCTGAATGTGGTCTACGAAGATGCCGATTTGAGGGTGATCGATAAACCTGCTGGCTTGGTAGTGCATCCTGCCCCCGGTAATTGGTCGGGTACCTTGATGAACGGTCTCTTAGGTCTAGACCCTGCTCTCATGGAATTGCCCAGAGCCGGTATTGTTCATCGCTTGGACAAAGACACCAGTGGCCTGATGGTGGTTGCCAGAACGCGCGCGGCCATGGATGCGTTGGTGCAAAAAATGGCAGCCCGAGAAATTAAGCGACAGTACGTCGCCATGAGTGATCAAGTCTGGACGGGCAATACGCAAAAGACCGTTGATTTGCCCATTGGCCGAGATCCTGCCAATCGCTTGCGAATGGCTGTCGTTGATTTGGCCAAAAATTCTGGGAAAACGGCTAAAACCCACTTTCGTGTCATGTCACAAAGTGAGCATGGCAGTCTGGTGCGTTGCATTTTAGAGACGGGGCGTACGCATCAAATCCGAGTTCACATGGCCGCCCTCAAATTGCCTTTGCTGGGTGACCCCCTGTATGGGGGCTCTGCACACACCCTCATGCCAAGGCAGGCCTTGCACGCTGATCTGTTGTCATTTGACCACCCCGTTTCGGGTCAGGCCTTGGCATTTCAATCGCCACTGCCAGCAGATATTCAGAATTTGCTTCAAGCTTGGTCGCTCAGTTACAATGAAAAATCCTGAATCTCAGGCTTGGCCAATCGAAAGATAGGCCTAAATCCCCCTTAATGGGGTGCGCAGGTGGGTCCCATCCTCCGCCAACTTGAAGTTTAAGTCGGTGTGTGCACCTTGATTCGCGCTTCAAGCGCATTTATCCCGGAAGATTGACACCATGAACACGGCGCAAGCCAAGCGTGTCCTTGAAACAGCGTTACTTTGTTCAACTCAGCCCGTCACTGTGCGTGACATGCGTGTGTTGTTCGAGGACGCTTTAGGCGCTGACACACTTAAGGCACTCCTAGAAGAGTTGCAATTGGATTGGGCCGAGCGCGGCCTGGAGTTGGTCTCTGTTGCCACAGGTTGGCGGTTTCAAAGCCGTCCTGAACTGCGGATCTACTTGGACAAACTGAACCCAGAAAAACCCCCCAAGTACACCCGTGCTGTCATGGAAACCTTGGCCATCATCGCTTATCGCCAACCGGTCACTCGCGGCGATATGGAAGACATTCGGGGTGTCACCATCAACACGCAAATCATCAAACAGTTGGAAGACAGAGGCTGGGTTGAAGTCATTGGTCATCGCGAGTCTGTCGGCCGTCCTGGTTTGTATGCCACCACCCGCCAATTCCTCGATGATTTGGGATTGTCTTCACTCGACCAGCTGCCTTTATTGAGCAGTGTGGAAGGGCAGGCATCCGTGCTGGCCAGCTTGAATCCCCCTGAAGCCGATGCATCGCAAGCCTCTCTTTCTCTAGAGGATGCCATCGAAGCATCAGAAACGACAGAGACACAAACGGAAGAGGCACTCACCGCAGAAGCCGAAGACCTGACAAACCTTGCGCAAGAAATGCCAGACTCGGCGAAAGGCCAGCACCATGATTGAGACACCAGAGACGCCGTCTCAAGATCCTTTGCGGCCGATTGCCATCGAGGACGTCGTTTCTGGAGAGTTTGACCAAGAATCTGAAGACACCATTTCGCCCATTCTGACCAAGCGAGTTTTGCCGCCCCAAGCTGAATCGCCCAAGTTGCACAAAGTTTTGGCGCAAGCGGGTTTAGGCTCACGTCTTGAGATGGAGCAACTTATTTTGGAAGGGCGTATTTCGGTCAACAACGAGCCAGCCCACATTGGTCAACGAATTCAGTATGGTGATCAAGTTAAGGTCAATGGACGGCCCCTGAGAATTCGAATCGATCCGCCACCACCCCGGGTCATTGCTTATCACAAGCCCGCCGGTGAAATTGTCAGCCATGACGATCCCAAAAACAGGCCTACCGTTTTTCGCAAGTTACCCCGTTTGCAACATGGCAAATGGCAGTCTGTTGGCCGCTTAGATCTCAACACAGAAGGCTTGCTTCTGTTTACCAGTTCAGGCGAATTGGCCAATCGATTGATGCACCCCCGATTTGGGCTAGAGCGTGAATACGCGGTTCGTGTTTTGGGCGCCCTGAGCAATGAAGAAAAGCAGAAGTTATTGGACGGCGTCATGCTTGAAGATGGCATGGCCCAATTTGGTTCGATTGAAAATGGCGGTGGAGAGGGCTCAAACTGTTGGTACCGCGTGACCATTTCAGAGGGCCGCAATCGCGAAGTGCGCCGCATGATGGAAGCTGTGGGCCATGCTGTTAGTCGCCTCATTCGCATTCGCTATGGCGCCATGGTTTTGCCGCACGGATTGCGCCGCAGTACTTACATGGAATTGGACGAAGCCGACATTCGAGCCCTCACACATGCGGCCAACAAAGCGCAGGCAGCTGAAAACCGAGATCAGCCTGGCACAGTTGGAGAAAAGCGCGCACCAGATCCTCGAAATCAAAATCCTAGAAACCCCAAAAACAGGGCTTTTGGCGCCAAAAAAACTGGGCCAGGACCTTCTCGTCAGCGCACTGACAAATCTGCCAGTAGCCAGCCCGACCCTATGAAAACCTCTGTGGGCTACATTGGGGCCGACAGTTTCAGTCGACAACGCAAAGAGCAAGGCCCAGGTGGCAAATCGGGCGGTCCCCGACGAAATGGCGGCAGAAGTCGCTAAATTGGCTGAGTTGGCCCAAGGCTTTCAAAGGTTTTCAATTCCTTGTGGACCATGGGGAAACCCTTAGCGCAGGTTAGAATAGAAGGCTATTGAAAATAATACTGAGGACTTTTACCATGGCTATCGAACGCACTTTATCTATCATCAAACCTGACGCGGTTGCAAAAAACGTCATCGGTCAAATCTACGCTCGTTTTGAAGCTGCTGGCCTCAAAGTGGTTGCAGCCAAGTTGGCGCACCTTTCACGCGGCGAAGCAGAAGCTTTTTACGCTGTTCACAAAGAGCGTCCTTTCTTCAAAGACCTGGTTGATTTCATGATTTCTGGCCCTGTCATGATCCAAGCCCTTGAAGGCGAAGGCGCTATTTTGAAAAATCGCGATTTGATGGGCGCAACCGATCCTAAGAAGGCAGCACCTGGCACCATTCGCGCTGACTTTGCAGAAAGCATTGACGCCAATGCGGTTCACGGCTCAGACGCTGCAGAAACAGCAGCTGCTGAAATCAGCTTCTTTTTTGCGGGCATGAACGTTTACTCCCGTTAATTCGCCTTAATTCGCCACTGCCCATCACTCGCGGACAAGAACTTTCTTTCATCCGCCATGACGGCCAACCTTCTTGATTTTGACCTTGAAGGCTTGGCCGTTTTTTGTGAGGGCTTGGGCGAAAAACGTTTTCGCGCCACCCAGCTTTTTCGCTGGATTCACCAGCGCGGCATGTCCAACTTTGATGACATGTCAGACCTTGCCAAATCACTGCGCGAGAAGCTCAAAGTTCATGCCCACGTAGCGGCTTTGCCTATCCTGTCCCAACAATTCTCAAAAGACGGCACCATCAAATGGCTGTTCGATGTTGGCGCAGGCGATGCCGTTGAAGCCGTCTTTATTCCGGAAGACGATCGAGGTACTTTGTGCGTTTCCTCGCAAGCTGGTTGTGCCGTGGGTTGTCGCTTTTGCTCGACAGGGCATCAAGGATTCAGCCGCAACTTAAGCACCGCCGAAATTTTGTCGCAGCTCTGGTTTGCTGAGCATTTTTTACGCGGGCATTTAAACCAAACTGACCGCGTCATTTCCAATGTGGTCATGATGGGCATGGGTGAGCCACTGCAAAATTACAGCGCTTTGGTGCCGGCTTTAAAAGCCATGCTAGATGATCATGGCTATGGACTGTCGCGCCGAAGGGTGACAGTCTCTACGTCCGGTGTGGTGCCCATGATGACCCGTTTATCAGCCGATTGCCCGGTCGCATTGGCGGTTTCATTGCACGCCCCCAACAATGCATTGCGCGACAATTTAGTACCTTTGAATCGCAAGTATCCTTTGGACGAATTGCTGTCTGAGTGCACTCGCTATTTGGAAAAAGCACCGCGAGATTTCATCACCTTTGAATATTGCATGCTTCAAGGCGTGAATGACCAAGTGATGCATGCCAAGGAGTTGGTCCAACTCATTCGTCGACATGCCAGCCAAGGACTTCGGTGCAAATTCAATCTCATTCCCTTCAACCCATTCAAAGAGTCTGGCTTGTTGAGGTCCGATGATGCAACAGTTCAACAATTTGCAGCGGTTCTTTTAGACGCCGGGTTTGTGACCACTGTGCGCAAAACCCGAGGTGATGACATTGACGCTGCCTGCGGACAATTGGCAGGCGACGTGAAAGACCGCACGGGTGTTGTCGATCGAATCGCCCAACAACGTGCTGTGCCCATTCAGTGGCACGCTGCCACCTCTCTGACCCAAACGCCCCAAGGCTGATGTCAAGACTCGCTGCACTTGCCCTACTTTTTGGGGCAAGGCTGCTGATGGGCTTACTTTTTGTTTCAATGATCTTTCATTTGCCGCATGCCGGCGCATGGTTTCCCAAGGTCCCAGAGTCTTCTAAGGCATTAACGCTTACCCAAGCAAGAACAGCTTTGGCTTCTGCCTATTTTCAAGCCGGCATGTTTGTCTTTGCCTTGGAAGAAGTCGATCAAGCATTGATTTTGTCACCTCAGCATGCACCAGCTTTGGTGCTCAAAGCCCTTCTTTTGAAGCAGCAAAACAAGGCAGATCTGTCTCAAAAATACTTTCAACTGGCAACGGATGCAGCCCCCCAAAATCCTCAAATTGCCATTCAATGGGGGATTTTTGATTGCCAAAATGGCCATTTTGAAGTGGCATTTGAAAAATTCAAGCGGGCATTGGACCTTTCTGTGGGCCCTTTGAGGGTCGAGGCGAGCTGGATTTGGGGTCAATGCCTCATGAGAAATAAGCAATTTGAGGCCGCCAACGAAAGGATGTCAGATGCCTTCGCCCAACAGCCAGGCTTGATTTCTGACGCGCTTGAACTGGTAGACCTCAAAATTCAGTTGGGAAAGTACTTAGAAGCTGAGAAAATTCTTGAATATTTGAATGATTCTCCCTCTGTGAGTGCACAATCGGTGTGGCTCGCTTTGCAGCTTGCAGAGCGACAGAATCAAGCAGTTAAAAAGAACCATTGGGGCAAGATGTTAGGACTTCATTTTTCAAATTCAGCGCAATGGCGCGCTTACCAGGAAGACGCCACTCATGACTGAATCTCTTGATGAGGCTTTGTTGCCCCCTTCTCCCGGAGGCATCATGCGGTCTGCTCGTGAAAAAGCAGGCGTGCATTTGGGCGTGTTGTCTGTGAACCTTAAAGTCAGTATCAAACAACTGGAAGCCCTAGAGGCAGATCAATTTCAGCATTTGCCTGAGCCGGTTTTTGCACGTGCATTGGCTGCCAAAGTTTGTCGTTTTTTGAAAATTGATTCCGAGCCCGTTTTGGCACTGATGCCCCAAATGACCAATGGTTTAAAACCCTTGCAGCTCATTGAATCTGACAACAGATCTTCCAAGAGACTGCATCGAATGGATCTACCCAGCGGCACCGATCCCAAAGGGCGCAAGCTTTGGATCTTGTTGACGGCCATGTGCATTTTGGCTTTGGCTTACGCCGCCGATCTGCACCTCATTGTTTACAATCCAAACACCCAACCTCAGTTGTCAGAAGTTGTTCCCACGATGCCACCGGTTCAACAACCGTTAGCCCCTGATGCAACGCAAGCCGATCTTCCCAAGGCCCTGGTCTTTGACAGCTCTCCGCCTGACGCCAATCGCCCCAACACCCCCAACGACTCAAATCCTCCAACACCAGAGGTCAAAAAATGATGCAACCTGTCGTACCTAAGACCATTGCCGAGGCTATTCCTGCGGCAGTTCCTCTTCAAAGGCACAGCCTTCAATCTCAAGTTGTATGGGGCCAACGCATTGTCACGGTGGGGGGGCAGGCGCCCGTTCGTGTTCAGTCCATGACCAACACCGATACGGTTGATGTCATCGGAACTGCCATTCAGGTCAAAGAATTGGCCTTGGCAGGTTCGGAGTTGGTGAGGATCACTGTCAACACGCCGGAAGCTGCAGAGGCCGTGCCCCACATCCGAGATCAGCTTGACAAAATGGGCATTGATGTCCCCCTGATTGGTGACTTTCATTACAACGGACACCGTTTGTTAAGCGATCATCCAGCTTGTGCCGAAGCGCTTTCCAAATACCGAATCAATCCCGGCAACGTGGGTAAAGGCGATAAACACGATCTGCAATTCGGACAGATGATTGAAGCGGCCATGCGATGGAACAAGCCTGTTCGCATTGGTGTCAATTGGGGTAGCCTAGACCAAGAGTTGTTGGCTGAATTGATGGATCAAAACAGCCAGCGAAAAGTACCTTGGGAATCTAGGCAAGTGATGTACGAGGCGCTCATTACGTCGGCTATCACTTCGGCCGACAAGGCACACGAGATGGGCATGGCTCGTGCACAAATCATGCTGTCTTGCAAGGTTTCTGGCGTCCAAGACTTGATCGCTGTCTACCGCGAATTGGGTCGACGCACGGACTATCCTTTGCATTTGGGTCTGACAGAGGCAGGCATGGGCACCAAGGGCACCGTTGCTTCCAGCACAGCCCTGGCCATCTTGCTTCAAGAGGGGATTGGCGACACCATTCGCGTCTCACTTACCCCCCAGCCCGGCGAGGCACGTACCCAAGAAGTGGTCATTGCTTCAGAAATTTTGCAATCTTTGGGCTTGCGAATTTTCGTACCCAGTGTCACAGCTTGCCCAGGTTGTGGCCGAACCACCAGCAGCACCTTCCAAGAGTTGGCCAAACAAATTGACGATTTCTTGCGGGCTCAAATGCCTGTTTGGCGCAGCCGTTATCCCGGTGTCGAACACATGAAGTTGGCGGTCATGGGCTGCATCGTCAATGGACCTGGTGAAAGCAAACATGCCGACATCGGCATCAGTTTGCCTGGGACTGGCGAAGCCCCCGCTGCGCCGGTGTTCATCGATGGTGAGAAGAAACTTACCTTGCGCGGCGACAACATTGCCAAAGAGTTTCAAGACCTAGTCGAGCAATACATCGACAACCGCTTTGGCGGCAGCTCTAAGGCTGTCATTTAATTTTTTATGTCTGATATTCAATCCAAAGAACTGTCTTCCAAAGTGAGCGCGTTTAAAAAACTCACCGCCGTCAAAGGCATGAACGATGTATTGCCCGGCGAGTCCGCCAAATGGGAGTGGCTCGAAGGCGTTGTGCGAAACTTAATGGCTCGATATGCCTACCGAAACATTCGAACGCCCATCGTCGAGCCCACCGCTCTTTTTGTTCGTGGCCTGGGGGAAGTGACCGACATTGTTGAGAAGGAAATGTATTCCTTCGAAGATCGCTTAAATGGTGAAGCGCTTACCTTGCGTCCTGAAAGTACGGCAGG
Organism: Limnohabitans sp.; assembly: GCA_021300495.1. GTDB lineage: Bacteria > Pseudomonadota > Gammaproteobacteria > Burkholderiales > Burkholderiaceae_C > Limnohabitans_A. Next base: position 16,453 of record JAJTDK010000016.1, on the reverse strand, counting down.
CGTTGTGCGTGCTGTGGTAGAGCACAACATGCTTTACGAGGGCGGTAAGCGTTTGTATTACATGGGCCCGATGTTCAGGCACGAGCGTCCTCAGCGCGGGCGCTACCGTCAATTCCATCAAATTGGCGCAGAGGTCTTGGGTTTTCAGGGACCCGAAATTGACGCCGAAGTTATTTTGTTGGCGCATGATTTATGGCAAGCCATAGGTCTGAAAGATGTTCGACTAGAGCTCAATAGTTTGGGGCAACCACCAGAGAGATTGGCGCATCGTGCAGCTTTAATCGCGCACTTTGAAAAACACCAAGCTGTTTTAGACGAGGATGCTAAACGTCGTCTGTATACCAATCCACTTCGAATTCTGGACACCAAAAATCCAGCCCTGAAAGACGTGGTTGAGTCAGCCCCGCAACTGATGAGTTTTTTGGGTGAAGCTTCGCTCGCTCACTTCAATGCATTGCGTCAAATTCTCGATGCCAATGGTGTTCAGTATTCGTTAAATCCTCGCTTGGTTCGGGGCATGGACTATTACAACCTCACTGTGTTCGAGTTCATTACCGATCAGTTGGGTTCTCAAGGCACAGTGTGTGGCGGCGGCCGTTATGACTATCTGATTGAGCAAGTGGGCGGCAAGCCCGCGCCTGCTGTGGGTTGGGCTCTAGGAATTGAGCGTGTTTTGGCCTTGCTAGAAGAGCAGGGTGTGCAATTACCCGATGCCACCCCCCATGCCTATGCCATCGTGCCAGAGGCAAGCAGTTTGCCCTTGGTTTTGAAGCACCTTAGGCAGCTTCGCGCCTTGGGTGTCAATGTTCAAATGCACGCAGGCTCAGGAGAGGGCGTAGGCAGCATGAAAACTCAATTTAAAAAAGCCGACAGCAGTGGTGCTGCTTATGCCCTCATTTTTGGTGCAGATGAGCTCGCTCAAAATACCGTTTCAGTCAAGTCTTTGCGAGATGGCGGTGGGGCCCAAAGGACGGAATCTCTTGAAAAGTTGGACACCTGGGCCCAGAGCCTACAATCCACCTCTTAAATTAAAGTTGAATATGGCATCACATCTCGATCTAGAAGAACAAGAGCAACTTGATGAACTCAAGCACTTTTGGAAAAAATACGGCAATGCCATCACCTGGCTGTTGATTGTCGTGATGGGCTCTTACGCTGGCTGGAATGGCTATCAATATTGGCAAGCGCAGCAGTCTGGCAAGGCATCGGCACTCTTCGATGAGCTTGAAAAGTCAGTTGCATCTGGCGACATGGTCAAGCTTGAGCGTGCTTGGGCCGATATGAAGGAGCGCTTCCCAAGCACCACATTCGCTGCTCAATCCGCCTTGCTGGTTGCCAAATCTTTTCAAATGACCGACAAGCCCGACGCTGCAAAAGCAGCCCTTCAGTGGGCCAGCGAAACTGCATCCGATCAAGGCAGTGCGCAATTGGCTCGTTTGCGCTTGGCCAACTTGCAAGCACAACAAAAAGCCTTTGATGAGGCCTTGAAAACGCTGTCTAAACCCTTTGATCCTGCATTTGCCGGATTGGCCTCCGACGTTCAAGGCGATATTTTTGCGGCGCAAAACAAATCGCAAGATGCCATCAAAGCTTACACCGATGCATGGCGCCAGCTGGAAGAAAATTCTGAATACCGTCGTTTGGTTGCAGCCAAACTAAACGCCCTGGGCCAGGACCCTGATGCTGCAAAAGGTGCTTCGAAATGACCCCTCAGTTCATCTCTGTTGGGATGAGGGAGAGAAGCGTGAAGTGGCTGTCCTTTGCAACGATGGGCGTCATGCTAGTGGGTTTGGTCGCTTGTTCAAGCACCCCCGATAAACCCAAACCCGCTGCCCTGACCGACTTCAATTCTCAATTGAGCATCAGCAAATCCTGGGCACTCCAAATTGGCCCCATCAGCCCAAGCGCCAATACCACCTTAAGCCACAACTTAACAGAGGGTCGTTTGGCCTTGGTCACGGGCAGCGGTCTGGTTGTTTTGTTAGATGCCGAAACAGGTGCCGAAGCATGGCGTCTTGCCTTGAACACACCCGTTGCTGCTGGCATTGGGGGTGACGGTGAGCGCTTTGCCGTCATTTCACAAGCCAACGAATTAATTGCCATTTCAAATGCCAAAGTCATCTGGCGGGTCAAGTTGCCAGCATCTTCTTTTACATCCCCTTTGGTTGCTGGTGGACGTGTTTTTGTTCTGACGGCTGATCGAACTGTGATGGCCTTTGATGGTGCATCAGGGCAAAGGCTATGGAGCCAGCAACGCGCTGGCGACCCATTGGTTTTAAAGCAAGCCGGTATTCTGACTTCTTTCCAAGACAGGCTTTTGGTGGGCCTTTCTGGTCGCTTGGTGGCCATGAACCCTGCCAACGGCGTTGCAGTGTCCGAGCTCACAATTGGCGCCTCGCGCGGTACCAATGAAGTCGAGCGTTTGGTTGACTTGGTGGCGGGCGTATCGCGGGTCAATCATGTCATTTGCGCCAGAGCATTTCAAACTTCTGTGACCTGCGTCGATGCCCTTAAGGGCCGCAACTTGTGGACGCGCGCAGCACAAGGCCATGTTGGCTTAAGCGGTTCTGAGTCCCTTGTATTTGGCGCTGAGTCTGACGGTAAATTGGTGGCTTGGCAACGCACCACTGGCCAAATTGCTTGGCAATCAGAAGCTTTCCGTTTTAGAGGGCTCACTGCGCCCCATTGGTCTGCCGGCCAATTGCTTGTAGGCGATAGTTTGGGCGTGGCCCATTGGATCGATGTCAGCAATGGCCAAACCATTGGCCGTATTCAAGTCGATGCATCTGGTATTGCAATGACACCTGTGCGTGTTGGTAAAAATTGGGTGATCGTCACTCAGAGTGGCTTGGTGCAAGCCCTCCGAGCCGAATAACACCCAGCTGAAAGATAGATTTGAAACCCGTACTGGCCTTGGTCGGACGCCCCAATGTGGGGAAGTCCACTTTATTCAATCGACTTACCAAAAGCCGCGATGCCATCGTCGCTGACTTTGCGGGTCTCACGCGCGATCGCCACTATGGGCAAGGACGGCAGGGCCGTTATGAATACATCGTCATTGATACGGGTGGTTTTGAGCCTGATGCCCACGATGGCATCTACAAAGAAATGGCCAAACAAACTCAGCAAGCAGTCGCTGAGGCCGATGTGGTTGTCTTTGTGGTCGATGCCCGCGCAGGCGTTTCGGCACAAGACCATGACATTGCCAAGTATTTGCGGCGCATTGGCAAGCCATGCTTGTTGGTTGCCAACAAGGCCGAGGGCATGCGCGAGGGCGTTCAAATTAGCGAGTTTTACGAACTGGGACTAGGCGATGTCATTCCCGTTTCGGCAGCACATGGACAAGGCATTCGAAGCTTGGTCGAGTTGGCCCTAGACCCCTTGCTCTTGCCTGAAGAAGATGCTGACGCTGAACCAGACCTGAGTGTGGTCAAGCTAGCGGTAGCAGGGCGCCCCAATGTGGGCAAGTCAACCCTCATCAATACTTGGCTGGGTGAACACCCGCGACGCCATCACGGTTCCCTTTGAACGGGACGGACAAAAGTTCGAACTCATTGACACGGCGGGTTTGCGCCGCAAGGGCAAAGTTTTTGAAGCCATTGAAAAATTCTCGGTGGTTAAAACTTTGCAAGCTATCGAATCGGCCAATGTCGTTTTATTGCTGTTGGATGCCACTCAGGGCGTCACTGAACAAGATGCGCACATTGCAGGCTTTATTTTGGACAGCGGTCGTGCGGTGGTGCTGGCCGTCAACAAGTGGGATGCCGTTGATTCGTACCAACGCGAATTGGTGAACCGATCGATAGAAAGTCGTCTGCCATTTTTGAAGTTTGCCAACCTGCACACTATTTCAGCTAAAAAACGCCAAGGACTAGGACCTGTTTGGAAATCCATCACACAAGCTCACAAATCGGCCATGGTCAAAATGACCACACCCGTTTTAACGCGTTTGTTGCTTGAGTCGGTTCAGTTCCAAAGTCCGCAACGCGGCGGCATGTTCCGTCCTAAATTGCGATACGCCCACCAAGGCGGCATGAACCCTCCTGTTATTGTGATTCACGGCAATTCGTTAGAGCACGTCACTGAAACCTACAAACGATATTTGGAAGGCCGTTTCCGCAAAGCCTTTGATTTGTCAGGCACGCCCCTGCGCATTGAAATGAAAACCTCCCAAAACCCCTTTGCTGACAAAGATGCGGGGTAATTTGTAAGGTTTTTAAAGGGGGCTTGCACAAATTGCGCCTTTTGATGTGTTAAGGTGAAACCCTTAAATTAATTCAAAACACGGAGAATATCGTGAACAACAAAGGGCAACTTTTGCAAGATCCCTTCCTCAACGCATTGCGTCGTGAGCATGTGCCAGTGTCCATTTACTTGGTCAACGGCATCAAACTCCAAGGCCAAATTGAGTCATTTGACCAATACGTGGTTTTGCTCCGTAACACGGTTACTCAAATGGTTTACAAGCACGCCATTTCCACCATTGTCCCCGGCCGAGCAGTCAACCTTTCAGGTTCAGACGAAGCCGTCGACGAGCCTTCGGCTTAACGCGCTGTTTTGAACGGCGATTTGGTTGACACAACGCCCGCCTTGTTGGTGGGTGTTGATTTTGGCTTGCCACATTTTGATGCGGAATTAGATGAGCTCAGTCAATTGGCCTTAACGGCAGGCCTCAAGCCTGTGGCCAAAATGACTTGCAAGCGAAAGGCCCCAGATGCCGCCTTGTTTGTAGGCTCTGGCAAAGCCGATGAAATTAAATTCATGGCAGAACAAATGGGCGCCAAAGAGGTTCTGTTTGATCAGTCTTTGAGCCCCGCTCAGCAGCGCAACCTTGAACGCCATTTGGGCCTGCCCGTCAACGACCGCACATTGCTCATTCTTGAAATTTTCGGCCAACGCGCGCGCAGCCATGATGGCAAATTGCAAGTTGAGTTGGCTCGTCTCCAATACCTGAGTACCCGTTTGGTTCGCCGGTGGTCACACCTTGAACGCCAGCGAGGTGGCATTGGCACGCGAGGGGGTCCTGGAGAAACTCAAATTGAACTTGACCGCCGCATGATCAATGACGCGATCAAGCGCACCAAAGATCGCTTGTCTAAAGTTAAAAAGCAGCGTTCTACCCAAAGAAGACAGCGCGATCGCCGCAACTCTTTCAATGTTTCCTTGGTGGGTTACACCAATGCCGGCAAATCTACGTTGTTCAACGCCTTGGTCAAAGCGCGAGCCTATGCCGCCGATCAGTTGTTTGCAACCTTAGACACCACTACACGTCAACTGTATTTGGGGGAGGCTGGCCGCAGCGCTTCGGTCTCCGATACGGTTGGATTTATTCGAGATTTGCCGCATGGCCTGATTGATGCCTTTCAGGCCACCTTGCAGGAAGCTGCCGACGCCGACTTGTTGCTGCATGTGGTGGATGCTTCCAACCCAAACTACCCGGAGCAAATGAACGAGGTCAAAAGGGTGCTTCGGGAAATTGGGGCAGAAGATGTGCCGCAATGGCTAATTTTTAACAAAATAGACACGATCCCGCCCGAGCGTCAACCGCTTGAAATGTTCGACCTGTACGAAGTCGATGGTGCTCCATTGAAGCGCCTGTTTGTCAGCGCTCAAACGGGTCAGGGCGTGCCAATGTTGCGACAAATGCTGGCAGAAGAAGTGCTTAGAACAGTTTCAAACCCCGAACGCGAATCTGATCCCCGCTTTGACCTTGATAATTTCGGGGAAAATGAGGATGATTTTTGATAAATGCCGCTCTGATTGTGCACAATGAGAGCAGTCATATAAAAACGTAGAAAAGCGAATGAATTCCAAATACCGTGCATTTAGCTGGTCAGTCTTGCCTCAGCGCCTTCGTGGCATGTTCAATTTGAACGATCAACGCTGGGGCCGAGGCGACGACAAGCCTGCTTCTGAAGGCCAAGACGGCACCAATGCCCCTGGCAACACCCCAGGCGCCAATGGTTCCCAGCAGCAACCTCCAAATCCTCAGCCTTCTAATTCAGGCAACTCGTCCAACCGACCTGGTCAATCTTCTGGCCCTCCAGATTTGGATGAGCTGTGGCGTGACCTTAATCGCAAGCTCTCGCAGTTCTTGGGTGGTAAAAATGGCGGCCCACCTAACAAAGGCCAGCCCAATGGCGATCCTTTCAATGGTTTGCCCCCCGTGTTTCGCAACTTAGGCATTGGTGCCATCTTGGGTGCTTTGCTCCTGATTTGGTTGGGTACAGGCTTTTTCATTGTCCAAGAGGGACAACAAGCCGTCATCACTCAATTTGGCAAATACAAGTCAACTGTCGGCGCTGGTTTCAATTGGCGCTTTCCTTACCCGATTCAAAAGAACGAGTTGGTGTTTGTGACGCAAATTCGTTCTGTTGACATTGGCCGCGACAACGTCATCAAGGCCACCGGTCTTCGCGAGTCAGCCATGCTCACGGAAGATGAAAACATTGTCGAAATTAAATTCGCCGTTCAATACCGCTTAAACGATGCACGTGCCTATTTGTTTGAAAGCAAAAACCCCACAGAAGCCGTTGTGCAAGCCGCTGAAACAGCCGTGCGCGAGGTGGTGGGCAAAATGAAAATGGATTCTGCTTTGTCAGAAGAACGCGATCAAATTGCGCCAAAAGTTCGAGCCCTGATGCAAAACATTTTGGATCGTTACAAGGTGGGCATTGAAGTGGTTGGCATCAACTTGCAGCAAGGTGGCGTTCGCCCCCCCGAACAAGTTCAGGCCGCGTTTGATGATGTGCTCAAGGCGGGCCAAGAACGCGAGCGTGCCAAAAATGAAGCGCAAGCTTATGCCAACGATGTTGTGCCTCGTGCAGTGGGTGCCGCATCCCGCTTGAAGGAAGAGTCTCAGGCCTATCGCGAGCGAATTGTGGCGCAAGCAGAGGGTGATGCTCAACGGTTCAAGGCCATTTTGCCCGAGTACCAAAATGCCCCTCAAGTGACGCGCGACCGCATGTATTTAGATGCCATGCAGCAAATTTACGCCAACGTCACCAAGGTTGTGATCGACAGTAAGCAAGGTTCTAACCTGATGTACCTGCCCCTCGATAAATTGATTCAAATGACCGCGACACCCTCGACAGCTGCTGCAACTGTCGATACGCCTGCGAACACCGCAGCCCCAAGCACCGCCCCTAGCAGCGCCCCCCCTGATCCAAGATCGCGCGACAGTCTTCGATCTCGTGACCGTGAAAATCGTTAAGGAAGCAGCAAAATGAATCGTATTGGAATATGGGTTTCATCCCTGCTGCTGTTGCTGGCTTTGGCCAGTTCCATGTTGTTCGTGGTCGATCAACGTCAATTTGGCGTGGTTTATGCCTTGGGTCAAATCAAAGAAGTCATTACCGAGCCTGGTTTGAACATCAAGCTGCCACCTCCTTTGCAAAACGTCACTTACATTGACAAGCGTTTGTTAACCCTCGACAGTCCCGACACCGAGCCCATGCTGACTGCTGAAAAGCAACGTGTGGTCATCGATTGGTATGTTCGTTGGCGCATTACAGATCCCCTGGCCTACATCCGCAATGTGGGCTTGGATGAAAAGGCTGGAGCCAATCAACTGAACCGAGTGGTTAGAAATGCTTTTCAAGAAGAAATCAACAAGCGCACTGTGAAGGACTTGCTGTCTTTAAGTCGCGACGCCTTGATGAATGACGTCAAGAGCGAAGTCTTAGACAAAGTGCGCGGCGTAAAGCCTTGGGTCGTTCTACGGGCGGTGCAGAGGGAGAGAAAATCCGTGCTGATGCCGATCGCCAGCGCGAGGTCACCATTGCCAATGCTTACCGCGATGCCCAAAAAATCAAAGGTCTAGGAGATTCACAGGCCGCCAAAATCTACAACGAGTCCTTTGGCCGTGACCCTCAATTTGCGCAGTTTTACAGAAGCCTTGATGCCTACAAAGCCAGTTTTGCTAAAAAGAGCGATGTCATGGTTTTAGACCCAAGCAGCTCAGACTTCTTCAGAACCATGCGAGGCAATTCTTCAGGCAGCCAGGCCGCCCCCTCAGTGAAGAAGTAAGTGAGTTTCTGGTCCTCAATCATGGTGGCCATCTCTCTGGTGTTGATTTTTGAGGGGCTTCTGCCCCTCATCTCTCCCCCTAAGTGGCGAGAAATGTTCAGTCAGCTCTTGCAGCTCGAAGATGGTCAAATTCGGTTTTTCGGTCTCTCAATCGTTTTGTTAGGACTCTTTCTTTTAGCGGCCTTCATTTAGAGCCTGTTTGAACCGGTAAAATCCCTGTTTTAACAGCCTCCCAGATTGCCATGTCCGCTTGGGTCCTCCCGGATCACATCGCTGATGTCTTGCCCTCAGAAGCCAGACACATCGAAGAACTCCGAAGATTGCTTCTAGACACCGCCCGAAGCTATGGCTTCGAGTTGGTATCACCCCCTTTGCTTGAGCACATTGAGTCTTTGCTCACGGGCACTGGCAAAGCGCTTGATCTTCAAACCTTTAAATTGGTCGATCAAATCTCGGGGCGAATGATGGGCCTAAGAGCTGACACCACCCCTCAAGTCGCTCGGATTGATGCCCACTTACTAAACCGAAAAGGTGTCGCAAGGCTTTGCTACTGCGGCCCTGTCCTGCATACCCAACCCGACCGCCCGCACGCTACCCGCGAACCCTTGCAGCTGGGCGCCGAAATATTTGGCCATGCTGGTTTAGAAGCCGACCTCGAGGTTTTGCAGTTGGCCCTAGATTGTTTGCGTGCTTCTCAAATGGGTGAGGTCTTGGTTGACCTGGCTGATGCCAGAATTGTGAGCAGTTTGCTTGAAGAAATGCCCCTGACAGAGGCCATGCGAGGCGATGTTTTTGCAGCACTGGCCAGTAAAAATGCCTCTGCTTTAGCCGAGTTAACCCAAAATTTTCCTACAGCCATTCAAGCCGGACTGATGAGCCTCATTGACCTGTATGGAGACAGTTCAGTTCTAACGCTAGCACTCCAAAAATTACCGCCCAAACCTCAAATCAAGTTGGCCATTGAGCAGTTGAAATGGTTGAGCGATCAATTGCCTGATGTCACTTTTAAGTTCGATTTGGCCGATGCACGCGGGTATGCTTATTACAGTGGTTTGCGTTTTGCTATTTACGCAAAAGGCGCCAGTGATGCCGTGGTGCGTGGTGGTCGTTATGACGGAGTAGGGGCCGCCTTTGGCCACGAAATGGGCCGCGATCGTCCCGCAGTGGGTTTCAGCTTAGACCTGAAACAATGGGTTGGGGTTGTGCCGCAACTCAGCCTCAAAGCTGCCATTAGGGCGCCATGGGGCACTGGGGCAGACCTGCGTTCGGCCATTGCGCAGCTGCGCATGCACGGTGAAACTGTGGTGTGCAGCTTGCCTGGTCACGAAAGTGAAATAGATGAATTCCAATGCGATCGCGAACTCTTAGAGATTGCGGGGCAGTGGATTGTAAAAGCCATTGAAAACAAAACAAAATGAACATGATCAAAGGACGTAACGTTGTCGTAGTTGGAACCCAGTGGGGTGACGAGGGCAAAGGCAAACTGGTCGATTGGCTGACAGAAAGCGCGCAAGGTGTTGTGCGCTTTCAAGGTGGCCACAATGCAGGCCACACATTGGTCATCAATGGCGTCAAAACGGCACTTCACCTCATTCCAAGTGGCATCATGCGCGCCGGTGTGAAGTGTTATATCGGCAATGGCGTGGTCTTGTCTGCAGGCAAACTGTTTGAAGAAATTGCGGGTCTAGAAAAGGCGGGGGTTGAGGTTCGTTCACGTTTGCGTATCAGTGAAGCTTGCCCTTTGATCTTGCCATTTCATGCCGCCTTGGACGTTGCGCGTGAGGCTGCTCGCGAGCAAGGTGGCACCGAAAAAATTGGGACTACCGGTCGTGGCATCGGCCCAGCTTACGAAGACAAAATCGCACGCCGCGCTTTAAGAGTTCAAGACTTGAAATACCCCGAGCGTTTTGCACACAAACTCAAAGAACTCTTAGATTTGCACAACCATGTTTTGACAACTTATTTGGGCTCAGAGAAGTTCATCTTTGGAGATGCACTCAAGCCCTATGTCAAAAACGGTGAAGTTCAGTTTGATGTGGTTTTTAAAGAAGCCATGGAACACGCAGAACTTTTGAAGCCCATGATGGCCGATGTGTCTCGCGAACTGAACGACGCACACCGCTTAGGCGCCAACTTGTTGTTTGAAGGTGCTCAGGGCACTCTGCTTGATGTTGATCACGGCACCTACCCTTATGTGACATCTAGCAACTGCGTTGCCGGCAACGCCGCAGCAGGTTCTGGCGTGGGTCCTGGTTTGTTGCATTATGTTTTGGGCATTACCAAGGCCTATTGCACACGGGTTGGTGGCGGCCCATTTCCAACCGAGTTGGAATGGGAAAAAGAAGGCACACCGGGTTGGCACATGAGCACTGTGGGCGCTGAAAAGGGCGTCACAACGGGTCGCAGTCGACGCTGCGGTTGGTTTGATGCCGCTTTGCTTAAACGCAGCGCTCAGGTCAATGGTTTGTCTGGCCTGTGCATTACCAAACTTGATGTCCTAGACGGCTTGAAAGAGTTAAAGCTTTGTACAGGTTATGAGTTGGATGGCGACATTGTGGACATTCTGCCCATGGGTGCCGAAGACATTGCTCGCTGCAAGCCCATTTACGAATCGATTGAAGGCTGGACTGACAGCACAGTGGGCGTCACACAATTTGATAAATTGCCTGTCAATGCCCGCTTGTATTTACAGCGCATTGAGCACATCACGGGCGTGCCCATCCATTTGGTGTCGACCAGCCCAGACCGCGACCACACCATCTTGATGCACCATCCTTTTTTAACCCCCCTTTAATTGACATCAACACCTCGCTGCATGCTGACTGAAGACGGCAAACACCTGTACGTAAGCTACGACGAATACCACAACCTGATTGAAAAGCTGGCCATCAAGGTCCATCAATCTGGGTGGGAGTTCGACACCATTTTGTGTTTGGCAAGGGGCGGCATGCGCCCTGGTGACATTTTGTCTCGCATCTTCAACAAGCCATTGGCCATCATGTCCACCAGCTCTTACCGCGCTGATGCCGGTACTGTGCAGGGCCATTTGGACATCGCTCGGTTCATCACCACCCCCAAAGGCGAAATTGCGGGTCGCGTTTTGTTGGTCGATGACTTGGCCGATTCGGGTCACACCTTGCATGCCGTGGTCGACATGTTAAAAACCAATTACAAGCCCATCACAGAACTGCGCAGTGCGGTTGTTTGGACCAAGGGCCTTTCTGGTTTTAAACCCGATTACTCTGTTGAATACCTGCCCACCAATCCTTGGATTCATCAGCCCTTTGAAGGCTACGACAGCATGAGCCCCGAAAAATTAATGGAAAAGTGGAAAGTCTAAAGGTAATATGGAGGGATGACTGAAAAGAACACATCCCACATTTCCACCCAACTGATTCACCACGGCTATACGCCACCGCCTGATTTTCAGGCTCCTCAGCCGGGTATCTTCAAAGCCTCTACGGTCTTCTTTCCCAATGTGGCGGCTATGCGCCAAAGCGATTGGAAAGACAAATCAGCTTACACCTACGGAACGCACGGCACGCCTTCAAGCTTCACACTTGAAGAGCGGCTTAGCTCACTAGAAGGCGGCAAACATTGCGTGTTAACACCCAGTGGTTTGTCGGCCTTGGCAGTAGCATCTTTTGCTGTTTTGCAAATGGGCGATCATATTTTGTTGCCCGACAACTCGTATGGCCCCAATAAGGTGCTGGCTGAAGGCGAATTGACATCCTTTGGCATTTCTCATGCTTACTACGATGCCATGGACCCTCAAGATCTGGCAGCCAAAATCAAACCCAACACCCGCCTTGTATGGTTGGAAGCGCCAGGCTCAGTCAGCATGGAGTTTCCAGACCTCATCGGTTTGATCAAGGTTTGTCAATCTCATGGCGTTTTAACCGCCTTGGACAATACATGGGGCGCGGGAATTGCATTCAAGCCCTTTGACCTGTTAGGCGATGGCAGTTTGTCCGTAGATCTCACCGCGCATGCGTTGACCAAATATCCCAGTGGGGGTGGCGATGTGCTCATGGGCAGCGTCATGACCTGCAGCGATGAGTTGGCACTGAAACTCAAAATGACCATGAGCCGATTGGGCATTTGTGTGGGCCCCAACGACATTGAAAGCATTCTTCGCTCGCTCCCCACCATTTCTTTGCGCTATGCAGCGCAAGATCATTCTGCCCGTAGGTTGGCGCAATGGTGGAAAAGCCAAAAAGCCTGTGTACAGGTACTGCATCCCGCTGTAGAAGGATCTCCTGGACACGCGCATTGGCAAACCTTGTGCGCTTCTGACGGTGGCGCTGGGCATGCAGCAGGCTTGTTCAGCGTGATGCTGCACCCCTCCTTGACGCAAGACCAAGTCGATACATTTTGCGACAATTTGAGTCTCTTCAGAATAGGCTACAGCTGGGGTGGCCCCATCAGTTTGGTGGTGCCTTACAACATTGCCAGCATGCGTTCTAACTGGCCTTCGCACTTGCAACAAGGTTACTTGGTGCGTTTTTCAACTGGGTTTGAAGACCCTCAAGACTTAATCCACGATTTAACCAAAGCTGTGGCGAAGAAACGCAAAAAAGAAGACAAACTGAAAGCCAAGTCTGAGAAAAGAACTGACTCGCCTGATTCACTCTCAGAAGATTTGCCTGAAGACGAGATTGAGCAGCTGCCCGCGTCCGATGTGCCGCCACAACCTTAAATTCTCTAGTACCTAGGCAGGGTTACCTTATATCGGCCAACACTTTTTTAAGCTGAGGCCATACGTTTTTCATCATGGTGTTTTGCGCCCCTTCATTGGGATGAATTCGGTCTGGCTGAAACCACTTCAAGGGATCGGCATCGTCAGCAATGCCTTTTAAAAATTGGTTGTTCAGTTCGGCCCCAGTCTCTTTCGACACCCTCTGATAGGCCTGTGCTATTTGTTGAGCGTAATTGGCGCCATAGTTTGGCGGAATTTGCATGCCAATGACCATCACTTTGGCGCCTGCTTTTTTGCCTTGATTGGCCATGGCGCTCAAATTTTGTTGCGTCATTTGCATGCTCAAGCCTCGAAGCGCATCGTTGCCCCCAAGCTCCACGATCAAAACATGCGGCTTGTGCAGTTTGAGCAACTGGGGCAGCCTGCTAAGGCCTCCAGAACTTGTATCACCGCTGATACTGGCATTCACCAATCTCACTTTAACTGCCTCTTTGACAGCTTGGTCACTCATCAATTGAACCCAGCCTGTTCCTCGTGTCAGGCCATACTCAGCACTCAATGAGTCGCCCACAATCAAGACAATTTTTTCGAGGCTTGGTGTTGCCTTTTCGATGACTTTTGCAGTGCTTTCGCTGGCCAAAAGGGGCAAGCAAAAACCCGCGCAGAACAAGCTCACCACAAGCCAGTTAAAGTATCTACGTTGTAAGGAAATTTGGTACATGTCAGAAACAATGATCTCAGTCAGTCATGTCAGCAAGGTGGTCAGTGATGTCGGTGGTCCATTGGCTATTTTGCGTGATATTGATTTCTCCGTGAAGGCTGGGGAATCTGTTGCTATTTTGGGAGCCTCTGGTTCCGGCAAAAGCACCTTGTTGTCCATCATGGCAGGTTTAGACACCCCAACCGAAGGTCAAGTGTCTTTGGCAGGACAGCCCATTTTTGACATGTCAGAGGACCAACGTGCCGCATGGCGCGGACAAATGCTAGGTTTTGTCTTTCAAAATTTTCAATTGATGGGTCATTTGACAGCATTGGAAAATGTCATGTTACCGCTTGAGTTAGCAGGCGCCAAAAACGCCAGCCAATTGGCCAAAGAGATCTTGTCGCAAGTAGGGCTTGCAGAGCGCTTGAAACATTTCCCCAAAGTTCTCAGTGGTGGTGAACAACAACGTGTTGCGCTTGCCCGAGCCTTTGTGGTCCAACCCCAACTCCTCTTGGCCGATGAGCCGACAGGCAGTTTGGATGCTCAAACTGGCGAAAGCATTATGAATTTGATGCTTTCTATGAATCAGGCCAGAGGAACCACCCTGATTTTGGTCACGCATGACCAAAAACTGGCATCTCGCTGCGATAGAACGCTCACACTTGAGGCTGGACAGCTTATATCCCAACGATAATTGGGGTATGTCTTCTCCCAAAATTCTTTTCGGTTTTCATGCAGTGGGGGTGCGTTTAAAAACAGCACCTCAATCGATCGTTGAGATCTATTTTGAAACCACACGGCGCGATGCCCGCATGCGCCAGTTCATTGAACGCGCACAAGAGGCGGGCGTCAGGCTCATAGAGGCTGACAGCATGCGCTTGGCCAAGTTGGCAGGCAGTCATGGCCATCAGGGCGTTGCGGCGCGCGTTGAAAGCTTGCCTCAAGTCCATTCGCTGGATGATCTGTTGGACCAAGTTCAGGGTCCTCCATTGCTCTTGGTTTTAGATGGCGTCACAGATCCGCACAATCTGGGTGCGTGTTTGCGTGTTGCCGATGGCGCGGGTGCACATGCTGTCATTGCACCCAAAGATCACGCCGCGGGCATCAATGCCACTGTGGCCAAGGTGGCCAGTGGTGCCGCTGAAACGGTGCCGTATTTCATGGTGACCAACTTGGCTAGAACTTTGGGTGAACTCAAAGAGCGTTCTATTTGGATCATTGGCACCAGCGGCGATGCCCCTCGCAATATTTACCAAGCAGATTTAAAAGTCCCTACTGCTTTGGTGCTGGGAGCCGAAGGCCCTGGCATGAGGCAGCTCACACGCAAAACCTGTGATGAGTTGGTCAGCATTCCCATGCAAGGTGCCGTCGAGAGCTTGAATGTGTCGGTGGCCAGTGGTGTTTGTTTGTTTGAAGCGCTGAGGCAGCGCTTGGTTTCATAAGCTCACAGCAGTCCTGCAGCACCCAGAATGCCGCCCGCTGCTATCAGCCACATCATGTGAATAGAAGTTCGCAACACCAGCCCTGTTGCAACAGCGGTGACCAACCAAATTTTCCAGTCTTGTGCAAAGTCACCGTGAGCAGCCGACAGCAGCCACCCCGTTGACACCAAGAGTCCGATCACAATGGGAGCCATGCCAGATTTGAAGGCCTGAACCGATGTCAGATCTCGGTTGAGATGGGCCCATTTGGTGGCTTTGTAGGTCAGGATAGAGGAGGGCAACATAATGCCCAACATGGTGAGCAAGACGCCAAAAAGGCCAAGCCACCATGCATGGGCACCCGCGCCCAAGCCCCCACCGGCATTGATGCCCACTTGCCATCCCATGAGCGCTACAAAGAGCACATTGGGGCCAGGTGCAGACTGAGCCAGGGCAATGCTGGAAGAAAAGGAAGGGTCTGTCAGCCAATGTTTTTCAGTCACCAAAAATCTGTGCATTTCTGGCGCAGTTGTGATGGCACCCCCAATCCCCATCAAGGACAAGACGGCAAAATGCATGAACAACTCAAACCAGTCTTGAGGACTCAGAGTCAGGCTCATTTTTAGGACGCCTCCCGATCCGTCTGTGAATCGGAATCAAGCTTGGTTTGCAAGTGTTTCAAGGCCCGATAGGTCAAGAACCACGCTAAGCTGCCAAAGCCAAGTAAAACCCAAGGCAATGGCCATCTGAAAATGCCGACACAAGCAAAAGAAAGAACTGCAAAAGAGATGGCTGTCCAAAGTCCCATTGGGTTTTTCGGCAGGGTTGAAGCAAGTTTAAGCCCTGTGGCAATGACCAAACCAGCCGCCACAGCCCCCATGCCTTTGAGTGCCCCTTGAGCGACGGCATTGTCTGCCACACCACCAAACAAGATAGCCAGGCCTAGTACCAAAACCAGCGGTCCGCAAATCAAGCCGCTAACCGCTGCCAAAGCACCTGCAATGCCAAAGTACTTGCCGCCAATCATCAAGCAAAGGTTGACCACGTTGGGGCCTGGCATCACTTGTGCGACGGACCATTCTTCAACAAATTGGGCCTTGGTCATCCACTTTCTGCGATCCACCAATTCGTGCTGAACAACTGCCAAAACGCCACCAAACCCCTGGAGTGCCAAAAAAGTAAAAACCGTGAACAGTTCTGTTTTGGATTGCGGTTGATTAAATTCTTGGGCTTGAGAAGACATTCGCGAATTATCGCTGAAGCATTTGCGGGCCAACTGATTCATATTAGGATGTCAAAGACCTAGAAACGGTCTTTTCGAGAGACCCTCTGAGAGACATGTTCCCAAAGAAGCCCTAAACTACGGCCTTCTCTAATTTCGACCCCATGAACGCACTGGTTGACGTCTCTTTTTTCCCACGCAACGCCAAGCCCCTGAACAGCTATCGCAAGTTCTGGGCGGCGCGCTTTGGCACGGCGCCATTTTTGCCCATGAGCCGCGCTGAAATGACGCAATTGGGTTGGGACAGTTGCGACATTGTCTTGGTCACTGGCGACGCCTATGTCGACCATCCCAGTTTTGGCATGGCGGTCATTGGTCGC
>JAJTDK010000079.1 GCA_021300495.1 Limnohabitans sp. | reverse complement strand
TTTTCGCTGTGAATCAAACCGAACCGTGACGGTTTGTCCGCCACCACTGACTTCAATTTGAGTTTTGAGTTCGTCTAATTTGGCTGAAATTTCAGCGCGCTGTAAATTTCCTGCACCTCGCATGAGCAAGCTGGCTGTGAGGTTAGAGGTGGTGGCTTGGTTAAACAGGCTTGCTTCATCGCCGAAGCGCAAAGTAAAGACGCCGCTGACAGTTTCGCCACGCGTTTTCTTAGGTGTCAAAATGAGCTTCATGCCACTGGCTAAAGCCAAACGTTGCGTGCGCTTTTCGATGTTGGCGGGGCTGATGTCAAACACTTCGCCTTCACTGGCAGCAGCCTTGCCTTTGTAGTCGGCCACCAGTTTGGCTACATCTACAGCGTCAGGCAGTTTGCTGCGGTCTGGTGTGGCGGTGGGAACGAATTGTCCTAAAGTGCGATTGCTTTCTTTGAAGTAATTGGCGGCCACAGTTTGCAGGTCGGCTAATTTGAGATTTTCAATGCGATCGCGTTGTAAAAAGAACAGACGCCAGTCGCCATTGGCAATGGATTCTGATAATTGCACCGCTAATTTTTGGGGGTCATTGATGGTCTTGTCGATGTCGCTTAACAAGCTGGCCTTGGCGCGTTTGAGTTCTTCTTCAGTGAAGGGCCTCTTTTGTAAGCCCTCTAGTTCTTCCAATAAAACTTTGCGAGCTTCTGTCAGGTTTTAGCCTCGCTCTGCCAATTCAAAATTCCAAGGGCTGACATTGACCGCCAATTTTTTCTCGACCATGTTTTTGTGCAGCCTGCCGTTGGGTGTGCCGCCCAAGACTTCACTCAAAGCGGCCATGGCCGCTGAATCCTCGTGGCTGCCCGCTGCTGTGTGATACAGAACTGCAGTCAGTTGCACGTCGCCTGTTCGCCTTACAGTGACTTCGCGCGTACCATCTTGCGCAGGATCTTGTGTGTAGGTGGGTTCAATGACGCGATTGGGTTTGGGGATGGCGCCAAACACTTGCTGTATCAGCGCGAGTGTGCTGGCAGCCTCAAATTTACCAGCCACCAACAAAACGGCATTGTCTGGTTGGTAGTACTTGCGATAAAAGTTTTGCAAGTTTTCAATCTTGACGTTCTCAACATCGGTGCGCGCGCCAATGGTGCTTTTGCCATAGTTGTGCCAATCAAAAGCAGTGGAAGCCATTCGCTGCCACAGCATCATGTGGGGGTTGTTCTCGCCGCTTTCCATTTCATTGCGAACCACTGAAAACTCGGTTTCTAAATCTTTGCGCGCAATGAGGCTGTTGACCATTCGATCGGCTTCCATTTCCAGAGCCCATTTCAGGTTGTCAGGATTGGCAGGAAAGGTTTCGTAGTAATTGGTCCGATCGTAGAAAGTGGTGCCATTGAAAGCCATGCCGCGCTTGCCCAACTCTTCAAAGACATTGCCACGAGTTTTTGTACCTTTAAACACCAGGTGCTCTAGCAAATGCGCCATGCCGGTCTCACCGTAATTTTCATGTCGACTGCCCACCAAATAAGTGATGTTCACTGTGGTGGTGGGCTTGGAGGCATCAGGCGCCAACAACACGCGCAAGCCATTGCTAAGTCGGTATTCAGTAATACCTTCAACTTGCGCCACGACTTTTAAGGAAGTCGCTGCATTTTGCGACCATGCGGCAAACGGCACCATGAAGATGGCAGAGAGGATTGAAATTTGAATCCAACGAGAAATGGGGTTTGATCGCATGAGCGGGCACATCTTTGTTAGAACGAAAAAGAAACTTTATACACCTGCTTTAGAATACACCCCGAATACCTGCGCGCCGGCGGGTGTTTATTTTGTTCAACCGGCGCCATGTAGAGGACTACCATGTACAAAAACCTCGCAGCCGCAATCGCGGCCGCCTGCTTTTTATCGCCCATTCCATCCCTTGCCGCTGAACCTACAAAGCCAGCTTCTAAAAGTCCAGTCAAAGCTGCTTTTGTGTATGTCACGCCCGTGTTCGATGCGGGCTGGACGCACCAGCACGATCAAGGCCGAAAAGCTGTCGAAAAGGCCTTAGGCAATGCCGTTAAAACCACCGTTGTAGACAATGTGGCCGAAGGTGCTGACTCAGAGCGAGTGGTGCGCGACTTAGCGAAGCAAGGTCACGATATCATTTTTACCACCAGCTTTGGCTACATGGAGCCTACGCTCAAGGTGGCCAAAGAGTTTCCCAATGTGAAGTTCGAATCGATCACGGGCTACAAAACCGATGTGAACGTGTCTGTGGCCAATGCGCGCTATTACGAGGGCCGTTATTTGGCAGGCGTGGCCGCAGGGCGCATGACGCAATCCAATGTGGCAGGTTATGTGGCGGGCTTTCCCATCCCTGAAGTATTGCAAGGCTTGAATGCCTTTACCTTGGGCATGCGCTCTGTGAATCCCCAAGCCCAAGTGAAAGTGATTTGGCTGAACTCATGGTTCGATCCGGCCAAGGAGCGCGACGCGGCCTTTACCTTGTTCAATCAGTCGGTTGATGTGATCACATTTCACACTGCCTCCAATGCGGTGATGGTAGCGTCCCAAGAACGAGGCAAGATGGCCATTGCCTATCATTCAGACATGCGCAAGGTAGCGCCTGATGCGCAGTTGATGGCGGTCACACATGAGTGGGGCGCCTATTACACGCAGCGCGTCACTGATGTGCAAAAGGGCCAGTGGCGCAGTGGCAATGTGTGGGCAGGCTTGAAGGAGGGCATGATTCGCGTTGGCGATTTTGGTCCCAAGTTACCTCCTAAAGTGCGCGATGAAATTGTGAAGTTACAGCAAGACATCGCGCAGGGCAAACGCCATCCTTTTCAAGGCCCCATAGCCGACAACGAAGGCAAAGCCATTGTGGCAGTTGGTCAGAAACTCAGCGATGTTCAAATTTTGAACATGAACTACGTTGTGGCGGGTGTGATGGGAAAAATCAATCCCTGATTTGAATTGACTGAAAAAAAGCCTGCGTTTCAAGGCAGGCTTTCAGTTCAGTGTCATGGCATGCTAGCCATCTAGCTGAATATTCCGAGTCTTGGCCAATTGGGTCCAGCGAGCCAAGTCGGCCTTCATGTAGGCTGCAAACTCTGCAGGCTTCATGGGCATCAGTTCAACGGCTTCTGAGCTTAATTTTTCTTTGAAATCGGGCTGAGACAAAACAGTCAGCATGGCGTCGTTCAGTGTTTTGACAATGGCGGCCGGCATGTTGGCAGGGCCTACAACGCCGTACCATTGTTGGGCATCAAAGCCCTTGAGGCCCATCTCTTCCAAAGTGGGAATGTCCTTCACTTGCGGGTGTCGCTTGGTGCCTGTGACAGCCAATGCACGGATACGGCCGCTGCGAATATGCGGCAATGCCGCGGCCAAGCCAGGGAACATCAACTGCGTTTGACCCCCAATAAGGTCAGTGATGGCAGGTGCAATGCCTCGGTAGGGAATGTGCACCATAAAGCTGTTGGTTTGCAATTTGAACAATTCGGCCGCCAGATGGGTCAAGGACCCTGCGCCTGCAGAGCCATAAGACAGGCGGCCGGGGTTTTGCTTCACGTAGTCCATGAAGGCCTTGAAGTTTTGCGGTGGCAAGCTGGTGTTGATGCACAGCACATTGGGGGTTGAGCCAATCATGCCAATGGGGGTGAAATCTTTTTCTGCGTCGTAGGGCAGTTTGCGCGTGGCGGGCGCCGTGCCGTGGGTGGCTACATAGCCTTGCATGAGGGTATAGCCATCAGCGGGTGCTCGGGCGGTGCTTTGCGAAGCGATCACGCCGCCGCCGCCGCCAATGTTGTCGACCACCACAGATTGGCCCAAAACCTTGGCCCATCGCTCGCACAGAGCTCGTCCCACCATGTCGGATCCACCACCCGCAGAGACCGGCACGATATATCGAATTGGTTTGCTGGGGTAGGCCGCTTGGGCTTGGGCTAATTCAGGAAGGCCAAACAACAATGGACTGGCTTGAAGCAGGGTGCGTCTTTTCATGGCTTTTCTTCTGAAGGGTGTGTCATGCAAAGTTTAGCCCAGACTACCCATAATTGCATTGAGTACGCACGCAGAAGCCTTGAATTATCCTCACATGACCAGTTGGCACTTTACAATGTTGCCTTGCCTCAAAGAATGTTGGAAAGACAAAGAGATGACGATTAAAAGTGACAAATGGATTCGCCGGATGGCCCAAGAGCACGGCATGATCGAGCCCTTCGAGCCTGGGCAAGTGCGTCAAAATGCAGCCGGCCAGAAAATTGTGAGCTATGGCACCAGCAGTTATGGCTATGACATTCGATGCGCACCTGAATTCAAGGTGTTCACCAACATTTACAGCACCGTGGTCGACCCCAAGAATTTCGACGAAAAAAGCTTTGTCGACATCCATTCCGATGTCTGCGTCATTCCCCCCAACAGCTTTGCCTTGGCACGAACGCTGGAATATTTCCGAATTCCCCGCAATGTACTCACCATTTGCCTGGGTAAAAGCACCTATGCCCGGTGCGGGATTATTGTGAACGTCACCCCCTTCGAACCCGAATGGGAAGGCTATGTCACCCTGGAATTCAGCAATACCACCCCCCTGCCAGCCAAGATTTACGCTGGAGAGGGCTGTGCCCAGGTGCTTTTCTTTGAAAGCGACGAAGTTTGCGAGACCAGCTACAAAGATCGGGGTGGAAAATACCAGGGCCAGGTGGGTGTCACATTGCCTAAGACCTAAAGTGCGACAATAGCGGGTTAATGACCGACTCTTTTTCAAATCTATCGCTGGCTGAACCGCTGGCACGTGCCGTAGCCGAAATGGGCTACGAATCCATGACCCCCATTCAAGCGCAGGCCATTCCTGTGGTTTTGACTGGAAAAGACGTGATGGGCGCTGCGCAAACAGGTACCGGTAAAACGGCTGCTTTTTCTTTGCCACTGCTGCAGCGTCTCTTGAAGCACGAAAACACGTCCACCTCTCCCGCTCGCCATCCTGTGCGCGCATTGGTCCTGTTGCCAACACGAGAGTTGGCCGACCAGGTGGCTCAGCAAATCAAGCTGTATGCCAAGTACACCCAAATGCGCAGTGCGGTGGTTTTTGGCGGCATGGACATGAAGCCGCAAACCCTTGAGCTCAAACGAGGTGTCGAAATTTTGGTGGCCACACCGGGTCGCTTGCTCGATCACATTGAAGCCAAAAATGCGGTGCTTAACCAAGTTGAATACGTGGTGCTGGACGAAGCCGATCGCATGCTCGACATTGGCTTCTTGCCAGACCTGCAACGCATTTTGAGTTTCTTGCCTAAGCAGCGCACCACGCTGTTGTTCTCGGCCACTTTCTCGCCTGAAATCAAGCGCTTGGCCGGAAGCTACTTACAAGATCCCGTCACCATTGAAGTGGCGCGTCCCAACGAAACAGCCTCCACGGTGGAGCAACGTTTTTACAGTGCGCAAGATGACGACAAGCGCAGGGTTGTGAAAGCCGTTTTAAACGAGCGCGGCATCAAGCAAGCCTTCATTTTTGTTAACAGCAAATTAGGTTGTGGCCGTTTGGCGCGCTCGCTTGAGCGCGAAGGTCTGGTCACGGCTGCCTTGCATGGCGACAAATCTCAAGATGAACGCCTCAAAGCCCTTGAGGCCTTCAAAAAAGGCGAAGTCGATTTGTTGGTCTGCACCGATGTGGCAGCCCGCGGACTTGACATCAAAGATGTGCCTGCTGTGTTTAACTTTGATGTGCCCTTCAATGCTGAAGATTACGTGCACCGCATTGGGCGCACAGGCCGTGCTGGTGCCTCTGGCTTGGCGGTAACTTTGGTATCACCCTCCGACATGCGTTTGGTAGCCGATATTGAAAAGCTCATCAAAACCAAACTTCAAGTGGAAAACTACCCCTTGGATGAAGATCGTTCGCGAGGCAATGTCAGCGAAGGTAGACGTGAAGAGCGACGTGACGATCGCCGAGAAGAGAGAAGACCCGAGCGTGGCTTTGAGCGACGCAGAGAAGAAGAGACCCCTCGCGACCGACGCAGCAGCTTCAGGCCCGCGCAAGTATCCAGAGACCCCTTCTTCGAGAAGCCCTACGAGGCTCCTAGCTTAGAGCAAGCTGCAGCGGCATCTTGGGAAGCATCACCCAAAACGACCGCTTCCCGCACTGGCATTTCTGCCAACATCAAGCCTAAACGCAAGGTGGCGGCTTTGTTCAAGTCTGGCGAATAAGGCTATGCACGGGGTTGCCTAGCAGCCCGTCAATTTGTGGGTTGAGTGAAGGCTCAACACAAAATTTGAATTCCCCTGTCAAAATAGCGGAATGAAAATCAAGACCCCCGCCGCACTCGCCGTTTTGTCACTCATTTCACCATGGGGCTTGGCACAGACCGCGCCACCTGCCAATGCGCCTGTTCAAGACATGGGCCGGGTTGAAATCAAAAGCAACCGCGACAACACCATGGAAGAGCGCCGCCAGTCGACGGCTGCCAAAATTGTGATTGGTCGGGAAGAGCTCGACAAACAAGGTGATGGCACCTTGGGTGAAGTTTTGAAGCGCTTGCCCGGTGTCACCATACAAGGCGCACCCGGCCGCGGTGGCGCCATCCGCATGCGAGGTTTAGGCGGTGGTTACACCCAGATCCTTTTGGACGGGCAACGCGTGCCACCCGGCTTTTCCATAGAGTCCCTTACACCCGAGATGGTGGAGAAAGTCGAAATTATGCGTGCCCCAACGGCTGAGACTGGCGCGCGGGCTATTGCTGGCACCATCAACATCATTTTGCGCGAAGGCCAGCGCGCCAACCCCGATGACTTGAAGTTTGGCAGTGCCTTTGAAAACGGGCACCGATCAGATGGGTTGAACTGGGTTAAAAATCTCAAGTCTGAGCCACTCATCGGAACCCTGACAGTCTCCGCCATGAACTCATGGCGTCCTGAAGACGTCACAACGCTGACCGATGCTAACGTCGATGCGGAAGGCCGCATGCCCGCTTTGTCTTCGCAACGCGAACGTCATAACGTGAGCTTGGGACACCGCCAAGGTATGAATGCCAATGCCAGACTGATGTGGCGCGGTGAACAAGGCAAAGCGCTCATCTTGATGCCCTTCATGGTGTATTCGGAGTACAGCAGTGCGGGGCGTATTGATCTGACTGAAAACAAGTCCATCAATGGCATTCAACAGCCTGTTGCGTCCGATGCGGCAAACACCACCAACAACAGCCGCTTTGTGATGACGCGCTTGAATGGTCAATGGAACCAGCGCTTCTCAGCAGACAACAGATTTGAATTTAAGTTTGGTTTGGGTGAATCGCATTTCAAAAGCCGATTTAGCCAAGTCGCCTTGGGATCGACGGGCTTGAGGTTTCTGATGATGTTGGCAACATGCGCGCACGCACACAACGCTGGGCCATTTACACGCAAGACGAATGGGCCATCAACCCCAATTGGAGTGCGCATGCTGGCATACGCTATGAAAGTATTCTGACCGAAGGCAACAATGAAGAGGGTGAGAAGCGCAACAAGAGTGGTGTTCTAACGCCCCTGTTGCATGCTGTTTGGAAACCCATTCCACAAAGTCGCGACCAAGTGCGCATGAGCCTCACTCGCAGTTACAAAACACCCACCTTATTAAATCTGGTTGCCAGAACTGCACTGTCACGCGAAGCCAACAGCCCAACACGCCCAGATCGAATTGGCAATCCTGGCTTGAAGCCTGAATTGGCAACGGGCGTTGACATTGCTGTCGAGCGCTATTTGGCAGAGGGTGGCGTCTTAAGTGCCAATGTGTTCAGACGCAACATCAGCGATTTAATTCGGTATGTCACCAGCGAGCGATATGACACGGTCTGGGCACCCGGTCAGCGTCGATTTGTTTCCAGCCCTCAAAATGTGGGGGATGCCATCACTCAGGGCATTGAGTTAGAAGCCAAGTTCAGGTTGAACCAGGTCTGGTCAGATGCACCTCCCGTCGACGTTCGAAGTAACTTGAGTTTCTTTGACTCGAAAGTGTTGGATGTCATGGGACCTAACAATCGCTTGGACCAGCAACCTAAGATGACCGCCAACTTGGGGGCTGACTACCGCATCCGTGCCATTCCCCTCACGCTGGGCGGCAATGTCAATATGAACCCCGACTACACCACCCGTCGCACAGAACAACAATGGGCTTACCAAGGTTCTAAACGGGTTGTTGATGTGTATGGTCTTTGGCGGTTTTCACCCGCTACAGCTTTGCGCGTCACGGTTAGCAATCTCACCCCCCGTGATTACCTGACAGGCTCAACCTACATTGGCAATGGCTTCTCAGAAACGTCGAACACCAACACGCGCAATTGGCAAAATGTGCAGGTGCGATTGGAAATGAAAATTTAAAGGAAGATGGCCATGAAAATCCACAGTGCAGCTTGGTATGACAGCATGTACAACAACCGCGCCTTGGTGCCAGACCACGCAGCGCATTTTGCAGATTGGTCTAAGACTTCTGCTGACGCGCGTGCGGCCTTGAAATGTACGCTCAACATTGCCTACGGCGATGGCCCCAACGAAAGCTTGGACATCTTTCCAGCCAGCAAACCCAACGCGCCCGTGGTGGTTTTTATTCATGGCGGCTATTGGCGCAGCCTTGACAAAGCGGATCATTCGTTTGTGGCACCGCCTTTGCATGACATGGGCGTTTGTGTGGTGGTGGTGAACTACGCTTTGTGTCCTGGCACAGCCGAATTGCCTGTCACCATTCCGGACATTGCACAGCAGATGGTCAAGGCCATGGCCTGGACCTGGCACAACATTGCACACCATGGCGGCAACCCTCAGAATGTGACAGTGGCAGGCCATTCAGCGGGCGGGCATCTGGCCGCAATGCTGCTGGCTTGCGATTGGAAACATGTTGACCCAAGCATCCCTGCACATTGGATTCAAAAGGCACTGTCTATTTCTGGCTTGTACGACCGCTTGATTCACCAAGTCTGGGGCGCTCGTGCTGTGCCTGTTTGCGAAGAGTTGGCGGGCCTCAATCACTTCAGCATCGTGACCGATCTGACAAAAAAAGGCACTCGATTGAGTGCCTTAACGAAAGCCTTGCTAGACCTTTGATCTGCGGCGCTGCCATGCCGACCAAATGGGTGGCAGCAACAAGCAAATGACCACCACGCTGAGCAAAGTGAAAGACATGGGCCGATCCCAAAACACACGCCAGTGTCCTTCGCCGATGGACAAAGCATTGCGCATTTGTGCCTCGGCCAGTGGCCCCAAGATCATGCCCACGATAACGGGTGCCACTGGAAAATCGTAGCGGCGCATGATTGTTCCAAGCAGGCCAAAGCCATACATGAGGAACAAGTCAAAGCTGCTTTGCCGCATGCCATAAACGCCCACAGTTGCAAAAATCAAAATGCCTGCATAAAGCTGTGGTTTTGGTATTTGCAACAACTTAACCCACAAGCCCACCAGCGGCAAATTGAGAACCAGCAACATCACATTGCCAATGTAGAGCGAGGCAATCAAAGCCCACACCAAGCTGGAAGAGTTTTGGAACAACTGCGGACCCGCTTGGATGCCATAGTTTTGCAATGCTGACAACAAAATGGCCGCTGTGACAGAAGTCGGAATACCCAGCGTCAACAAGGGTACCAAGGTGGCTGTCACCGCAGCGTTGTTGGCAGCTTCTGGGCCAGCCACGCCCTCAATGGCGCCAGTTGTACCAAACTCTTCTTGGTGTTTGGAGAGTTTTTTCTCGGTGGCATAACTTAAGAAAGTAGGGATCTCGGAGCCACCTGCTGGAATGGTGCCAAATGGAAAGCCAATGGCCGTGCCGCGAAGCCAAGCGGGCCAAGACCTGCGCCACTCTAAAGGTGTCATTTGGGCCTTGGTGAGGCGGTTCATGTCGGCACTGCTTTTACCTTCGTAGAGCGCGTTGTACATGACCTCTGATACAGCAAACAGACCGACTGCAATTAGCACCGTTTCAATGCCGTCCATGAATTCAGGAATGTTGCCGGTGTATCGCACTTGTCCCGAAATTTGGTCCATGCCAACCAAGCCCAAAGCCAAGCCAATGAACAAAGCGGAAAGGCCGCGAACG
The DNA here is from genome assembly GCA_021300495.1 of Limnohabitans sp. Lineage (GTDB taxonomy): Bacteria > Pseudomonadota > Gammaproteobacteria > Burkholderiales > Burkholderiaceae_C > Limnohabitans_A. Next base: position 6,965 of record JAJTDK010000079.1, on the reverse strand, counting down.
GTGCTTTGACCCAATACAGCACTGACTGTGATGAAGGCCAACACCATCATGCAGAAATACTCGGGGGGGCCTAATTTCACTGCAAATTCTGCCACCACGGGGGCAAACAAGGTGACCAAGATGGTGGCCAAAGTGCCGGCCACAAAAGACCCAATGGCTGCAGTGGCCAATGCCGATCCTGCGCGGCCATTCTTGGCCATCTTGAAACCTTCAAGTGCAGTGACCATCGTGCCAGTTTCGCCGGGGGTGTTGAGCAAAATGGATGTGGTCGAGCCGCCATACATGGCGCCGTAATAAATGCCGGCGAAGAAAATCATGGAAGCTGTGGGTTCGACTTGCGCTGTGATGGGCAAGAGCATGGCCACGGTAACAGCAGGGCCTAAGCCGGGTAGCACGCCAATGGCGGTGCCCAGGGCACAGCCCACAAAGGCCCAGAGTAGATTAATGGGGGTTCCGGCTGTTGCAAAACCAGAGAGCAGATTGTTCCAAGTATCTAACATGTGTTGCTTTCAACTTGGGCTTAAAGCCAAGAGGTGCCGGTTAAGTTGGGCAAATTGATGGCCAAGAACTTGGTGAACAGCCAAAAAACAGGTGCTGCAATGAGGAAGCCCAAAACACAATCTTTCAGTGTTTGTGAAATGTTGCCAGCAGGGTCGCCTTGTGAAATTCGAAGACCCCTCACAGCCAAAATAAAACAGATGGCGCAACTCACCACAAACCCCGCCACATTGATCAGTGCAGCGTTGGCCAAAATGCCCGCCGAGACCCATGCAAATGCGTGCCAATCGGCTTTCTCTGCACCACTGGCTTCAGGCATGTTGCGATAACCACCCGTTATAGATTCCCAAATTAGCCAAGCAGAGCAAGCAGCCAGAAAGACCGCCACCACCCACGGCAAGAAATTCGGCCCAACGCCCGCGTAGCCCGCCTCAGAGGAGATGCTGGTGGCGCCCCACATCATGAGCAAAGACAACACCAAGCCGAAGAGGCCAATGGCAATTTGTGGGGGGGATGCGGGTTGGGGCTGCGACATGCATTGTCCTTTTGTCAAAAATTCTGGGTCCCGCAGGACCCAGAAAAAGAGGCTGTTCAAAGAAACTGATCAGCCAAGATTCACCATGGGTGAATGCTTAGATCATGCCGGACTTGACCATGGTGGCACGCAAGCTTGCAAACTCGCGATCGACAAAATCGTCGAATTCTGGGTTGGGCATCCAAGCGGGTGTCCAGTTGTTCTTTTCCAAAGACTCAGCCCAAGATTTTGATTTCGTGGCTTTGAGAACCATGTCGGTCAGGCCTTTGCGCTGTGCGGCTGTGAGGCCAGCAGGTGCATAAACACCGCGCCAGTTTCCAATCTCAATGTTGTAGCCTTGCTCGATCATGGTGGGGATGTTGATACCCTTCAAGCGCTTGCCCGATGTGACAGCAATGGGGCGCATCTTGCCAGTTTCAATGTACTGCTGGAACTCGCTGTAGCCGCTACCGCCCACAGTGACATTGCCGCCCAAAATGGCAGCAACAGCTTCGCCGCCGCCACGAAATGGCACGTAGTTGATCTTGGCTGCATCGACACCCACTTCGCGCGCCAACATGGCTGCTGCAATGTGTTCTGTAGAACCGCGTGAACCGCCACCCCACTTGACGCTGCCAGGGTCCTTTTTCAATTGCTCAACCACGTCCTTCATGGTTTTGAGAGGTGAATTGGCGGGCACCACAAACACGTTGTACTCGCTGGTTAAGCGCGCGATGGGTGTGACTTTGTCAAGGCTGACTGGGGGCTTGCCTGTGATGATGCCGCCCAACATGACAGCGCCCATGACCATCAAGGAGTTGCCGTCGCCTTTGGTGGCGTTGGCGTATTGGGCGAGGCCAATGATGCCGGCAGCGCCGCCCTTGTTTTCGTAGGCGACCGAGCTGGCCACGCCAGAGTCTTGCAGGGCTTTGCCCAAAGCACGGCCCGTAGTGTCCCAGCCGCCACCTGGATTGGCTGGAATCATCATTTTGATGTTGGCGGCTGCCAATGAGGGCAGAGACAGGCTAGAACCTGCTGCCAAGGCCAAAACGGATTTGATGAACTGATCACGACGCATGGTGTCTCCTTTGAGTGCAAAATCGATAAGCGATCATCTACTCTTAAACTGTCATTTACCTGTCGAAAACCCTAGGGAAAGTACTGATCCATGCGCTTATTGTTGGTCGAAGACGACCCTTACTTGCAAGAGACCCTCGCTCGCAGCTTGTCGCGGCGCGGAATGCAAGTCAGTTGTGCCGCATCGTCTGCGCAGGCCTTGAGCTTGTGGAAAAGTGTGCGCCCCGATGTGGTGGTGCTGGATTTAACGCTGCCCGATGGCGATGGTTTGAATGTGGTGTCCCAAATCCGCAAAGAGGGCCTGACAACGCCCGTCCTGGTGTTGACTGCCAGAACGACAGTAGGCGATCGTGTGTTGGGCTTGAATTCGGGTGCCGACGATTACATGGCCAAGCCTTTTGATTTGGACGAACTGGAAGCCCGTGTCAATGCACTTTATAGACGTGCACGCAGTAGCCCAGCTACTTTAGATCAAAGAGAAGGCTCTGCCACTGCTCGCGCAGACCTTCATACAATTCAGTTGGGCGCCTTGACCTTAGATACCTTGAACGGTGCAGCTTATTTAAACCGTCAACCTATGGAGTTGACACCTCGCGAAGTGGCCATGCTGCAGGCTTTGATGTCGCAACCGGGTCAGGCGGTTTCTAAGGAACGTTTGTTTGCAGCCGTGTTTCCACTTGAGTTGGACGTTCAATTTGAAGCCATCGAAGTGGTGGCTTACCGACTTCGCAAAAAATTAACAGACACGGGCCTTGGCTTGGTGACTTTGCGTGGTTTGGGCTACTTGTTGAAGGTCAACGCATGATGCTTGGTACGGCATCCAAAATGTCAATGCGCAGGCAATTGTTGTTGGGGATTTTGTTGCCCCTCTTGATTTTGGTGGGCATCAATGCCTGGAGCCTTTATCAGGAAGCTTTGAACGCTTCGGACATTGCTTACGACAGAAGCTTGTTGGCTTCTGCCAAAACCATCAGTGAGCAACTCGATGTGGTGGGGTATGACAACGATGCCCAGATCAGAGCCTTGGTGCCCTATGCAGCTACTGAGGCCTTTGAATCAGACAATCAAAGTCGCTTGTATTACAAGGTCTCGCATTTGAATGGCACCATGGTGTCTGGTTTTTCAGAATTGCCCGTCTGGAAAGGACAAATTCCTGCCAAGCCCGCCTATGCTGCGTTGGTTGATTTTTACAACGACACTTACCAAGGTGAAGAGATACGTGTGGCCACCCTGTTGCAGCCCGTGGTAAGTGAAAAGGGACGTGCCATGGCTGTGATTCAAGTGGCTGAAACCTTGGAGCTGCGCCACACCTTGGCGCGTGAACTGTTGATAGGTACCCTGTGGCGACAGGCCTTGCTATTGGGCATCATTGCATTGGTTGTGGTGAGTGTGGTGCAACGCGCTACACAACCTGTGCGCAAGTTGTCTGAGCATTTGGAAAATCGATCTGAGCATGATTTAGCGCCCTTGGCTTTCGAGGCTGCACCCCAAGAAATTCAGCCTCTGATTTTGGCCACCAACCATGTGATGCAAAAGTTGCAATCTTTGTTGGCGCAGCAAAAAGGATTTGTTCGCGATGCAGCGCATCAACTCAGAACACCTCTGGCCGTCTTGAAACTTCAGGTGCAATCTGCGCAGCGTGGCGATACGCCCAACGAACAATCACTGCAAGACATTGCACTGACCATTGACCGTGCCACTCAGTTGATCAATCAAATGTTGGCGCTGGCCAAGGTGGAGCAACTGAATGCTTCTATCCTGCCTACATGGACAGATTTTTCGCTGGTCGCTCGCGAAGTAGCGCTTGAGTTAGCGCCTTTGATGGTCGTTAAGAATCTGGATTTTGAGATTGACACTGAGATCAGTGGTGTTCTTGCGCCCGACTGGATGCTGCGGGAACTTACACGCAACCTGCTGTCCAATGCCATTCGCCATAGCCCGCAGGAAGGACGCTTGAAACTGGATTTGCGGCCGCATGGGGAAGCAGTGAGGTTTAGTTTGCGAGATGAAGGCCCTGGCCTAAGTGAAGATCTGCAAAGACGTTTGTTCCAACCCTTTGCAACGGGCGATACACGTCAGGGAAGTGGCTTGGGCCTGTCTATCTGCTTGGGCATCGTGCAATCGCTTCAAGGTGAAATTAAATTGCGCAACGAACCCATGGCGGGTTCAGTCAGCGGCTTGAACTGCGAGGTGCAGTTCAAACGCGCAGACCCCAAGACAAGCTAAAAATTTACATCAACAGGTGTTCGCCTGCGTTGTCGCCGCCCAAAATCACGTAGTTGACTTTGCGAATGTCCATGAGCTTGGTGCCACCAGAATAGCTAATCGAGCTTTGAGTGTCTTGTTCCATCTCGATCAGGGTGTTGGCCAAATGACCTTTGAGGGGCTCCAGAATGCGCTTACCTTCAACGTGCTTGTATTCGCCCTTGTTGAAGTCTGAGGCCGAGCCGTAATACTCTTTAAAGAGCTTGCCGTCCACCTCGACAGTGGCGCCGGGCGACTCTTCGTGACCGGCCAACATAGAGCCAATCATGATCATGGTGGCGCCAAAGCGAATGCTTTTGGCAATGTCGCCGTGCTCACGGATGCCGCCGTCGGCAATGATGGGCTTGGTGGCGACGCGGGCACACCATTTAAGCGCTGACAACTGCCAGCCGCCTGTACCAAAACCCGTTTTGAGCTTGGTGATGCAAACTTTGCCAGGGCCAATGCCCACTTTGGTGGCATCGGCGCCCCAGTTTTCCAAATCAATGATGGCTTCAGGGGTGCCCACGTTGCCCGCGATGATGAAAGACTTGGGCAATTTTTCTTTTAAGGTTTGAATCATCTTGTGCACGCTCTCTGCATGGCCGTGCGCAATGTCAATGGTGATGTATTCGGGCGTGAGGCCTTCGGCCACCAATTTGCTGACTGTTTCGTAATCGGGGCCTTTGACGCCCAACGAAATAGAAGCGAACAAGCCTTTGGCGTGCATTTCACGCACGAACTGAACATTGTCCAGATCGAAGCGGTGCATGACATAGAAGTAACCGTTTTGCGCCATCCAGGTGCAAATCTTTTCGTTCACCACCGTCTTCATGTTGGCCGGAACAACCGGCAGACGGAATTTGCGGCCGCCTAACTCAACACTGGCATCGCATTCAGATCGGCTTTCCACGCGGCATTTGCGGGGCAGCAACAAGATATTGTCGTAATCAAAAATTTCCATTTAACCAAGCTCCAAAAGGATCGTTGAAAGAACGAATGAGCGCTTGGCTTGGCCGGTTTTGAGTGCCTTTTTTTGGGCAAAAAAAACCGGGCGCAAGAATCTTGGGCCCGGTGGCTGATTCTACCCGTTTTGTTTTGAAATTTCAAAACAAGGCGTCAGGAGTTTCTACAATTGGGGGATGTACGACCAAACGCCCCTATTGAGCAATCTGAACCCAGAGCAATTGAGGGCTGTCACGCTTCCCTCTGAATCGGCCCTCATTTTGGCGGGGGCGGGGTCTGGCAAAACCCGGGTATTAACCACCCGAATTGCTTGGTTATTACAGACCTCCCAGGTGGGTTCGGGGGGTGTGTTGGCGGTGACCTTCACCAACAAGGCCGCCAAAGAGATGATGCTTCGGCTTCAGGCAATGTTGCCAGTGAATGTCAGGGGCATGTGGATTGGCACATTTCATGGCCTGTGCAACCGGTTTTTGCGGGCCCATTACAAAATGGCCAATCTGCCACAAACTTTTCAAATTTTGGACACGCAGGACCAGCTGTCGGCCATTAAGCGTTTGTGCAAACAGCACGGCGTAGACGATGAGCGTTTTCCACCCAAGCAATTGCAGTGGTTCATTGCCGGTTGCAAAGAAGACGGATTGCGCCCCAAAGATGTGGATGTGCGCGACGATGAAACCCGCCGCAAAGTTGACATCTACCAACTCTACGAAGACCAGTGCCAGCGCGAGGGCGTGGTGGACTTTGGTGAGTTGATGTTGCGCTCCTATGAGTTGCTGCGTGACAAGTGGGAGATGACGACCAAAGTATTTACGCATTCCGAGGTGCGCGAGTGGGCAACATGGCCGACTTTGTGCGCGAGTTTGGCGTGCAGCACCAAATCAAGTTAGAGCAAAACTACAGAAGCTACAGCAACATTTTGGACTCAGCCAACGCCCTGATTGGCAACAACAAAAACAGGCTTGGTAAAAACCTTCGAACTGACCAGGGCGCTGGCGAGCCAGTGCGAGTTTATGAGTCGACCAGTGACTTTGCGGAAGCGCAATGGCTGGTTGATGAGGTTCGTCAATTGGTCAAAGGCGATGGCTTGACACGCAAGGAGGTGGCCGTGCTGTATCGCAGCAATGCGCAGAGTCGTGTGATGGAGACGGCCTTGTTCAATGCCGGAGTGCCCTACAAAGTGTATGGTGGCCTGCGATTTTTTGAGCGAGCTGAAATCAAACACGCACTGGCCTATTTGCGCATTTTAGAAAATGCCAACGACGACACCAGTTTTTTGCGCATAGTGAATTTCCCGCCGCGCGGCATTGGTTCTCGAAGCGTGGAGCAACTGCAAGACGCTGCCAAAGGTTTAGGCTGCTCTTTGCATGATGCCGTCAGCACCACAGCCGGCAAAGCAGGCGCCAAGCTGGCAGGTTTTGTGGCCATGATCGATGTCATGCGCGAGCAAACGCCAGGCATGACTCTGCGCGAGATCATTGAATTGGTGCTCGATCAAACGGGGTTGGTCGAGCATTACAAAACTGAAAAAGAAGGTGCCGATCGCGTTGAAAACTTGGAAGAGTTGGTCAACGCTGCAGAAAGCTTTGTCACGCAAGAAGGTTTTGGTCGTGATGCTGAGGCCACGGCTTCAGAGATGGCACCCAATGCAGAAGATGGTGAAGTGATG
>JAJTDK010000131.1 GCA_021300495.1 Limnohabitans sp. | reverse complement strand
CGGCGGTGCCTCCAAAGCAGCCGCACCCCAGAAAGACAAATCCAAAAATCCGAAGAAATCAAAAAAGTGGACATGGATCTTGGCCGTGTCTGCCTTGCTTCTCAGCTCTATGGGAGTGGTAGCCATCTTGCACCCAGATTTAAGCCAGACAGTGATTGCGCAGGTCTCTGGTTTTTATGACGATGTGCTGGCGCTGGGTTCTCCCGAAAAGAAAAAAACGGCACAAAACAATACAACGAAAGCAGAAAGTGCTGCAGACAACAAATTAGACACAAACCCCGATACTGCGCCTGAAAAAGTGGCAGCACCCGGACAGCCCAAGGACGATGCCAACAACCCACCACCACCGGGTCCTCCTGCAGACTTGAAGCCCTATACCGCTAAACCAGAAGCGCCTGTTGCCACTCCGCAAGTGGCTGCCGCTACTCCGCCAGTGGCAGCACCTGCGCCGGCTAAGCCGTCCAAGGTCATTACAGAGTTGCCTGAGGTGGCCGTACAGGGGCGCTTGTGGCTGAGGGGCTTGCCAGAAGACACATTCTTGTTAGAGCATGGCGTTTATGAAACGGTGAGGCAAGCTCAAAGCGCAGTGAAGGCTAAGGCTTGGTTGGCCAATGCACGCATTGTTCCTATGTACGAACCGGGCAAAGACGACGCTAAGTTTGCCGTTGTGACCGGGCCCTTCAGATCCAGAGACCGCGCTAAAAACACCATGGTGCGGCTAAATCTGCCATCCGATGTCACCATCAAACCACAGGGCACATTGCTTTCGCAGTCCAAACCACCGCAATGAACATTTTGCTCATTGAAGACGAACAGCGAATTGCAGATTTCATTGTTGCAGGTTTTACCGATGTGGGCTTTAAAACGCACTGGGAACAAGATGGTTTTCGCGGACTCAATACGGCATTGATCAAAAACTTTGACGCCATTGTTTTAGACCTCACATTGCCCATGATGGATGGCCTGACGGTATTGGCTGAAATCCGACGCAAAAACTTGGCCTTACCCGTCATTATTTTGTCGGCCCGCACAGATTTGACCGACCGACTGCAAGGATTTGAATTGATGCTGTCGCCAGGGCAGATTTTTTCAAGGCAACAAATTCTGAAGCAAGTCTGGCAAATTGATTTTGATCCGGGCACCAATGTGGTGGATGTGTGTGTGCAAAGGCTTCGGAAAAAACTAACCGACGACAAAATGCCAGAGGGCGAACAGTTTCCCATTGAGACCATTCGCGGCGTTGGGTATCGGTTTAACAACTACTGATTCAAATGATTCAATCTTTCCGACTGAACGTTTTTTTGGGCGTGCTTGCTTGCATGCTGATCTTTGCAGTAGCAACTCGCATCATGGTTCGGCAAGTTTCGGAAGGCCCCATCTTGCTGTACCTGCATGAAAATTTGGGCAAGCACATTGACAACGAAATTGAGGAATTGAAGCAATCGCCTCAGAACAAGATCGATGTGGCTTCGCAAGTTCAAATCGTTCAATACAACTTGGGAAAATCGTTTGCCGATTTAAAACCAAACGAGTTACAAGTGTGGATGGCGGGCGGTCCTTCACAAGACCAAAAGCAATTGGCAGCATTGATTGAAAATGCAAATTGGCGAGACTTGAATCCTGCGATTGAAAAACCTAGTATGACATTGGCCGAAGTTAGTTTTCAAGGTGAAACTTGGTCGATTCTTCGGGCCTCTGGATTGCAAAAAGACCTGTTTGTCGCCGTCAATAAAAACCTGTTGCTTCGCTCTGTTTCAACCATCATGCGCACCCGTGAAGCCGTGATTCAAAACCTGTGGCCTATTTTGATTATTTTTGCCTTAGTGGCCACCCTTTTCATGTCTTATTGGGCTTTGAAGCCCGTCATGCGCTTGCAACAATCCTTTACCAAGGTCCAACTCGACAGCCCTAATGAGCGCATCTCTGAAGCGGTTTTCTTTCGTGAATTTAGAGGCTTCATTAGGTACTTCAATGACCTGATTGATCATTTGAGAACCAGCTATAAACAAGCTGCCAGGTTCTCCAGCGATGCTGCTCACGAACTCCGCACGCCCCTAACCATTATTCGCGGTCACTTGCATCGCTTGGTCAATGAATCAAGCGATGGCTCTAAACTGCAGTTAGAGCTTTCTTTGGTGGCTGAAGAAGTAGAACGCCTTATTACCATTTCCAACAAGTTGCTCATGTTGTCCTTGGCCGATGCAGGCGGCATTAAGTTGGACAAGCAAGAAATTAAATTGCTAGATTTGGTGGAAGAGATGGTCGAGGACTTGAAGCTGTTCAGCCCCGACATCGGCTTTGATTTTGAAATTCCTTCCAGCCTGCGCTTGAAAGCCGATCCTGACTTGTTCTTTCAACTCTTGATTACCGGCACCGTCAGAGCGTGAATCAAAACCTAAGTGAAAAACCCGGCGATGGTTTGGGCCTCAGTTTGTGCAGAGAAATCGTGTTGGCGCATGGCGGTCAGATTGAAATTAAAACCGAGCCTGAACAGTGGGTCAAAATTAGCAGCAGCTGGGAGGCAGCTTGATTCATTACAAATTTGTTAGAAACAATTACAGCTGTGCCATGAACAAAGCCTGAGAAACTAAGTTTTTGCATGATCCGCTCAGTCATACAAAACTGGGAAAAATTGTGAAATTACTTAAAGCTTTATTCTTCGTCGCATTCACCTTCATGCCTGGTTGGGTTTTTGCTAATGATTCGTCCTGTGAGTCGATCATGGACAAACAGCAGAAAATCACTTGCATTGCCATTCACAAGAAAGACCCGAAAACTTGTAACGACAGCCCTAGCAAAGACGGCGTGCACATTTGCAGGGCAATTATGGGCGGTGACTCTTATCCTTGTGAAAAAGTCAGCATTGGAAATCGACCTAATTGCCTCGTTAGCGTTCGCAATGTGCAACGCAAGTCGGTTTGGGGCAGTTAATTAAACGGCCTTGATGTTTATGTGCCCGTAAGGGCAAAAACCAGGCTTGGGGCCTACCTGAGGGTGGGTCCGACAAGTACTAGGCCGATTGGCATACACCGTGCAATGCCTGTCCTTGGCATCTAAGAACTGACAGTCTCCGCTGCTTCTTCGTGCAAGTGTAAAAATACTGTTTTTGAAATTGAAGTGATCAATGAGGCCCTGCTTGCTAAGGCGCTTGGCAATTTGCTTGGGCTCCTCATGTTCGGCTTCAAAGGGGTCAACCAAGTTCAAGCGAATAAGGTCGGCCATTTTGACCTCGACAGGCATGGTGCAGCAGTTGGCCGCGCAAGAGTTGCACATGCCAGGCTTGTAGCGCGTCCAACTTTCAATCCGGTCTATGTCGACGATGCTAGTTGGCGATCTCATAATTTCCTGACTTTAAAAGTTAAGCAATTTGCAATAGCGCTTTTACTTTTGCTTTAACGTGCATCATGGTATCAATTGATACGATGTCTTTCTTTTTGGCTTTTCTGATTTTCCAATCAAGTGACTTCACTTGATCAGAGAGAATGGCGCAATCTTTTCCATCAACCTCAGTGATGACTTCAAAGGGGTGCCCTTTAATTTGAGTGGTCATGGGGCAGCAAACCATGAGGCCTGTTTTGCTGTTGTAAAACGAAGGACTTATAACAAGCGCCGGTCTGTGACCAGATTGTTCGTGCCCTGCCTGTGGGTTGAATTCAAGCCAAACAATATCGCCAGTTTCTGGCACATAAGACCGCGCCATTAAAGCAACTCTTTGCCCACAGGCGATCCAAAGTCAGCTGCAATGTGACTGTTCTTTGCGTTAATGCCATTGACCAATGAGTCAAGATCGTACTCAATTTTTTGGGAGGGCTGAATGATGATGCGGCCCTTGGAAACAACCAACTCTACTTTCTGTTCAAGCTGATAACCAGCCTCCTTCAACACAGCGATTGGAAGGCGAAGCGCTGGGCTATTGCCCCATTTTCGGATCACAGTATTCATGTGGATGGCCTTGGTCATGTTTCTACATTGTAGACACGAGTGTTGAATTTTTCAAGCTTTTGTCTATAGGCCTTTTAGCAAGGTATCTCAATGAAATACGAAGCGCAAAAGAAAACCGCCGTAGTACAAAAAGTAATACGGCGGTTAAATTTGGTGGCCTGGACTGGAATCGAACCAGTGACACGCGGATTTTCAATTGCAATGCTCGTCAAAAGCCCAGCATTTATGGGGTTGTAAAAGAAAAGCGTGTTACGTGCGACATATCGTGCTACAGCCAAATCACAGAATATCGTATCACGTTTTTATTCTATCAACGAGAAAAAACGTGTCAAGTGCAGCAGTTTTTGGCGACTGCTGGCGCAGTGAAAATTCTGCTGCTGTTCTCAGCGCCAGCAAATCTCAAAAACATACATTTAATTCGCAATGCTAAGTTTGCGTTTTGCATAAGCGTTGCTTTCATCGTCACCATTCAATTGCCATCCACTTGTCAGCAATCTAGTCATGTATTGCTTGTTATAGAGAAAGGGCATGACTAGGAATTGGAAAGCACCCAATGTAATAAC
>JAJTDK010000078.1 GCA_021300495.1 Limnohabitans sp. | reverse complement strand
ATTAGAGGCAACTAAGAGCAACATGGCAAATATTTTGGTGGTGGATGACGAGCTAGGCATTCGCGATTTGCTCTCGGAAATCTTGAGCGATGAAGGGCACAACGTAGAGCTGGCCGAGAATGCAGCCCAAGCCCGTGAGGCCCGACTTCGCACTCGGCCCGATCTGGTGCTGTTGGACATTTGGATGCCCGACACCGATGGCGTGACATTGCTCAAAGAATGGTCAACCAGTGGCCTCTTGAACATGCCCGTGATTATGATGAGTGGCCACGCCACCATTGACACAGCCGTAGACGCTATTCGCATTGGCGCGCAGGCGTTTTTAGAAAAACCCATTACGCTGCAAAAACTTTTGAAAACGGTAGAACAAGGTTTGGCGCGCGATCAAGTGCGTCAAGCCGCTGCGGCTTACCAGCAAAGTTTTGATCTCGACCTGCCCTTGCGCGATGCAAGAGATGCTTTTGAAAAAGCCTATTTTGAGTTCCACCTCTCCAACGAAGGTGGCTCCATGACGCGCGTGGCCGATAAAACAGGCTTAGAGCGTACTCACCTGTATCGCAAACTCAAGCAGTTGGGTGTTGACCTGACAAAAGGCAAGCGCGCTGGCGCTTGACATTGAAAATTATTTCCAGGGCGCGGGGTTTAATTTAATCTGCTTGATATCTTCAGAAGGAATGGCAATGGGTGTGCCTTGGAAGAACACTTGCAATTCAGGCAAGCTGGCCGATTGAACTTTGAAAGGTGCAGGTCCGTAAATGCTGCGGCGCTCGCCGTTTTTCAAATTAAGGGCTGCCACACGTTCATTGCCATCCATCACGCAAACAAACATGTCCTTTGTGGCAACCATGTAAACATATTCTGGCGCCTTCTTGGGTGTGGCAGGAACCAACTCAGTTTCTGCATCTTTCCATAAGCACTTCTTGGCATTCTCAGACATGGCTGTGGCGACTTCTTGTGCTTTTTGAGCAGATGCTGAATTGGCGGCACTGGTTGCAGCGTCAGCTGGCGCAGTTGTGGGCTGAATGTTTTGTTCTTGACCTTGTGATTTGCTCTCTTCTGCCACTGGCTTGACTTCAGCGGTGGGTAAGTTGTCCGTCACAGCGCTTTTGGCTGCAGGTGCACTGGGCTGAATTTTGTCCGAGTCAAGTAGTCCAAAAAATGCGAAGCAAGCCATACCCACTAACAACAGCCCCCAAGTCATATTTTTTGCAGTCACAGCAGAAGGCGCATTTTCTGAACTGGGCTTCAATGTGTTTGGAGGTGCTTCAGGGGCGTTAGGCGTTGGCTGAATTGGCGCCAATGCCGTGGGCTCCGCCGTTGGCAAAGAAACAGCTGTAGCTAAAGGGGCAATGGGTTCAAGAGGAATGGTCTTGGCAGGCTCCAATGAGGCTGGTTGCGCAGCCGTTGTTTCTAACAAGTCATGCCCCAGGAACTTCAGTAACTTCTTGCCTGTGCTGTACTTGATGTATGGGTTGTAAAAGGAGCTGTCTCCGCCGTCCTCAAGTTGAATCACTTGAGATTTAGAAACCGTATTGCGGTGCGCCAACGAGGAGACGTCTAGCCTTGCGTTTTCCCGCAATTTTTTTAGTAGCGCCCCATGCTCTTGGGACCAGTTAAGCTGCTGTTTTTGCATACTAAATAATTGGTTTTTTAAGTTAGCTGAGGGCGCAAAGATTCAGCATCATATTCAGACTATGTGAATATAGCAATCAGATTCGGTGGTTTGACCAAATTTCGCGTTTTTTTAGTAGACGTTAGAAGGGTGAATCCCTAAAATACGCCTCCCGACCCAAAAACTTCCATGCAACTCATGTGGCTCTCTGGCCCGACCGGCCAGGTTAAATCGATTTCTATCACCGCACGCACGGTCGTACGGGGTGCGCTTGCGCTTGGCTTAGCCCTCATGCTCTTGGGTTTCTTGTTGAATTGGATAGGCTTGCGCTTTGCAGTGGAATACAACCCCGACTTGGCGCGCACCATGGGCGGTGTCACCACGGAAGCTGAACAGCAACGCATGGAGGCCATTTATCGCCAACGCCTTGAGCAAGTGCGAAACTCCATGGAACAAACCATTGCTGAAGTCAAGCGGCTAGAGTCTTTGAAAAACAAGTTCATGGACCTGGCTACACCCTTGGGTGTCAAGGTCAAGCCCCCATCGAAAGATGATGCAAAGGGCGGCCCCTTTGTTTCGCCCATGTTTAAAAATGGTTTTTTCCGTTTGCCCCTGCAGACCGAATTGCAACAAACAGCCGCTGATTTAGATGAAATTGCTTCCAAGTTAGTCCATTATGAAAAGCAATGGCAGGGCCAATTAAGTTGGTTAGAAGCCTTGCCCATTGGGTCGCCCATTCAGGCTGATTTTCGATTGACCAGCGGGTTCGGTATACGCAACGACCCCTTTACAGGCGCATTGGCCATGCACGAAGGACTTGATTTTTCTGCTGAAGTGGGCACGCCTGTGCTGGCCACCGCGCCGGGTGTCGTCATTCGCTCAGAATGGGACAACGGCTATGGCAATGTGATTGAAATCAAGCATGCAGAAAACTACGTCACAAGGTATGCGCATTTAAGCAAGCGACTTGTGGCAGAAAACGCCCAGTTGACCAGGGGCGCGCTTATCGGCAATGTAGGAAGTACGGGTCGATCGACGGGCCCGCATTTGCATTACGAAGTTTTTCAAAACGGGCGGGTTCTCAATCCTATGCTGGTGCTGCCTGCCAAATCTCTGAACAATTGATGTCCTCCAAGCGTGGCCATCTGAAACACATCCTCTATGTTTGAAAAACTCAAAGAAAAATCTTTCGTTTCCAGTCAAGAAAGATTTGACACACTGATTGGCCAAACGACCACTATTCATGGCCGCTTGGTGTTGCTAGACAGCGTTCGAATTGATGGCAAAGTGCTTGGCAATATTGAATCTGCTGCGGGCAATAAAATTACAGTGGCCATTGGCTCTTCAGGCGAAGTCACTGGCGACATTACCGCACACCGCATCATGGTGGCTGGCAAGGTGGATGGCAATATTTATGCGGCTGAGCGGGTCGAGTTTCACAAAGACTCTGTTGTGAATGGTGATATTTCTTATGGCTCGATTGCAGTTGAGCATGGCGCCAGGCTGTTGGGCTTGGTGATTCAAAACAAAACCGCCTCAGATTCGGCCTCGGGTGCCAAGGCCGCTATTCAAAACGCGCAGGTTGCTAAAGAAAAACGTTAAGTTAAGCAGCAGCGGCTTGAAAAGGCAAATGCACCTGCATCAGGAGTTTTTGAGCAGCTGATTGAGTTTGTTCAGGCTTTGTTTCAATTCAGGATCTGACTCAATTTCCCGCTTTTTGTTTTTGACCAAACTGGCAACATCCAGGTGGGTTGGGTTGCTTGCTGTATGAAGTGAGCGTTGGCGTGCCAGCATGGCCCATGTATAGGCTAAGCTAAGAATGAGCCAAGCAATCCATACGCTGCCAGAGTCAACATTGCCCTGAGGGCTTATGTTTGAAAGCTCGGTGAGAAATGAACCCCATGGCAAGGTTAAGAAGACGCTTAAGCCATCTTTGCCAGAGGCCATGACAAAGCTGACCCAAACAAAGCCCATCCAATTTAAAACGAAAAACGAATTGGCCAAAAAACTGGAAAACTTACGCCACAACTTCATGTCTTCAATGCATTCTTAATTCGTTGATTCAAAGACTCGGCAATTTGGACGCGAACTTTGGATGTGGCATGAATCTCGACTTCGTTTTGATAGGCGTGATTGACAAACTCAGCGGTCAAATTGCGCAAATTTTCGATGTCAATGGCCACTTCATGAAGTTTCTGTTCCAGAAACTTTTGCTCGTTTATTTTTTCAGAAATCTTTTCAATGCTGGCATTGACTTGCGTCCAAATTTCAAGCCGAGGATCGTCAAGTTTGAGTGAATTGAAAACCTCAACAATGGAGGCGCCTAACTCGGTCAGTGACTCTGGCGCAGGTGCTTTAGCCGCTGAAGAGGGGGGTGGGGCTTCCCTTAAAAGAGGTGCCGGATTGACAGATTGCGGCTGCGATGACGCTTTAGGTTGACGCACTTGCGCCTCATCTTCGTCTACTTCAATGCGCTCCTCAGATGGCTGAACCCAACCGGCTCTGGGGTCAAAACGCATCATCACGAGCTTAGGGTTTTGCTGGCTCATGGGGGTCCTTTAGAAAAATAAGTTGCCAAGAATCTTTTTTTTATGTAAATTCTATAATAGGGCAAATCTTCCCCCCACGCAATTGTTAAGTTCTTTTTTCTTTGAATACAGTGAGTTACAGATGACAGCTAAACTGAAAATCCTAATCACCAGTCAAAAAGGTGGCGTAGGGAAAAGCACTGTTTCTGCCAATTTGGCTGCTTTTTTTGCCCATGTGGCTCAAAAAACCACTAGCCTGGTAGATCTAGACCACCAAGCCACGGCTGGCAAGTGGGTCAGAAATGCTGCACCTCTGGGCATACAGTGCATTTCTGTTCAATCACCCAATAACAAAGGCTCTGGCCTGGCTTTGCTGCAGGCTAAGCAAGCACTCAGAAGTGTCTCAAGCGAAACCGAAGTGATCATCGCCGACCTGACATGGACAGATATTTTGCCAGCCGAATTTTTGTTTGATTTCGATTTGGTGCTGGTCCCAACCTCTTTGTCGCGTGTCGAACTGGACAGCACACTAGAGTTTGTCAACCGCTTCGGATTTGTTTTCAACTCTATGATGAGAACGCCGCCCAAGTTGGTCATTGTGCCCAGCCGAGTGGCCAATTTGGAAACCTATTCCAACGTGTTCATGCAGTCATTCAATACCAGCTTTTTCATGTCACCCCCTGTGATGTTCAATGAAACAGCCAGTGAGTTTTTTGGAACAGAGTTTTTTGTCACAACGCAAAGCCAAGAAATTCGTGAAAACTTCATTGACTTTGGCAATGCCGTTGTCCAACTGGGCCGCAGCCAATTGAGTGAAAAGAAAAGTACGGCCAGCTTGTACCAGCCCAAAATGAGCGGCTCCATCCTAGACAGGTTCCGTGCCGGCATGAATCAAAAGGCCAGCATCAGGCCCGTTAATGCAGCCAATGATTTTGCAAAGACCACTTTCCAAGACAAAGTGAAGGCCGTATTGCCCGCCTTCCTGCGAACCAGCAATTACAAATAAAGGCTGTTCAAGCAAAACAAAAGGGCCTCTGATGAGGCCCTTTACACATGCGTGATTGAACACGCCATGAGGTTTCTTAAACTTGGCTCATGTTGCCGCGAACTTGACCGCCGCGTTCAATTTCAATTTCACCGTACTCTAATGTGCCGTTCACTTTGCCAGTGCTGCGAACGATCAACAGCTGGCGGCTGCTGATGTCTTTGTTCAGCTCGCCCTTAACGTCCACACGATCTGCCTTGATGGTGCCTGTTACACGGCCTGTTTGGCCAATGAGTAAATTGCTCACTGTCAGGTCGCCATCAAATTGACCTTCAATCACGGCTTCGTCAGGTGCGTTGATGCTGCCTTTGAAGGAAACGCCTTCGCCGATGAAAACGCTGTTTTGTTTGGTGGTAGGGTTCATTTTGAAAGCGACTTAGAGTTAATTAGGGTTCATGGAATGGTGCGATGGTGATTACTTTGCTAAAAGCAACTCACCCTTGATAGACGCGCCTTTTTGAACAGAAAGTGTTTTGTAAACCACATGGCCATCGACAGTTGCAGAGGATGTAACTGTGAGCTCTTCGCATGTGGCCGTGCCTGAAAATCGGCCCTTGATGTGAAAGTTTTTGCAGTTCACAATGCCATCAACTTGACCGCGCGAGCCAATGGTCAACTCATCTACTTGAACCTGACCGTTCAAAGAGCCTTCAACGTGGATGGTGCCTTTGGCAGACAACTCGCCCTTGAAGTAGAAGCCTTCGCTCAGGATAGAAGGCTTGGAAACGTTGGCCTGAAACATGCCCATCACTCCGTTGCCGCGCTGCTGAGATGCACTTGGCAAGACATTGGGCGTGACGTTGGGTGTGGTGGCCGGCGCAACCGTCATGTCAGGCTCTTCTTCTTTAACTAGCACAATCTCTTCGGGCGCGACTGGTTCAACCGCTTCTTCAGGGACTGTGGTGGCGTTATTTGGAGCTGATTTGAATTTGTTGAACATGCTGAGCCGTCCGGATGACTTTTTGTGGGTTGACAGGATAGCCACCCACCAATATTTCTAGGTGTAAGTGCTTCCCAGTGGAAACGCCCGTGTTGCCAATGTAACCCAAGACTGATTCGTGGTTAACTTTGTCACCAACTTTAACCAACAACTGCGACATGTGGGCATACAGCGATTCAATGCCATTGGTGTGGCGCACTACAACCGTATTTCCGTATTGTGGGTGATTTTGTGAAAGAACGACCACGCCTTCCTTGACCGGGTGAACCTTGTCGTTTCCATTTTCGCTAAGCAGGTCCAAGCCCGTGTGAAAGTGAGATTGACCGGTGATGGGGTGTTTGCGAATGCCAAAGTCTGAGGTCAGAGAATAATTGCTCACAGGCATTTTGTTTGGCAGTGCAAACAAAACATCGCGCAGTGCACGATTTGTAGCCAACTCATCGGCCACTTTGCCTCGGAGTAAGGGGTTGTTGTTAATGTCGTCCGTTAAGTTGAATCCGCCCTTGGGATTGTTTTGCTGAATAATTTTGACAATCTTTTCTGTCAAACCAGATGAATCTAGCTGAGATTTGAGGGATACATTTTCTTGGGACACCGCAGCCGTGGAGGTGTCAACATAACGGCGAATGCTCATGTCTCTGTCGCGAATAGACTGAGCCAAAGCAACCATCTGATCTTCGCTCATGTCGAGGGCTTCACCAGATTGAGCGTCGGCGGTGCCACTGACAAGGGCTTTGAAAACTTCTTGATGTGATTTCTCAAGCCGAGCTCTACTGATTTGCAGGCTGATGGTGATGATTGAAAGAACAATCAGCGCCGTGGACAAAGAGGTGAGCGTAACGATACTGCCACGAACCAACATGCGTTGGAGTTTGGCAGAGATCGCAAAATACTGGAGGTCACCGTTTTGTTCAAAAATAATTCTTGAATCTTGGTAATCTTTGCGCCACCAATGAAGCAAAGTAGAGGGAAGCGACAACGCACTTAGCCAAAGCAATTTTGCTAATTGCATGTCAGGTGCCGGTTAAACAGACGCTGGGCCGGTGTTTAAAATTGCGGCCGCGTTCAGCGTACCTTCAATGGCTTGAGTCAAAGTTCCTTCGATCTCGCCACCCTTTTCAATTTCAATTTCGACGTAATGAATCTTGCCAGTGATCTTGCCTGTAGAGCGAATAATCAGGCTCTTCTCGCTCACCACGGTGTTGTGCAGTTGTCCGCGAACATCAATGACTTTGGCAGAAATTCGGCCCGTGATTTTGCCAGTGGGTCCAATCAAGACTTCTTCAGCTGTCAAGTCGCCTTCAATGATGCCATTGACCACGGCTTTGGAAGGTATAAAAAACACCCCCTTGACGGTAACGCCATCGCCGATAACGACGCTTTCAAGTGAATCTGCTGGATTTGCCACGTTTGCTCCCTAATTGGGGAATTTTAGCAAATTACGTGACTTCGATCAGAATAAAAATTGCGATTTAAACGAATGCTTTAGTTTACTGCGCCATGACCAGGCCAAGTTCAAATGGAATATCGTCTAAACAGGCGCTGGTTTGTCCTTTTGGCCCGCGGTCTATAAACCGAATGGTCACCATGAGTTTGTTGCCATGGACTTCGGGCGTCGCTTTGAGTTTGGGGTCTACCCAAATTTGAACCAGCTTGCATTTTCCTTGCGGAATGCTTTGTCTAAACTCACCGCCCTTGGCGACTAAACGAGAGTGAGATGCATTGCCTCGAGTGAGTCCCATCAAAAAGGCAACGCTGTCTCTGAGGGGTTTGAAGAAATCT
>JAJTDK010000015.1 GCA_021300495.1 Limnohabitans sp. | reverse complement strand
TATTTGGAATGTGGCAAGCCCAACAACGGTGGCACCAAGATCTTCTCTATCAGCGGTGACGTAGAGCGCCCTGGCAATTACGAAATTCCGCTCGGCACTTCATTTGCCAAGCTCTTGGAGTTGGCCGGTGGTATGCGGGGTGGCCGCAATTTGAAAGCGGTTATTCCTGGCGGTTCATCGGCCCCAGTGTTGCCTGCCAACATCATGATGGACATCACCATGGACTACGACGCCATTGCCAAGGCTGGCTCAATGCTGGGTTCTGGCGCGGTCATCGTCATGGACGATACACGTTGCATGGTCAAGTCCTTGCAACGCTTGTCTTATTTCTACTCCCACGAATCATGTGGCCAATGCACACCTTGCCGTGAAGGCACAGGTTGGTTGTGGCGCATGGTCGACAGAATTGAAAATGGCCAAGGCCGCGCAAGCGACCTCGACCTCTTGAACTCGGTGGCAGACAACATCCAAGGCCGCACCATTTGCGCTTTGGGTGATGCCGCCGCCATGCCTGTGCGCGGAATGATCAAACATTTCCGTCACGAATTTGAGTACCACGTTGAGCACAAGACCTGCATGGTCCCCGCTTACGTTTGAGACGGCAGAACAACCATGGTTGAAATTGAACTAGACGGTCAAAAAGTTGAGGTCCTTGAGGGCAGCATGGTCATGCATGCCGCTGAAAAGGCCGGCACTTACATTCCTCACTTCTGCTATCACAAGAAATTGAGCATTGCGGCCAACTGCCGCATGTGTTTGGTCGATGTTGAAAAGGCACCCAAGCCTATGCCTGCATGTGCAACACCTGTGACGCAAGGCATGATTGTTCGCACCAAGTCAGACAAAGCCATCAAGGCGCAGCAGTCGGTCATGGAATTTTTGCTCATCAATCACCCGCTTGATTGCCCCATTTGCGATCAAGGCGGTGAGTGCCAGTTGCAAGACTTGGCGGTGGGTTATGGTGGCTCGGGTTCACGTTACGAAGAAGAAAAGCGTGTGGTGTTTCACAAAGATGTGGGCCCCCTCGTCAGCATGCAAGAGATGAGCCGTTGCATTCACTGCACACGCTGTGTTCGCTTCGGCCAAGAGGTGGCCGGTGTCATGGAGTTGGGCATGTCCCACCGCGGCGAGCACGCCGAAATTGAAACCTTTGTGGGCCAATCGGTTGACTCAGAACTCTCTGGCAACATGATTGACATTTGCCCCGTAGGCGCGCTCACCAGCAAGCCATTTCGCTACAGCGCCCGCACTTGGGAATTGTCTCGCCGCAAATCAATTGCCCCGCACGATTCATCGGGTGCCAACTTGGTGGTGCAAGTTAAAAACAACGAAGTTCTTCGTGTGGTGCCTTTGGAAAACGAAGAAGTCAATGAGTGCTGGATTGCCGACCGAGATCGTTTCTCTTACGAAGCCTTGAACAGTGCCGACCGTCTGCGCGCCCCCATGATCAAGCAGGGTGGTGAGTGGAAAGAAGTTGATTGGCAAACCGCTTTGGAATATGTGGCCAATGGTTTGAATCAAATCAGCAAAGACCATGGTGCCAGCAGCATTGGCGCTTTGGTCAGCCCACACAGCACACTGGAAGAACTGCATTTGGCCAGCACCTTGGTTCGCTCTTTGGGTTCTGACAACATCGATTACCGCTTGCGCAATGCCGAGTTTGCCAAAGCCGAAGGCGTGCGTTATTTGGGTACCTCCATTGCCAGCCTGACACAACTCCAGCGTGTGCTGGTGGTGGGCAGCAACTTGCGCAAAGACCATCCGCTGTTTGCGCAGCGCGTTCGCCAAGCACAACGCAATGGCGCTCAAGTCAACACCATCACTTCCAAGGCCTTGTTCAATGCAGCCGATGCGTGGGCCATGCCAGTGGCACATGCCGATGTGCAAGAAGCCAGTGCTTGGACGCAAAGTTTGGCCAATGTGGCGGCGGCCGTTGCGGCAGAGAAGGGCGTGACAGCGCCTGCTCAAGGTCAAGCAACACCTGAGGCTCAAGCCATTGCCAAGTCACTCTTGGGTGGCGACCGCAAAGCTATTCTGTTGGGCAATGCAGCAGCACACCACGCCAATGCATCAAGCTTGCTGAGTTTGGCCAAGTGGATTGCCGATCAAACTGGCGCAACTTATGGCTACCTCACAGAAGCTGCTAACACTGTGGGTGCTCAGTGGGCCAAAGCAGAGCCTCAGTCCGGTGGCTTGAATGCGTCACAAATGCTGGCGGGTGGTTTGAAAGCGGCTTTGTTGCTTAACACGGAGCCTGTTGAAGATTCTGCTGCGGGCGCCAAAGCTGCGGCTGCCTTGGCTGCCATGCAAATGGTTGTCACACTCAGTCCTTTTAAAACCAATATGTCTTTCTCAGACGTGTTGTTGCCCATTGCACCCTTTACAGAAACATCTGGCAGTTTCGTGAACGCAGAAGGACGCTTGCAAAGTTTCCATGCGGTGGTCAAGCCCTTGGCCGAAACCCGGCCGGCCTGGAAGGTGTTGCGCGTCTTGGCCAACATGCTGGGCTTGCCCCAATTGGCTTTCGAAACATCACAAGATGTGTTGAAGCAAATCAGCGCCACACCTTTGAATTTGAGCAATGCGTGCAGTTCTGAAGTTCGCTTGGCAGGGCATGTCGACGCACCTTGCGTGGCCTCTATTTACCAACTCGACAGCTTGGTTCGACGTGCGCCATCTTTGCAATTGACGGCTGATGCCAGAAATGCAAATGAAAGTGCAAAAGCTATTGCTGAAGGAGTGCACGCATGATCGACGCGCTGTACAACGGTGGCCTGAATGCCATTTCCACCACTTGGTGGTCCACGATGGTGTGGCCTGTCTTGTGGATTTTGATCAAAATTGTATGTGTCTTAGCGCCGCTCATGGGTGCCGTTGCTTACCTCACTTTGTGGGAGCGCAAATTACTCGGCTTCATGCAAGTTCGCATGGGACCCAACCGCGTGGGTCCTTTCGGTTTGCTGCAACCTATCGCTGATGCCATTAAGTTGCTGACCAAAGAGATCATCACACCTTCTGCTGTGGCGCCTGGCTTGTTCCGTTTAGGCCCCATCATGGCCATCATGCCGGCATTGGCCGCGTGGGTGGCTATTCCCTTTGGACCCGAAGTGGCGCTCACCAACATCAACGCAGGCTTGTTGTTGGTCATGGCCATCACCTCCATTGAGGTTTATGGTGTGATCATTGCGGGCTGGGCCTCAAATTCAAAGTACGCCTTCTTGGGTGCATTGCGCGCCTCTGCTCAAATGGTGAGCTACGAAATTGCCATGGGCTTTTGCTTCGTGGTGGTCATCATGGTCACTGGCAGCATGAACTTGACTGAAATTGTGTTGGTTCAGGGCAAAGGCGAAATGGCCAGCATGGGTCTGAACTTCTTGTCCTGGAACTGGTTGCCTTTGTTTCCGATCTTCATGGTCTACCTTATTTCAGGTGTGGCTGAAACCAACCGCCACCCCTTTGACGTGGTAGAGGGTGAAGCCGAAATTGTGGCGGGTCACATGGTGGAGTACTCTGGCATGGGCTTTGCCATCTTCTTCTTGGCCGAATACGCCAGCATGTGGCTGGTGTCCATCTTGGCTGTGATCATGTTCTTGGGCGGCTGGATGTCACCCATCGACAGTGCTTTGTTCAACTTCATTCCTGGTTGGATTTGGTTGGGCATCAAAACTTTCCTCGTTGTGTCTATGTTCATTTGGATTCGCGCTACATTCCCGCGTTTCCGTTATGACCAGATCATGCGTTTGGGTTGGAAGATTTTTATTCCAGTCACTTTGGTGTGGCTGTTGATTGTGGGCGCGTGGTTGCACTCGCCTTGGAACATTTGGAAATAACCGGGTTAAGACATGTCTACTGTGGCTGTATCCAATTTTTCGCTCAAAGACTTTCTCAAGAGCTTCATGCTGTTTGAGTTGGTCAAGGGCATGGCTTTGACGGGGCGTTATGCTTTCCGTCGCAAGGTCACCCTGCAGTTCCCCGAAGAGAAGACACCCTTGTCTCCTCGCTTCAGGGGCTTACACGCTTTGCGCCGCTATGAAAACGGCGAAGAGCGCTGCATTGCTTGCAAATTGTGTGAGGCTGTTTGCCCTGCAATGGCCATCACCATTGAATCTGAGGTTCGAACTGATGGCTCGCGCAGAACCACGCGTTATGACATCGATTTAACCAAGTGCATCTTCTGTGGTTTCTGCGAAGAAAGCTGCCCTGTCGATTCCATTGTGGAAACTTCTATTTTGGAATACCACGGCGAGAAGCGTGGCGATTTGCACTACACCAAAGAAATGCTCTTGGCTGTCGGCGATCGCTATGAAAAAGACATTGCTCAGGCCAGAGCGGCCGATGCCAAATACCGTTGATCGGTTGATTTACAAAAACTAACAAGCGACAACCCATGGACGTCAAAACTGGTTTCTTTTATCTCTTCTCGGTGGTGCTTCTGTTTGCATCATTCCGAGTCGTGACTGCGCGCAACCCAGTTCATGCTGTGTTGTTTCTGATGCTGGCTTTCTCCCAAGCTTCGGGGCTGTGGTTGCTGCTCCAAGCTGAGTTCTTGGCCATGGTCTTGGTCTTGGTTTACTTGGGTGCCGTGATGGTGCTATTTTTGTTTGTGGTCATGATGCTTGACCTTAACTTGGATACTTTGCGTCAAGGCTTCTGGAAACACTTTCCCTTGGCTGCCTCTTTGGGTGCCCTCATTGCACTCGAAATGGCGGCTGTGCTAATGAGTGGTTTTAGAACTTCTGAGGCGCCTAAAGTGGCCGTTGCTGTGGGTCAAATTGGGCCGCAAATTTCCAATAGCAAGGCCCTGGGTATCTTGCTTTACACCGAATACCTCATGCCCATTCAAGTGGCAGCGGCTATTTTGTTGGTGGCCATGATTGCAGCCATTGCGCTCACGCTGCGTCAACGCAAAGACAGCAAAGCCATCAGTGCTTCCGAGCAAGTGAATGTCCTTCCCAGCGATCGTTTGGTCGTTGTGAAAATGGATGCTGTGAAAGTAGGGGAGGCGCCTAAAGCGCCAGAAGTGCCTGCTGGTGCTGATGCTGATGCCCCCAAGGAGACCAAATCATGACCTTGACACTGGGACACTATTTGTCGTTAGGCGCTATGTTGTTTGCCCTCTCAGTTATCGGTATCTTTTTGAACCGAAAGAATTTGATTGTGCTTTTGATGGCCATTGAGCTGATGCTCTTGGCTGTCAATATGAATTTTGTGGCTTTCTCTCACTATTTGGGTGACATGCACGGACAAGTTTTCGTGTTCTTCATCTTGACAGTGGCAGCCGCCGAGTCCGCCATCGGTTTGGCCATTTTGGTGCTTTTGTTCCGCAACATGAACAGCATCAATGTGGATGAACTTGATTCGCTCAAGGGTTAAGAGGTTAAAACAACATGAGCCAAACCCTCAACGCAACTACGCTGCTTGCAGTGCCTATGGCCCCCTTGGCGGGCGCCGTATTGGCAGGCATTTTAGGTACACAATTTGGTGGTAACTGGATCGGTCGCCGCCTTACACACTCGCTCACTATTTTGGGTGTGCTCATTGCATTCATTTTGTCAGCCTCTACATTGAAGAGTGTGGCCATCGATGGCGCGAGCTTCAATGAAACTCTTTACACTTGGATGACTGTGGGCGACCTCAAAATGGAGGTGGGTTTCATGGTCGATGGCCTCACCGCCATGATGATGTGCGTCGTCACCTTTGTGTCGCTCATGGTTCACATCTACACCATTGGCTACATGGATGAAGACGAAGGCTACAACCGGTTCTTTGCCTACATCTCTTTGTTCACTTTCTCCATGCTGATGCTTGTGATGAGCAACAACATGTTGCAGTTGTTTTTTGGCTGGGAAGCTGTGGGCTTGGTGTCTTACCTGCTCATCGGTTTTTGGTACAACAAACCCACCGCTATTTTTGCCAACATGAAAGCCTTCTTGGTGAATCGAGTGGGCGACTTTGGCTTTATCTTGGGCATTGGCCTCATTGCCGCCTACACGGGTACCCTGAATTACACAGAAGCATTTGCCCAAGCAGCAGACCTCAGTGCCCTCACATTGCCTGGCACTTCGTGGATGTTGATCACGGTCATTTGTATTTGCTTGTTCATTGGTGCCATGGGCAAGTCAGCTCAGTTTCCTTTGCATGTGTGGCTGCCAGACTCCATGGAAGGCCCCACACCCATCTCCGCATTGATCCACGCCGCCACCATGGTCACGGCGGGCATCTTCATGGTGGCACGCATGTCACCTTTGTTCGAGTTGTCTGAAACTGCCTTGAATTTCATCATGATCATTGGTGCCATCACGGCCTTGTTCATGGGCTTCTTGGGCATCATCCAAAATGACATCAAGCGGGTGGTGGCTTATTCCACCTTGTCTCAATTGGGCTACATGACAGTGGCATTGGGTGCATCAGCCTATTCGGTGGCTGTGTTCCACCTCATGACCCACGCCTTCTTCAAAGCCCTGCTGTTCTTAGGTGCCGGCTCGGTCATCATGGGCATGCACCACAACCAAGATATTCGGTACATGGGCGCCGTGCGCAAGTACATGCCCATCACTTGGATCACTTCCTTGCTGGGTTCTTTGGCTTTAATCGGAACGCCATTTTTCTCAGGTTTCTACTCCAAAGACAGCATCATTGAAGCCGTGCACGAAAGCAACTTGGCTGCTGCTGGCTTTGCCAACTTTGCAGTGTTGGCTGGCGTATTTGTCACGGCTTTCTATTCTTTCCGCATGTACTTCTTGGTGTTCCATGGCAAAGAGCGCTACGACCAGAACCCCGATGCACACCATGGCGATCACCACGATGACCACGAAAGCCACAGTCCTCACGAGTCGCCTTGGGTGGTCACAGTGCCTCTGATTTTGTTGGCCATTCCGTCGGTGGTCATTGGTTTCATGACCATCCAACCCATGCTGTTTGGCGAGTTCTTCAAAGATGCCATCTTCATCGATGCTGAAAAGCATGCTGGCATGAAAATATTGACAGAAGCCTTCCATGGCCCTGTGGCCATGGCTTTGCACGCAGTTAGCACAGCACCATTTTGGCTTGCCTTGGCGGGTGTGGTGGTGGCTTGGTACATGTACTTGATCAATCCTGCAGTGCCTGCCGCCATGGGCCGTGCCTTGCGTCCCTTGGTGGTTCTGCTTGAGAACAAGTACTACATGGACTGGATCAATGAAAACATCTTGGCGCGCGGAGCACGTGCCTTGGGCAGTGGCCTGTGGAAAGTCGGCGATCGCACCTTGATCGACGGCTTGCTTGTGAACGGCTCCTGGAAGTTGGTGGGCATGGTCTCTAACTGGACGCGCAAGTTGCAAACGGGTTATCTGTACCACTATGCCTTGGTCATGATCTTGGGTATCTTTTTGCTCATGACGTATTTCGTCTGGCTCAACAAATAAGGATTTACAAAATGGGAATGTTGAGCCTTGCCATTTGGACGCCTATTGCGTTCGGCATTGTTTTATTGGCCTTGGGCCGTGATGAACAAGCGCAATCTGTGCGCTGGTTGTCGCTGGTCGGTGCCATTGTGAGTTTTTTGGCCACGCTGCCTTTGTATGCGGGTTTCAAACTCGATACCGCTGACATGCAGTTTGTCGAAAAAGCTTCTTGGATTGAACGTTTCAATGTGAACTACCACTTGGGTGTAGACGGCATCTCTCTGTGGCTCATCATTCTGACGGCCTTCATCAATGTGGTTGTGATCATTGCGGGTTGGGAAGTCATTACACGCAAAGTCAACCAATACATGGCCGCTTTCTTAATCCTTTCTGGATTGATGATTGGCGTGTTCTCAGCCTTAGACGGCTTGTTGTTCTATGTGTTCTTTGAAGCCACGCTGATTCCCATGTACTTGATCATTGGTATATGGGGTGGCCCCAACAAGATCTATGCAGCCTTCAAGTTTTTCTTGTACACCTTGTTGGGCTCTCTCCTGACCTTGATCGCTTTGATCTTCTTGTACATCCAATCGGGTGGTAGTTTTGACATTGCAACTTGGCATGAGCTGCCTTTGTCTGCCACAGCACAAAACTTTTTGTTCTTTGCATTCTTTGCGGCCTTTGCGGTCAAGGTGCCGATGTGGCCTGTTCATACTTGGTTGCCCGACGTGCACGTTGAAGCGCCTACAGGCGGCTCTGCAGTGCTGGCGGCCATCATGTTGAAGCTGGGTGCCTACGGTTTCTTGCGTTTCTCTATGCCCATTGCGCCCGATGCAGCGCACGAATGGGGCACCTTCATGATCGTGTTGTCCTTGGTGGCCGTGATCTATGTGGGCTTGGTGGCCATGGTGCAGCAAGACATGAAAAAACTGGTGGCGTATTCATCCGTGGCGCACATGGGTTTCGTGACCCTGGGCTTCTTTATCTTCAGCCCGCTTGGCGTGTCGGGTGGCTTGGTGCAAATGATTGCGCACGGATTTGTTTCAGCGGGCATGTTCTTGTCGATTGGCGTGCTGTATGACCGTGTTCACTCGCGAGAAATTGCAAGCTACGGCGGTGTGGTCAACACCATGCCCAAGTTTGCAGCGTTCGCTTTGCTGTTCGCCATGGCCAATTGCGGTTTGCCAGGCACTGCAGGATTTGTGGGTGAGTGGATGGTCATTTTGGGTGCTGTCAAGTTTGACTTCGTGGTGGGCCTGTTGGCCGCCTCTGCCCTGATCTTTGGCGCTGCTTACACCCTCTGGATGTACAAGCGCGTTTACTTGGGCTCGGTCACCAACGACGATGTGAAAGAACTCACAGACATCAATGCGCGTGAGTTCACAGTCATGGCCTTGCTGGCTGTTGCGGTGCTTTACATGGGCTTGTACCCAAAACCATTCACCGATGTGATGGAAGTCTCTGTGGCCAATTTGTTAGAGCATGTCGCTGTTTCCAAATTACCTTGATCGCTTGTGGTCAGCTGAAACTTTAAGATAGAGAGAATAGACATGATTGACTCAACCAGCTGGATGACGATTTACCCAGAAATCGTGTTGCTGGTCATGGCCTGCGTCATTGCGCTGGTTGACCTGTTGGTCACAAGCCCTAAGCGCACTGTGACTTATGTTTTAAGTTTGGTATCTCTTGGCGGCGTGGCACTGCTGCATGCCTTCTACGCTGATTCAGGTCACACGCTTTATGGCTTTGGCCGTTTGGTGGTCAGTGATCCCATGGGTCATTGGCTGAAGTGTTTCGCCACCATCGCCGTCATGGTGACCTTGGTGTATGCACGTCCTTACGCAGCCGATCGCGACATGCTGCGCGGCGGTGAAATTTTCAGCCTTTCTGTGTTTGCCTTGTTGGGCATGAGTGTCATGATTTCAGGCCAAAACTTTTTGGTTTTGTATTTGGGACTTGAACTGCTCACTTTGTCTAGCTATGCCTTGGTGGCACTGCGCCGCGACAACGCTCAGGCCACTGAGGCGGCCATGAAGTACTTTGTCCTAGGTGCCATGGCTTCTGGCTTCTTGTTGTATGGCATGTCCATGCTGTATGGTGCGACAGGTTCTTTGGATTTGGCGACTGTTTTCAAAGTCATTGCCAGTGGCCAAGTCAAACACCAAGTGTTGGTGTTTGGTTTGGTGTTTGTGGTGTCTGGCTTGGCATTCAAGCTCGGTGTGGTGCCTTTCCACATGTGGGTACCCGATGTTTACCAAGGTGCCCCTACAGCGGCCACCCTCATGATTGCAGGCGCGCCTAAGCTGGCAGCTTTTGCCATCATCATTCGTTTGTTGGTAGAGGGCTTGTTGCCGATGGCCATCGATTGGCAGCAAATGTTGGCCCTCTTGGCCATCGCCTCATTGTTGGTTGGTAACTTGGCGGCCATTGCACAAACCAATCTCAAGCGCATGTTGGCTTATTCCACCATTGCCCAAATGGGTTTCGTGCTGATTGGTTTGATGTCTGGCGTGGTCAGTGGCAATGCGGCCATGGGTGCCAACGCCTACAGCTCGGCCATGTTCTATGTTGTAGGTTATGTCCTTACGACCTTGGCAACATTTGGCATTATTTTGTTGTTGGCCCGTCAAGGTTTTGAGAGCGAAGAAATTACCGATCTGGCTGGCTTGAACAACCGCAGCCCTTTGTATGCGGGTGTCATGGCCATCTGCATGTTCTCTTTGGCTGGCATTCCACCCATGGTCGGTTTCTATGCCAAGTTGTCTGTCTTGCAGGCGCTGGTCGCATCTGGCCATACGGCAGACATTGCATTGGCAGTTTTTGCTGTGTTCATGTCTCTCATCGGTGCTTTCTATTATTTGCGCGTTGTGAAAGTCATGTACTTTGATGAAGCTGTCACGGCCACTACCGTCACAGCTGGCGCTGA
Source organism: Limnohabitans sp. (assembly GCA_021300495.1). Classification (GTDB taxonomy): domain Bacteria; phylum Pseudomonadota; class Gammaproteobacteria; order Burkholderiales; family Burkholderiaceae_C; genus Limnohabitans_A. The sequence goes on along the minus strand of JAJTDK010000015.1, from coordinate 14,380 downwards.
TGTTCGCATTGTCTTGTCTCTCAATGGTTTGTTGGTCTTGGTCTTGGGTATTGTGCCTGGCGCTTTGATGTCACTGTGCGCACAATCAGTGTCCCAGATGTTGGCCAATTGAACAGGGGCAAAAATCCTGCATGAAAGTCCTTAACCTTCAGTGCGCTGGCATGCACAATTTTGAAGGCTGGTTTGGCTCGGAAGAAGATTATCAGTCGCAACGCGAAAGGGACTTGGTGGCTTGCCCCCTGTGTGCCAATACGCAAGTGCGCAAATTGCCCTCTGCGCCTCGTTTGAACCTAGGGGCTGCAGAGCCGCGAAATTCAAAGCCAGAGATCCAAACGGAAGAAGTTTCTGCAAATGCTGGTGCTGGTGCTGGAACTGCGGCACCTGCGCCCCATTTACCTGCCGTGACAACTCAAGCTGCAGAGTCCGCTGCTGCCAGCTTGGCGCAGGTGCATCCTGAAACGGTGCAAATGGTGCAAGAGGCCTGGATGAAGATGGTCAAGCACGTGATTGCCAACACGGAGGACGTGGGACAAAACTTTGCAGAAGAAGCACGCAAGATGCACTATGGCGAATCGGAAGAGCGCAATATTCGGGGTCAAGCCTCGATGGAAGAGACGCAAGATTTACTCGAGGAGGGCATTGAGGTCATGCCCTTGCCCGTGCCTGATGCACTCAAGGGTGGACTTCAGTAAGCACTGTACCAATCTTGTACAGCTGCAACATAGCGCTGCACACCTTCCGCCACGCTGGCGGCCTCTAGCGCACCATAAGACAAGCGCTGGTAATTGGCCTCATGTGTCTGCGTCAATCCAAATGCAAAGCCAGGAATGGACGCCACTTTGAACTTCTCTGTCATGGCGCGGTTGAAGGCGATGGGCTCAATGCCTTCTTTTAAACCAGGCAGTTTCATCAGCACATAAAACGCCCCTTGCGTTTTGGGAAACTGCACCAAATCGCCCAAACCCTCTAAAGCTTTGTAAACCGTTTGACGCACTTGGCTCAGTGCTTGAACTTTAGGTTCAACCCATGGCTTGCCTTTTTGCAATGCTTGGAGTGCCAACAATTGAGAGGGCATGGGTGCGCAAATGAGGTTGGTGTCTTGGACCTTGTTCATGGCGTCAAACAAGTCGGCTGGAAACACCACATAGCCCACACGCCAACTGGCCATACCGTAGTTTTTGGACATGGAATAAAAAGACAGAGTGTGCTTCATGGCACCCGGAATGCTGGCGGGTGAAAAGTGCTTCACACCTTCGTAGGTGAAGTACTCGTAGGCTTCGTCACTGAAGTGGTAAATGCCGCGTTGCGCGCAAAGGGCATTGATGGCGCGCAGTGAAGCTTCGGAATAAACAGCCCCTGTCGGATTATTGGGGGATACAGTCAAAATGGCGCGCGTGCGCGGCGTGATGGCTGCAGCCATGGCTTCGACATTCAGACTGAAGTCGTCATGGGTAGCCACTGGCACAGGGACGCAACCGCACATGCGAATGGCCATTTCTTGGTTGAAATAAAAGGGCATGGGCAAGATGAATTCATCACCGGGGTCGGCTACGGCCAATACCGAATTCAAAAAGGCCATGTTGCTGCCTGCCGTGACCATGAGCATGGCTTCTGACCCCAATTGAACTTGGTTCTCATTCGACAGTTTGACTTGGATGGCTTCAACCAAACCAGGATGTCCACTGACACCTAAGTACTTGTGCAAACTGCCGTCCCCCATCAAACCGGGCAAGGCGGCAATGGCTTCTGCTGGCGGGCCGTAATTGACAACACCCTGGCCCAATGAAATGGTGCCGGGGTTGTTTCTAACCAAGGCCGCAATGGTGGGGATGATGGGGGTATCAACCCCGTCCATGCGAAGCGAATGACTTTTCATTTTTAAATCAAGTTGAGTTGAATCAAGGCTTTGAAAACCGGCCTGAGAATGCACAATTATCTCTTGGTATGACCCGCCTTGCTGAAACACCGTGTCAAGTTAACATGTGCCCCATGGCCAGCCCGTCTAAGTGAAGGATGGCTTTCAATCATTAGGAGACATTGATGAAATACAAAGTAGAAGATTTGAGAGTATTTGCTGAGTCGCTTTTTTTGGCCAGTGGTCTTGAGGCCGACAAATCCAAAGCGGTGTCAGATATTCTGATTGAAGGCGATTTGTTAGGCCACACAACCCATGGACTTGGTTTGTTGGCACCGTATTTGACGGAGTTGGCTTCGGGAAAAATGAGCAAGAACGGGCTGCCCGAGGTTCTGTCAGATTTTCCTGCAGCCATGGTTTGGGACGGCAAAAGGTTACCAGGTCCATGGTTGGTCTTGCGGGCCATGGAGGTGGCCATTGAGCGCGCAAAGCAGCAGGGTACCTGCACCGTTGTGATCAAACGCAGCCACCACATCGCTTGCCTAGCTGCCTATCACCAACGCGCAACCCAGCAGGGCATGTTGATTGCTTTGCATTGCTCAGACCCTAATTCCAGCAGCGTGGCACCCTTTGGTGGTTTGGATCCTGTGTTCACACCCAACCCAGTTTCGTTTGGCATGCCGAGTTCGAAGCAACCCATCATGGTGGATGTGTCAACGTCGGCAACCACCAATGGCATGACCAATCGCTTGTTCAATGAAAAAAAATTATTACCGGCTGCATGGGTGATGGATGGACATGGCAAAGCCAGCGCCGATCCGGCGGTGCTATTTGCTGAACCCAAAGGCACCATCTTGCCTTTAGGCGGCATGGACTCAGGCCACAAAGGATATGGTTTGAGTTTGATGGTGGAGGCCATGACAGGTGGTTTGGCGGGGCATGGCCGCGCCGATCCTTTGGAGGGATGGGGAGCCACTGTATTTTTGCAAATCATTGACCCGCAGGCTTTTGCTGGGCTGAAAGCCTTTGAGCGACAAATGGACCATGTGATGGCAAGGTGCAAAAGCTCAAAACCCGCGCAACAAGGCGAAACGGTTCGACTGCCAGGCGAAAGAGGTCTTCAGCACCAAGCCTTAAGTCAGCAACAGGGTTTGCAACTTTACCCCAGCATCATGCCGGCCCTTAGCGCTTGGGCTGAAAAGCTCCAGGTGAGCCTGCCTCAGGCGGTTTGAGAGCGTGAGGGTTTGAATAGCAACTTGGCCATCAGCGGCCAAGTCCAAACCAGCAAACACACCACCGCCAAGCACAGGGCAATGGGGCGCGCCAAGAACGCTCCCAAATCGCCGTTGGATTTGATCATGGAGGTGATGAAGTTTTCTTCCAACATACCACCCAAGACCACGCCCAAAATGGCTGGAGCGATAGGGAATTTATTGGCTTCCAAAACATAGGCCAAGATACCTGCAACCAACATGATGCCCACTTCAAACATGGAGTTGTTGATGGCAAACGTGCCGACCACACAAAATAGCAAAATCAAGGGCATGAGCACTTCACGCGGCACCAGCAAAATTCGCTTGGCCACCTTGATGCACAAAATGCCAAGTGGAATCATGATGATGTTGGCAATGATGAACAACAAAAATACTGCATAAATATTTTGTGGATTGGTGGTGAACAGTGCAGGACCTGGGTTCATGTTCTTCATGTACAGAACGCCAATCACAATGGCTGTGATGGAGTCGCCTGGAATGCCAAAAACCAGCGCTGGAATCCATGCGCCTGCAAGCGCACTGTTGTTGGCAGACCCCGACTCCACAATGCCCTCAACGTGTCCTGTGCCAAATTTTTCGGGCTCTTTCGAAAACTTCTTGCTCATGGCATACGACATCCATGCTGCAATGTCAGCACCTGCACCAGGCAAGGCACCTACGGCGGTTCCAAGAACACTGCCGCGCAAAATTTGTTTGGGATATTTTTTGGCCAATGCCCATTGGCCCGACATCACACTGCCTACTTTTTCAACCACCAACTCAGCGGGTGGACTGGTGTCGACCACAAAGCGAATGATTTCTGAGATGGCAAACATGCCAATCATCATGGCGATCATGCCAATGCCACCGGTCAATTCGGGATTGCCAAATGTGAAGCGGGGAAAACCTGCAGGGTTGCCTAGGCCAACGCAGGCTACCAACAAACCAAGCAGCAAGGTAACAACGCCCTTAAGAGGTTGGTCGGTGGTAATGAACACGGCGCAAGTAAGGCCCAGCAGCACTAACCAAAAATACTCAAAGGAGCTGAAATTCAACGCAAAGTCTGCCAATGCTGGGGCTGCCAAAATAAGCACAACGGTGCCAAACAAGCCACCTACAGCTGAGAAGACCAGTCCAGCGCCCAAGGCCATTTCGGCTTGCCCTTTTTTGGTCATGGCAAAGGCTTCGTCGGTATAAGCAGCCGAAGCGGGGGTGCCAGGAATTCTCAACAAGCAACCTGGAATATCACCTGAAAAAATGGCCATGGCTGTGGCCGTGACCATGGCTGCAATGGCGGGAATAGGCGGCATGAAAAACGTGACGGGAACCAACAAGGCTGTGGCCATGGTGGCGGTAAGTCCAGGTACGGCGCCCACGAACAGACCATAAAACGCAGCAGCCACCATCACCATGAGGGTGTAGGGCTCGAAGACCATGGAGAATGCTTGACCGATGGCTGTCCACATAAAGAGGTTCCTAATTCATGCAACTGACTGAATAAGCGATGTGAACGATTTCACCAGGCCCAAGGCGTGAGGACACCCCAAGGCAGGGGGACTCGCAGGAGTTTGTAGAAAGCAAAATGGACAAGCACTGTTGCGATCACGGCCACAATGAGAGTTCGACGCCAATTGACCCGCAGGGCCTTGAACAAAGCGACCAACATCATGAAGCTGGTGGCGAAAAATCCCAGGGCGTTGGCAAACGCAATGTAGAAAACCACACAGCCTAGGAGTACAAACAGGGCTAGAACATGTCGTGGCGAATGGACCCAATCCTCCCATGCGAACCACGCCGAGGAGGTACGCTGCCGTAGACCTTTCAAAATCAGCAGGAAGCCTGAAATGCAAAGGCCAGTGGCGATTAAGCTTGGAAAAAGTGCCGGGCCAACGGGTTGACCCGGTATATTCGGAAACCCTTTGACGGCAAAGAGCACCAAGGCGCCCAATGCCAAAAAGAACAGCCCAAATAGGGTGTCGTGGATTTTCATGGTCTTATTTGACCAAGCCGACTGCTTTCATGGTGGCGCCCAACTCTGTATTTGATTTCACCATGAACTTGGCAAAGTCATCGGGTCCTGCATAGATCACACCAAAACCGCGGCTGGCCATGAACTCGTTGTACTCCTTGCTGGTGGCCACTTTGCGCACAGCTTCTGCCAATTTGTCGCGCACGGGCGCTGGCAAACCTTTAGGGGCCACAATGCCGCGCCATGCTGCCATGGTCCAATCACTTCCGGTGGCAGCCTTCAAGGTAGGCACATTGGGGTACAAGGCAGAGGGTTTGTCATTCATGATGGCCAAGCTTTTAACTTTGCCAGCATCAATCAATGAACGCGCTTCGGGCAAGGAAACAGGGGCGACTTCGATGCCACCTGCCATCATGTCTTGCAAGCCAGGCGCAGCGCCATTGCTGGGGACCCAGGGCAAAGCTGCAGGGTCAATCTTTTGATCGCGCAAGAGGCCTGCAATGGCCAAGTGCCAAATGCCGCCCTGTCCTGTGCCAGAAGCCTTGAATTTGCCGGGATTGGCTTTGATGGCGGCCAACAATTCGTTGACCGTTTTGTATGGCGAATCGGCACGTACTTGCACACCCGCTGGGTCTGCATTGACCAGTCCAATGGGGGTGTAAGAAGCGCTGGTGAGATCGGTTAATCCTTGCCAATGCATCATGCCAATTTCTACGGTGGCCAAACCAATGGTGTAGCCATCTGGCTGAGCAGAAGCGATGGCGGCATGACCTACCACACCGCTGCCGCCGGTTCGGTTCACCACATTGACGGGTTGGCCTAAGTCTTTTTCGAGCAGGCTACCAATGATTCGGGCTGTTGCATCGGTTCCGCCACCAGCGCCCCAAGGCACGATGAGGGTAATAGGGCGTACGGGATAGTTTTGAGCTGCGGCGGGCAGGGCGCTTAAGACACCCAACATGCCCAAAAGAGCAGTGGCCAACAGCCGACGACGTGGTGATACAAACATAACTCACTCCTAAACTAAGGTTGGAACAAAAAATTGGAGAACCGGCACAAGTTACGCCCTTTTCCAATTTAAGGCATTAGGGTGAACCCAAAGATTTGCCCCAAATGAGCGATCAGGTGAGGTCTGCGTGCATTAAAGTACCTTCATCATGGACAGTTTTGAAACTTGGGAATCTACGTTGTTGCTCAGCATTGAATTGCTGGCCACCTTGGCCTTTGCTTTGTCAGGCATTATGGAAGCAGCCCGCAAACGCATGGATGTTGTGGGGGTCTGTGTGGTTGGGTTTTTGGCAGCGTTTGGCGGTGGTACCTTGCGCGATATTTTGCTCGACCAACGGCCTTTCTTTTGGGTAGAAAATGAAATTGTCATGTGGGCGGTGCTGGCGCTGTGCATTTTGTCCATTAGCTTCATGCGTCAAAAGCACTTTGAACTGACCGAGAAGACCATTCAGTGGCCCGACACGTTGGGTTTGGGGTTGTTTACGGCATCGGGCGTGGCGCAATCTTTGGCGCTGGGAATGTCGCCCACAGTGGCAATTTTGATGGGCACCATCACCGGCATTTTTGGGGGCGTGCTTCGAGACATTGTGTGCAACGAGATTCCGGTCTCATTCAAAGACCATCGACCCTATGCCTTGTGTTCATTTGCAGGTGGACTGATTTATATTTTGTTGGCTGCCGCTGAAGCTGAACCTTGGTTTTGCATGACCGTGTGTGCGCTTGTGACAAGCCTCTTTAGAACTCTGGCCATCTTGAACAATTGGGTTCTGCCTGCTTGGCGCAAAGACTGATAACTTAGATCAAGACATGCGAACCAAATTGCCAGGGCGCGCTAAAGTAATCTCTCCGTGGCGTTGCACCAGTTGACCCGCCACCCAAGTGGCCACATAGCCCTCTGCCTTTTGTAAAAAACGTTTGCCGCCTGCGGGCAAGTCGCGAACCAATTGAGGCAGGCCCACACTCAGTTTTTGCGGATCAATGGCATTGATGTCGGCACGCATACCGACTGCCAACACACCGCGGTCTTTGAGGCCTAAATAATTGGCATTGCGACTTGTCAACATTTCAACCACAGTTTCAAGCGGCAGCGTGTCTTTGCCGCGGCCTTGCACCCAATGCGTGAGCATGAAGGTGGTGAAACTGGCATCGCACACGGTGCCAACGTGTGCACCGGCATCACTCAAGCCACTCAAAGCACGGGGGTGGTCTAGCATTTTGCGAACGGTGTCGAGGTTGCCCGCGTTGTAATTGAAGATGGGGAAGTAAATCAAACCGTCGCCATTGCCTGCACTCAAGTGATCGTAAATAACTTCTAAAGGTGTGACGCCTTTTTGTTTGGCGCGCACCAAGAAACTTTCCATCACAGAAGGTTCGTAATTCAAGGTGGCTTCAAGCGGGAACATGCGGCCGCTGATCATGTCAATCTTGGCCAATAAGATGTCCACCAAGGGTGGGATAGAACTGCCATCACCCGCTAGGCGTTCAGATTTTTCAGAAAGAATGCGTGCTTTTCTGGAAGGGTCGCGCAGCGCTTCAGCGCGTTTGGCCAAGGGCAAATGAGCCACTTCTTTGTAAGAAGGGAAGCCCATGAAGGGATGAAAGCTGGCGTCGAGGCCGTTCAATACGCCAATGCCTCGCGCAGCGGTTTGCATGAAGAGTGGCAGACCTTTGGCCACGGCTTGTTCAATGCGTTCTTGAATGCGCACAAATTGCTCACCACCAGGGTCGCGTTGAAGCCAAGTGAGTGAAAGTGCTTTGCCACTGGCCGTTGCCATGGCTTCCACCAAGTCAAACTCCGCATCAAACTCACCAGGGCCCTTAAGTAAGTTGTAGTCGCTCACCATTTGAATGACACCATGCGAAAGGCCTTGGAAGGCTTGCGCCAAACCCGTGAGCTCTTCATGGCTGGCATTGGCGGCCGGTGTGTCTTTGCCTTCAGAGGTGCGATGATTGTCACTGCGGCCCGTGCTAAAGCCTACAGCGCCCGCTTCAAGCGCTTCGCGCAGGAGCGAGCGCATGAGCTCGATGTCTTGCTTTGTGGCCGCTTCATGGGCCAATGCGCGCTCTTTCATGACATACATCCGCAGCGGGTCGTGTGGCACTTGGACCAAAAAGTCGAGGCTGCGGGGTGAGGCTGCCAGCGCATTCATGTACTGTGGAAAACTCTCCCAATTCCACACAATGCCTTCATGCAAGGCGGCGCCAGGAATGTCCTCCACGCCCTCCATGAGTTTGATCAGATCGTCCTCAGCGCCGGGGCGTTTGGGCGCGAAGCCAACGCCGCAATTGCCCATGACCACAGTGGTCACGCCATGGTAAATGCTGGGTGTGAAGCATTCGTCCCACGTAACTTGACCGTCATAGTGTGTATGAAGGTCAACAAAACCTGGCGTGATCCATAGGCCTGTGGCATCCACGATTTCTTTGGCGGCTTCGTTGATGTGGCCTATGTGAGTGATGCGCCCACCTTGAATGCCAATGTTTGCAATGAAGGGTTTTTGACCCGTGCCATCAACAACAGTACCGTTTTTAATCAAGCAATCGAGCATCTTTTCTTCTCCACACATACGCCAACGACATGCCACTCACGATGTGCCAAATACCCCACAAACTGGCCAAGGTGACCATGCCCAAATCGCTGTTGAATTGAACAGCAATGATGCCCAGTGCTAGACCAGAATTTTGCATGCCGCCTTCAATCATGATTGCACGTCGGTCTTTTTCGCTCACGCCCATCACTTTGCTTGTGGCCCAGCCAAAAAACAAGCCGCTGGCATTGTGCAATACCACCAACAACAGGGTGGGCAACAAGCCTAAGGTGAGCAGCTGCCGCTCTTTGATTAAACCCGCCACGATGAACAACAGCAGGGCAATGAGAGAAAAAAGGCCTAAAGGTTTACGGATGCGTTCGGTGAGTTGGGGCAGGCGGTGTGACGCCAGCAGCCCAAGGCTCAAGGGAACACCTAAGAGTAAAAACAAGCTGATGTAAATGCCAGAAGAATCAATGGAAAGCTCTTTCAACCAAGAGGCTGTTTCTGGGTTGGTTGCAATCATCCAACTGAAATTAAACGGTGTTGCAAACAAGGCAATGATGCTGGCTACTGCAGAGATGCTCACTGAAAGCGCTGTGTTACCTCGCCCCATGTGGGTCACCACATTGCTAAGGCTGCCACCAGGGCACGCAGCTACCAAAATCATGGCGGCCTCGATGTTGGGTGGCAGATCTAGCCAAAGTGTGACCAACCAAGTGGCAACGGGTAAGAGTAGGAATTGAGGGATGAGTCCGCAAATGACAGCTTTAGGCGTTTGAGCCACGCGTTTAAAGTCTTCAATGCGCAGTTCGAGGGCCACAGAAAAAACCATGGTGGCCAAGACCATGCTCAAAATGATCTGCTGGGCATTCATGCTTAAGATCTTCTGGCCAATGGCAAGTTCAAGAGCAGATTTTGCGGTTTGATTTTAAGAAGCTGCTGCGTGTCCATGGCCATGGCCAAATAAACAGGCTTGCCCGACACTTCGCTCAGCATGTCGCTGGGGTTTTCGAAGTTCAGTACAAACAAACACAGCATTCTTTTTTGGCTGTCTTCGTCAATGGTGTTGCCTGTGTACAAATCGTTCAACATGCCACTGGCTTGGGCGTCTAGACCCACGTGCCATACCCAATGCTCGTCTTCGATTTCTCGGGCTGTTTGGATGCTTACTTTGGCAGCCGTCAAGTGAAGCACCCAGCGTTCTAAAACTTGGCAAAAAGCTGAAATCAGGTCTTGACCTAAATTCAGGCAGGCCACCATGTCGAATCGCTCACTGCGATCCCAGTAGGTGTCTTGATTGCTTTCTTGAATGACATCAAGGTCCACCGTTCTGAGGGGAATGCCACCTTGTTTGAGCAACTCGCCCACGCTGCCAAAGCCACTTTCAAGCGCATGCCGCTCAACGGTTTCGTAATCGGCCGACATGACCGAGCCGTCATCGAGGACCGATATTTTTTGAGTTCTGAAAAGCAGTTCTGCTGCCCGTGCTTCAAGCGGCGTGCAGTCATCGCCCAAAACATGTTGCACCAACACTTGTGTGATTTGATTGACCAGCACGGGTGGTACATCGACGCCCGCGCCTTCAAACAAGGCCCAGTAGCTGGCTTCTAAAGTGGGTTTGGCCAAAATGCGATCACGAAAGCGCAGCCAAACGCGCATGTTTTCTGCGGCGTCTGGGTCTTGTATGGGTGCCAGATCGGAAGCTTGCAAATTGAGCCGAGGACTTTCGATCAGGCGCTCATGAATTTGAATTTCATGAGCGCATGAACTGTCTATCGGCGCCAATTCTGGCCGATGCAACAAGACCCTTAAGAAATCATCGGTGACTGTGAGGTGACCGCGCGCATCCGTTTTCAGTTGGGCATAGCCTGCATGGGGCCAAAGACTTTGCGCAGAATCACTCATCGTTTTTGAAAATTTCTAAGGGGTGGTCAAATTAAACGGGCTTCTTGCCGCGTGGAATGATGGTCGTGGTCTTTTGGATCGGCCGCTCTGTGTCTACAGCGATGGTTTTAGGAGGGGATGTATCCTTCCTTGGTTTTTTGGACTCTTTGTTGGACTTTTGTTGACCTTTGGCCATGTTGACACCTTGAGGTAGTTAAGTCGCCAGTTTAAGCGAGGCACAATCAATACCCAACACAAAGCGCATGATCGCTGTGCATTTTCAGGGTTTCTCATGACAATTTTTCACATTCCGACAGATGAGGTAGAGCTGACGGCAGTTCGATCACAAGGCCCAGGCGGGCAGAATGTGAACAAAGTCTCGAGCGCCATTCAGCTGCGCTTTGATGTGGGGGCTTCAAGTTTGCCCCCAGAGTTGAAGGAGCGAGTGCTAGCGCTCCGGGACCATCGGCTTACCAAGGGCGGTGTCGTGGTCATTAAGTCGCAAGAGCACAGAAGCCAAGACATGAACCGGATGGCGGCCTTGCTGCGCCTTCATGACCTGCTGGAATTGGCTGCCTTGGTGCAAAAACCGCGCAAGCCTACCCGGCCAACCAGAAGTTCTCAAGTAAAGCGCGTAGAAAGCAAAGTCAAGCGAGGCCAGACGAAAGCCCTGCGGGGCAAGGCCAGTTTCTCAGATTAAGCTTCAGCCATGCGGCTCTCAACCCATGCCAAAGCCTGCTTCAAAACGGCCTGACCATCGGCCTCAAGCACCGTTCGCTGGGGCAGGCTTCTGAGCCAAGTGATTTGTCGTTTGGCCAATTGGCGAGTTGCAAAGACACCGCGATCTCGCAATTCAGACAGGGGCAGGGTGCCGTCCAAAGCCTCCCACGCTTGCCTGTAGCCAACGCACCTCATGGCCGGCAAGTCTGGCGTTAAGTCACCTCTGGCACGCAAGACTTTCACTTCGTCTAAAAATCCATGCGACAGCATGTCGTCGAAGCGCTGCTCAATCCGTTTATGCAGCCAAGATCGTTCCTTAGGCTCTAGGCTTAAAAGAGGCACATTGGCCCATTGCAATGCATTTGAATTGGTGGGCATTGAAGCGGATGGGTCAGTGGGGGCTAAATTGATTTGATGAAAACTCGACAAAGGTTTGCCTGAAATTCTGAAAACTTCCAGGGCCCTTGAAATGCGTTGACTGTCGGCGGGTGCTAGGCGTGCGGCCGTGTGTGGGTCAACTTGGCTGAGCATGGCATGCATGGCAGGCCAACCTAATTTCTCGGCTTCTGTTTGAATGACCGCGCGAATGACTGCATCTGCGCCAGGCATGTCGTTCAAGCCTTCCATCAAGGCTTTGAAATACAGCATGGTGCCGCCTACCAAAATGGGCGTTTTGCCGCGACTGCGAATATCCAAAACACAGGCCAATGCGTCTTGGGCAAATTCGGCTGCGCTGTAGGCATTCAGCGGATCTCGAATGTCAATCAGGTGATGCGGCACCGATGCCAATTCTTGGGCAGAGGGTTTGGCGGTGCCAATGTTCATGCCTTTGAAAACCAAGGCGGAGTCCACACTGATGATTTCAGCGCCACCCTGTTCTTGAAGATGCGCAGCAATTGCCAAAGCCAAGCCGGTCTTGCCACTGGCGGTCGGTCCGGCAATGGCAAGCGCGTATGGTTTCATGCTGCTTCGCGTTGCGTGATGATTGGAATTTTGCGCACACCAAACCAAGCAAATAAAACCAAGCAACTAGACCACAATAACAAACCGTGTGCCAATGCCAAAAGTGGATCGCTCATGTGTGTGCCAATCCAAGTTCCCATGCCAAATGCCACCACCATCATGGAAAAGCCATTCAAGGCTGAAGCAGTGCCTGCCATTTCTGGAAAGGGTGCAATGCAGCCACTTTGACCGCAAGGTTGATGCACGCCGTGCGCCATCAAAAAGACATTGATGGGAAGCATCACTGCCCAAGGGCCAAACCAAGATTGCCCAGGCCCTGCATACGCGATCAACAGCATCAGAAGCCCAGAAAAAAAACTCACAAAGCCTGCATACACAACGCACGATTGAATGCTGATCCGCAGCAATAACCATCGGCAAATGAAAGTACCCACAATGTAAGAAAACGACATGGTCACCATGAGCAAGCCATAGAAGGTTTTGCTCAAACCCATGCTTTGCGTAAAGATAAAAGCGGAGGTTGCGAGGAAAGTAAAGAGCCCCGCAAAAGAAGCGGTGGACAAAGCGCTATAGGCTAGAAAGGTGGGGTTGCGAATGATTTTTTTTGTTGCAGCCCATAAACTTTTTGCTTCAAGAGCCCTTGGATTGAGTTGTTGCAAACTTTCATCGAAGTAAAGATAAATCAGCAGCCCCGTGCTAACCGCAAACAACACCAAGCTGCTGAGTGCCCAACGCCATCCCAGAAAATCAGTTAAGAAGCCACCCACAGGGACGCAGGTACACGCAATGAGGCCCAAGCCAGAAAGTGCTTGAGACATGACTTTGGCACCTTCTATCGGCTCGTATAAATCTCGCACAATGGCTCGGGCCGCCATGACGCATGCACCCATGGCAACACCTTGAAGAGTTCTTGCAGCAATGAGCGCTTCTATGTTGGGCGCTAAGGCACAGGTGACCGCAGAGATTGCATAGACAAAAATGCCGCCCAATAGGACGGGGCGTCGGCCCCATTTATCGGAGAGGGGGCCCCAAAACAATTGTGATGTTCCAAATGCAAGTAACAAAGCCGTTAAGGTGAGTTGCGCTTGAATCATGTTGGCACCGAAGCCTTGCGTCAGTGCAGGAAGGGCGGGCAGATACAGGTCTGTGGTGACTGGCTGCAAACCCAGCAGTAAAGCTAACAAGAGGACGATCATGGCGGGTTTGCGCTTGATTCGACCTGCCTGCAACGGCAAGCTTGGGTCTATGCTTGTCATCACCGGCCTCTTAAAAACAAGGCATCCAATTCACGCATGCCGACCTGTCGCCATGTGGGCCGTCCATGGTTGCATTGGTCGGAACGCTCGGTGGCTTCCATTTGTCTAAGTAGAGCGTTCATTTCATCCAAGTTGAGTTTTCGGTTGGCCCGAACTGCACCATGACAGGCCATGGTGGCCAAGATTTCATTTTGGGCTCGCTGCACCACTGTGGCAGCATCGTGTTGGGCCAGTTCAGCCAAGACACTGCGCGCAAGTTCAACGCAATCGCCTTGTGCCAAAGAGGTGGGCACAGCTCGCACGGCCAATGTTTTGGCAGACAAAGCAGAGACCTCAAGTCCTAATTGCATCAGCACATCAGCGCAACTTTCAGCCGTGGCAATTTCTTGAGGTGTAGCAGAGAAAGAAGCTGGAATTAACAAAGGCTGACTGGTAATTTGAGTGGTGTCGAGTTGTTGTTTGAGGCGTTCATACACAATCCGTTCATGGGCTGCATGCATGTCAACTACAACCAAGCCTTGGGTGTTTTCTGCCAAGATGTAAACACCCTGAAGCTGCGCAATGGCTCGGCCCAAGGGCCATTCATGTTCACCTTGGCTTGCAACTGCTGGCGCTGTTTGCAATTGAATTTTCGCGCTTGAAAAGCCTGCAGGACTTTCTTCTTCTACTTGCGGTGGGTTGCTCCACAAGGCTTTTAAATCTGCCATTGCTCTGGCAGGGTCCTCATTCAAACGATTAGCGCCAAACGCCATGCCGCGTTGTGCCCAAGTGTTTTGAGCAGGGGCTGACGACGATGCCGTAGATGGCGCATTAGATTGTGCAATTGCGGACGTTGTCGAAAGAAGTTGTGCTCGAGGCACTGCCAATGCGCTTTCAATCGCGTGCCGCATGGCTTGATGCACTTCCCGACTGTCGCGAAACCGTACTTCAATTTTGGTGGG
>JAJTDK010000077.1 GCA_021300495.1 Limnohabitans sp. | reverse complement strand
GTCCCTTGATGCAACATTTGGAAAAATGCGTGCTGCCCATTGGTGCCGGGTTCGCCCCACAACACAGGCGATGTGCCATACGGCAATGCTTGACCCTCATGGTCAACCTGCTTGCCGTTGCTTTCCATTTCGAGTTGCTGCAGATAAGGCGCGTAGCGTTTCAAGGCGCTGTGATACGGTGCAATGCAGCGGCTGGTGTAGTGCAAAAAGTTGCGATACCAAACATCCAGCAGGCCTAAGCGAATTGGCAAGTTCTGCGCAGGCTCGGCATTCAAGAAGTGTTGGTCCATGGCATGCGCGCCCGCCAAAAACGAACGGAAATGATCTGCACCAATGGCAATGGCCAGAGGCAAACCAATGGCCGACCACAATGAATAACGGCCGCCCACCCAATCCCAAAAACCAAAGCAAGTTTGAATACCGAATTGGCCTGCCGCTTCTACGTTGGTGGTCAGCGCCACAAAATATCGTGACACATCGGTGCCACCTTGCGCTTCAAACCAACGCTTGGCTGACAAGGCATTGGTCATGGTGTCTAAAGTGGTGAATGTTTTAGAAGCTACCAAAAACAAAGTCTTCTCAGCCTGCAAGCCTTTCAATACCGCATCGAGTTCATGGCCATCCACATTGGATATAAAGTGAAACCGTTTTCCCTTTAAAGCAAATGACTGCAAAGCCATCACTGCCATCTGCGGACCCAAATCAGAGCCGCCAATGCCAATGTTCACCACGTCAGTGATCTGTTCGTCTGAACGAATTTTTTCAGCAAACGACAGCATGGCACTTAAGGTACCGTGCACATCTTTTAAACACAGTTTCACCGAGGCAGGCAGTGCATCCACCGCTACACCCTGCGCAGGATGACGCAACAACCAGTGCATCACCGCACGATTTTCTGTGGTGTTGATGGCCTCGCCTTGGAACATGCGATCGCGGTGCGCCAACACGCCTGCTTGCTGTGCCAACGCCAACAATTGCGATTCGATCTTGGCATCCCAAAGGTTCTTAGACAAGTCTGCAAATAGACCGGGTGCTGCTTGGCTGAAGTGCACGGCACGACCCGCATCGCGCGCAAATTCAGTGCGCAAATCAAAGCTAGAAAACGCCTTGGCATGTTCGCTCAAGTTTTTCCATGCCGCAGTTTGATCAGCTCGCATGTTGGCCCTTTTTACTTAATTTTTTTTGCGACTCATCAAGCGTTTTGTGCCGCCAACATCAAGCCTTCTAGCTTGATGGCATCGACACAAAAAGCACGAATGCCTTCTGCCAATTTTTCGGTGGCCATGGCGTCTTCGTTTAATGCAAAGCGGAAGCCAGCTTCGTTGTATTGAACCAAAGGCAAGTCCATGCCCTTGGCGGCATGGGCGTCAAGCGAGGCGTTCAAAGCAGTTTCGTTAGCGGAGAGCAGCGCCAACAAATCAGGGCTGATGGTGAGCAAATCACAACCCGCCAAGGCCACAATTTGTCCAACGTTGCGAAAGCTCGCACCCATCACCTCGGTGGCAATGCCATTCTTTTTGTAATAGTTGTAAATGGCGCGCACAGACTTCACACCGGGGTCGTTGGCGCCTGCATTCAAGGCCTCATCCCACCCAGCGCCAGCCGTCTTTTTGTACCAATCGTAGATGCGTCCGACGAAGGGCGAAATCAATTGAACCTTGGCCTGACCACATGCCACCGCCTGCGCAAAGGAGAACAGCAGCGTAAGGTTGGTGTGAATTCCTTCACGCTCTAATTCGGCGGCCGCTTGAATGCCTTCCCAAGTGGCCGCAATTTTGATCAGTACACGTTCTCGAGAAATACCTTGCGCTTCATAGAGGCTCATCAAACGACGCGCACGCGCCAAGGTGGCCGCTGTGTCAAAACTCAGACGTGCATCCACTTCCGTAGACACACGACCGGGAATGGTCTTCAAAATTTCACAACCAAAGCGCACCAACAAATGGTCCATCACCACATCCAAAGCTTGCCCTTTGTGCGCAGCAACTGACTCAGAGAGCAAAGGTGCGTACTCGGGTTTTTGAACAGCCTTCAAGATGAGCGACGGGTTGGTGGTCGCATCTTGAGGTTGGAACTGGGCCAATTGTTTGAAGTCACCAGTGTCTGCCACAACGGTGGTGTGTGATTTGAGCGCGTCGAGTTGGTTCATGGCAATTAAATAAATTCAATCCTTGAATTATCGATGAAACAAAGTTACATTACAAACTCATTTTTATGTAACCAATAAACATGTCTTTTGATTTGGTCTTTTTTGGCGGCACGGGTGACTTGGTTTGGCGCAAACTGATGCCCGCCCTGTTTCAAGCCTTCCGCCACGGCACCCTGCCCGAGGGGGGCCGAATCATTGGCGTTGCCCGCGACAGCATGACAGATGAGCAATACCGCACGCTCATCCAATCTCGTTTTGAGCAGGTCGAGGGGGCTAAGCGCCCCAATGATGAAGAATTTGCACGCTTTAAGGCCATGCTGCATTACGAGCGTGTGGACCTGTCTAACCCCGCCGACTACGCCAAATTAGCGGCAAGACTGGCAGAACGCGAAACAGATCACGTCGTGATGTATTTGGCCACTGCGCCTAGCTTGTTCAACACCGTGTGTGATCAACTGGCCGTGGCCAAACTCAACACCCCCAAAACACGCATCGTGTTGGAAAAACCCTTGGGCCACGACCTCCAATCCAACCGCGCCATTAACCAAAGCGTGCGCAAGGTTTTTGGAGAGGGCCAGATTTTTCGAATTGACCATTATTTGGGCAAGCCCTCGGTGCAAAACCTGTTTGCCTTGCGCTTTGGCAATGCCTTGTTTGAACCGCTTTGGCGCCGCGAACACATTGCCAACATTCAGATCACCATTGCGGAAGAACTCGGCGTTGAAAAACGCGGTGCGTTTTATGAAAAAACCGGCGCACTGCGCGACATGGTGCAAAACCACGCACTGCAATTGTTGTGCGCCATTGCCATGGAGCCACCCATCAATGCGCATGCCGATGCCATTCGCGATGAGAAGCTCAAAGTGCTGCGTGCCCTAAAACCCTGGACCCCTGAAACCCTGAACCAACATGTGGTTCGTGGCCAATACAGTTCAGGCAATTTGAATGGCCACGCCGTTCCTGGGTACAACGAAGAAACCGGTGTCAACGCCAACAGCAACACCGAAACTTTTGTCGCATTGCGCACTGAAATTGCCAACTGGCGTTGGGCTGGTGTGCCTTTCTACATTCGAACGGGAAAACGCTTGGCATCGCGCGAAGGCTACATTGAAATCAATTTTCGGCCTACACCGCATGCTATTTTTCAAGCACCCTCCGGCGGCGTTAACAAACTCATTATTCATTTGCAGCCCAAAGACGGTTTGGAATTGCATCTTTTTGCCGAGGGGCAAAACAAACGCCTTCAAAATGGCAAGCAAGCATCGGCGCAACTCAGTCCGGTTCACCTCGATCTTGATTTTGACAAACGTTTTGGCAGCGAGCGCGTGGGTGCCTACGAGCGTTTGCTGCTAGATGTCCTAGATGGCCGTTTGAATTTATTTGTTCGCAGTGACGAGCAAGAAGAAGCCTGGCGCTGGGTTGAGCCCATTCTTCAGCATTGGGCTGCAGACACACAAGGACCTCGCCATTACGCCGCAGGCACTTGGGGCCCTAGTGCTTCAAGTGCCATGATTGCACGTGACGGATTTTGTTGGTCAGAGGAAATTTAAACCATGCTTGACCGCATCAAAGCTTCACTGCCTTCTTTGGCCCCAGCCGAACAACGCGTTGGCAAATTGGTGTTGAAAGACCCGCGTGCTTTTGCCAATTTACCAGTCACACAACTGGCAGACCGCGCACATGTGAGCAAGCCCACCGTGGTGCGATTTTGCAGAAGCGTGGGTTATGACGGCCTGTCTGATTTCAAACTCAAACTGGCTGGCAGTGTGAGCGAAGGCGTGCCCTTCATTCACCGCAGCGTGGACGCCGACGACAAAACCACCGACGTGATGGTGAAGGTGATCGACAACACAGTGGCGGCATTTTTGAAATACCGCAACGACGCCTCTGCGTCCGCCTTAGACCAAGCCGTCAAGGCCTTGGCAGAAACCCACAGCACTGGCAAGCGCATTGAGTTTTACGGCGTGGGCAACTCCGGCATCGTGGCCCAAGATGCACAGCACAAATTTTTCCGCTTAGGCATGAACACCATTGCCTACAGCGATGGCCACATGCAAGTGATGAGCGCATCTATGTTGGGACAAGGCGATTGTGTGGTGGTCATTTCGAACTCAGGAAGAACACGAGATTTGATGGACGCCTGCGACATTGCAAAAAAGCGCGGCGCTACCGCCATTGTGATCACGGCCAGTGGTTCGCCCTTGGCCTCAGCAGGCCAAATTCATTTAACAGCCGATCACCCTGAAAGCTACGACCGCTACAGTCCCATGGTCTCAAGGCTCTTGCATTTGTTGATCATTGACATACTGGCCACCACCGTGGCACTGAGAATTGGCGAGACCTTGCAACCAGCTTTGCGCGAAATGAAAAACAATTTGCGCAACAAACGCTATACCTAAAGCACCCTGCAAAAAAGCACTCAGTGCTTGTACAACTTGCCGTCTTTGACAATCACTTCAATGTGATCGCCTTGGCCCAACAAGCATGAAATATCGGTCAGCGGGTTGCCATTGACCAGCAGCAAATCGGCAATGGCACCGGCCTTCACCACACCCAATTGCCCCGACATGTTCAACAATTCAGCAGCATTCACCGTGGCTTGTTGCAAGGCTGCGCCATTGCCCAAAATGCTGGCGCGAATGCGCAACTCTTCAGATTGATGGCGGTGCGACTCGCCTAACAAATCGGTGCCCAAGGCCATTTTCACGCCCGCTTTGGCCAGAATTTCCAAGGCCTTCTGGCCTTGACTGCGCACTGTTTCAATTTTGGCCACTGACACGGCAGGCAGTCCCAGGCTGGCGCCTTCATTGGCCAAGGCTTCGTAAGTGATCAAGGTGGGCACCATGAAAGCATTTTTCTCAGCCATGAAATTGGATGTGGCTTCATCAATCAAGTTGCCGTGCTCAATACTTCGCACCCCATAAGCCACCGCCCTCTGGATGGCCTTGGACGTATAGGCGTGGGCCATCACATACGTACCCGCATGTTCTGCCTCTTCCACAATGGCCCTGATTTCAGCTTCTGAATAGCCCAAGTAATGGATAGGGTCGTTGGGCGAGGCCACACCGCCTGAGGCCATGATCTTGATTTGATTGGCGCCCTTCATGATTTCCTCGCGCACCGCCAGTCGCACATTGTCGACACCATCGACCACCCGCGCCAAAGCGCCAACCCGACTAGAACAACCGCAGGGCTCGATCACATCGCTGCGAGGACGACCATCGCCGTGGCCTCCGGTTTGCGACAACGCACGGCCCGAGGCAAAAATACGCGGGCCTTCCACCATGTCGGTGCGGGTGGCTTCAGCCAAATTCCAGTCGCCACCGCCGGCATCGCGCACCGTGGTGAAGCCGCGCATGAGCATGCCCTTCATGATGGGCAAGGCGCGCAAAGTGGCAAACACATTGGGCTGATTGGCTGTGACATTGAGGTTCAAATGCGCGGCAATGACATGCACGTGGCAGTCGATCAAGCCAGGCATCAGGGTTTTACCTTGGGCTTTCACCACCTTGGTGCCAGATGCAATGAAAACGTCTGGCTGGTGGGGCACCACCGACTTGATAAGGCCGTTTTCAACCCAAACATCTTGGCCCGATTTGATCTGCAAAGACGTGACATCGAGCACATTGGCCGACTGAAACAAGATGGTGTTCATATGAGGCTAGCCTGAGAACGTAAAAAACACATTAAAACCCATAAAAGCAAGCTTTCAATGTTCCCAAAGCCGCCCCCCCGCAATAACCCTGAGTCCGCTTGCGAATTAAGGCATCTCTCCCCTAGAATGCGAAGGTCATACAACTTAGACAGGATTTAGCATGTACCAACGCTTCCTCAAAACCTCACGCTGGCTGACGCTAGCCGTGGGTGTATCAGCCTCTTTGCTAGGCTTTACGGGCGCTCAAGCCGCCGAACTTAAATGGGCCGCGCAAAACGACATTTTGACGCTTGACCCTCACTCTCAAAATCACGCTACCACCAACAACATCGTTGGCCATGCCTACGAAGGCTTGGTGCGTTATGACAAGAATTACAAAATTGAGCCTTCATTGGCCACCAGCTGGTCCAACGTCAACCCCACCACCGTGCGCTTCAATTTGCGCAAAAACGTGAAGTTCCATGACGGTTCCAACTTCACTGCTGATGACGTCGTATTTTCATTCGATCGCATTCGTCAGCCTCAAGGCACGATGGGCATCTACGTGGCTGGTGTGAAGGAAATGAAAAAGGTTGACGACCATACCTTGGACGTCATCTTGGACAAGCCCAACCCCACCATGATGAACAACTTCACAACGTTCCTGATCATGAGCAAGTCATGGGCTACCAAGAACAAGTCTGAAAAAGTTCAAGACTACAAGGCCAAGGAAATCACCCACGCGTCTAACAACACCAACGGCACTGGCCCTTATGTCATCAAAGAATGGCAGCCCGACCAAAAACTGGTCATGACGGCTAACAAAGCTTGGTGGGACAAGCTTCAAGGCAACGTCACCGACGTGATCTACACGCCCATCAAATCAGACCCTACACGCATTGCTGCGCTATTGGCTGGTAACGTTGATGCTGTCACAGACTTGCCAACACAAGACGTTGCTCGTCTGCGCAACACACCAACACTGTCAGTCTTGGATGGCCCCGAAGTTAGAACCATCTTTTTTGGTTTAGACCTGGGTAGCGACGAATTGAAATACGGCCCCAAGGGCAAAAATCCCTTCAAGGATGTTCGCGTTCGCAAAGCTTTGAGCATGTCCATTGACCGCGTCGCCATCCAACGCAACATCATGCGTGGCCTGTCAATTCCTGCAAGCCTGATCATCGCCCCAGGCGTTAACGGCTATACCAATGACATGGACAAGGTTGCTCCTGCCGACGTTGAAGGCGCTAAAAAGCTTTTGGCTGACGCTGGCTACCCCAATGGCTTTGAATTTACCCTTGACTGCCCTAACAATCGCTACGTGAATGACGAAGAAATTTGCCAAGCCGTTGTGAATATGTGGGCCCGCATTGGCGTCAAGACCAAACTCAACGCCATTAACTTTGGCCCCTTCATTGCCAAAATCCAAAACTTCGACTCTAGCGCTTACCTGCTGGGTTGGGGCGTTGCCACCTACGATGCGCAATACTCATTGCAGTCTTTGGTCATGACTCGCACCAAAGGCGTTTTGTACATTCCATTGCATCACCAGATGCGACCATGGGCCGCAAAGAAAAATGTCACGATGACGCACAACTCTAACGATGCGCCCAAAATGTACTACGTAACCGTCAACTGATTTTCAGTTGCCTCAACGACAAAGCCGCTCCTAGGAGCGGCTTTTTTTCGTCTTCGTCAATTAGAAAAAGAGACTGTCAAGGCGGCTTCAATGCCGGCCTTCTTCTACGGCATGGCACGCAATCTTGATGCCGTTGATATTTTTCAAAACTGGCCGTTCAATTTTGCAGCGTTCGTTGGCCAGAGGACAACGTGGATTGAAACTGCAACCTGGTGGCGGATTCAGCGGGTTGGGCACCTCACCTTGAACAGGCGTGCGAGCACGGCCTGTGTCTTTCATTTTGGGAATGGCGTCTAACAGCATGCGCGTGTAAGGGTGCTGCGGATTGTCAAACAAGGTGTGCTTGTCTGCCAACTCCACCAACTGCCCTAAATACATCACACCCACTTTGTCGCTCACATGCCTGACCACGGCCAAGTTGTGCGAGATGAACAAATAGGTGAGGCCGCGTTCGCGCTGTAAATCTTTCATGATGTTGAGCACTTGGGCTTGCACGCTCACATCCAACGCCGATGTAGGCTCGTCACACACTAAAAATTCTGGCGCCGTGGCCAAAGCACGCGCAATAGAAATTCGCTGACGCTGACCGCCTGAAAACTGGTGTGGGTACTTGACCATATCAAGCGCCGACAGTCCAACCGACTTGAGCAATTCGGCCACCCGGTCTTTCAACTCTTGTTCGTCTTTGGTCATGCCATGTTCTTGCAAGGGCTCGCCCACAATGGCCTCAACCGTCCACCTTGGATTCAAGCTGGCATAGGGGTCTTGGAAAATCATCTGGATGCGCTTGCGCATGGCCTTGGCGTCGCTTGATTTGAAGGCGGCGTGCGCATCTTGTCCATCAAAGGTCAGGCCGCCGCGGGTGGGTTCATAAAGACCCACCAGCAAACGTGCAACGGTGCTTTTGCCGCAGCCTGACTCGCCGACCAGCGCCAATGTTTTACCGCGCTCAATTTCGAAACTCACACCATCAACGGCTTTGAGCAATTGGCGTGGTTTGCGCTCAATGACTCGGCTTAGCCACGGTGCAGAGACATCGAAGGTTTTGGCAAGGTCGTGGGCGACCACCAAGGCTTTTGAATTTGGTTGAGGGTCTTGAACGCTCATGACACGCCCTCCAATGTGTTGGCGTGGTGTAACCAGCAGGCCACCTGCGTTGGGGTGTTTTGTCCACTCCTAGATACCGCAGCCAAATCGGGGCGTTCATTTAAACACCGGTCAAAAACCTGCGGGCAGCGCGGATTGAAGGCACAGCCTTTGGGAATGGCATTGAGGCGCGGCATGGCTCCATCAATTTGATTCAACCGCTCGCGGTCAACGTCCATGTCTGGAATAGAAGCCATCAATCCCGCGGTGTAGGGATGCTCTGGGTGGTTGATCACTTGATGAACAGGCCCAATCTCGGCAATGCGACCGGCATACATGACGGCCACGCGGTCGCATGTTTCGGCAATCACGCCCATGTCGTGCGTGATCAGCATGACGGCGGCACCGCGTTTTTTGCAAACGTTTTTCAGGAGGCTAATGATCTGCGCTTGAATGGACACATCCAAAGCGGTGGTGGGCTCGTCGGCCACAATCAATTGAGGCTCGGCGGCCAGCGCCAAGGCAATGACCACACGCTGTCGCATGCCGCCAGAAAACTGATGTGGGTAATGGTCAATGCGCTCTGCTGCTGCTGGAATGCCTGTGTCTTGCAACAGGGCAATGGCACGCTGCAGCGCTTCTTGATCTGAGACGGGCAAGTGCGCCTGAATGGTCTCTGTCAATTGTTTGCCCACTGAATACAGCGGGTTCAAAGAGGTGAGTGGGTCTTGAAAAATAGCGCCAATCTTGCGGCCGCGAATGCTGCGCATTTGATCGTTGTTCAGATTGTCAATGCGCTGGCCTTCTAACAAAATTTGACCCGAAGCAATGCGGCCTGGTGGTTCTAACAAACCAATGATAGAAGCACCCGTGAGTGACTTGCCAGCACCCGACTCGCCCACCACACCCAAAATTTCTCCGGGTGCAATGTCGAATGAAATTTCATCTAGCGCACGCAATGTGCCGTGCCGACTTGGAAACTCAACCACCAAATTTTTAACTTGTAACAAACTCATGACATAGAACTCTCTTTAAACACGTCGCTTGGATTTAAAAATTAACGCAAACGAGGGTTCAGGGCATCACGCAGCCAATCGCCCAACAAATTAACCGACAAGGCAATGAGCACCAAAGTAAGGCCTGGGAAAATCGTAATCCACCACTCACCTGAAAACAAAAAGTCGTTGCCAATGCGAATGAGGGTGCCAAGCGATGGCGACGTAGGCGGTACACCCACCCCTAAAAATGAGAGCGTGGCCTCGGTAATGATGGCCGAGGCCACTTGAATGGTGGCCAGCACCGTGACGGGCCCCAGCACATTGGGCAACACGTGGCGCAACATGATGCGAAGCGGCGCCACGCCCGTCACCCTTGCAGCTTGCACATACTCTTTGTTGCGTTCGACCAAGGTGGTGCCGCGCACCGTGCGGGCGTATTGAACCCAACCGGTGAGTGAAATTGAAATGATGAGAACGCCAAAGGCCAACGAGTCATCGGCATTTGGAAAAACAGCACGGCCGACACCCGCAATCAGCAAGGCCACCAAGATGGCTGGGAAGGACAGCATGACGTCGCACAAGCGCATGAGAAAAGCATCGAGCCAACCACCGCGAAAGCCTGCAATGAGGCCAAGGCTAACGCCGACCACCAAAGACAGCATGACAGACGCCATGCCCACCACCAAGGAAATGCGGGTGCCATACATCAGGGCCGACAAAATATCGCGGCCTTGGTCGTCGGTGCCCAGCAAATATTTGGTGCTGCCCTCGGCAGACCATGCGGGCGGCAAAAGTGAGTCCATGAGTTCGAGCGATGCAGCATCAAACGGGTTGTAAGGGGCCACCCATTTCGCAAACAACGCACAGAAAATAAACACGAAGGCAATGAAAGCAGCCACCATGGCGGTCTTGGATTGCCTGAAACTGTAACCAACATCGCTGCTAAGCCAGCGAGAAATAGGATTGGACATGCCGTCTGAATCTTTCTGAATGGATGTGTCGTTTAACGCCAGGGCCTACACTGACTTCAAAGGCAAAGCCTGTTCAACCAAACTGGCGTGCAGTGCTGCACCCAAAGGCAAGATGGCATCGTTGAAATCGTAACGGCTGTTGTGCAAGGGGTAAGGGCCGGGGCCATCAACGGCGCCCTGCCCTACACGCAAATAAGCACCGCGCTTGGCCTGCAACATGAATGAGAAATCTTCTGCACCCATGCTTGGCGTCATGTTGCGCCAAACGCGATCAGCGCCCACCAAACGGGTGGCCACATCGGCTGCAAAATTGGCTTCTGCCACAGTGTTGACAGTGGCGGGATAACCTCGGGTGTAGGTCAGTTGTGCTGTTGCGCCAAAGCCATGCGCAATGGACTCACACAAAGCTCGCAAGCGATCTTCGATGTTTTGCTGAACCTGTTCGTTGTAGGTTCGTACGGTACCCACCAAGGTGGCTTCACCAGGGATGACACTGCTGGCAACTGGATTGCCCGCCTGCATGGCGCAAATGCTGACAACCGCTTGATCGAACGCGGACACATTGCGCGACACCACGCTTTGCGCAGCCGTGATGATGTGCGCGGCCACCAAAACAGGATCGACAGACTGATGTGGCCGTGCACCATGACCACCCTTGCCCAATATGTGAATGCGAATGGAATCGGCCGCGGCTTGCATCGGGCCGGGTGTGACACCGATCACGCCCAAAGGGGTATCTGGTGAATTGTGCTGCGCATAAACCTGCTCACAGGGAAAGCGATCGAACAAGCCGTCTTCCATCATGGCGCGCGCACCCGCATAGCCCTCTTCACCTGGCTGAAAAATCAGAACTGCCGTGCCATCAAACTGGCGCGTTTCTGCCAAGTAACGTGCAGCGCCCAGCAACATGGCCGTATGGCCATCGTGACCGCAAGCATGCATGAGCCCAGACTTTTGTGAACGCCAAAGGGTTTCGTTGTGCTCGGGCAAAGGCAGCGCGTCCATGTCGGCCCGAAGCCCAATCATGCGGCCCGGGTTTTGTGCGCTACGTCCTGGGCCATGCACCAAAGCCACCACACCCGTTTTACCAATGTTTGCGTGAACGCTGTCAACACCGCAGACCTTGAGCGCCTCAATGACTCTGGCAGACGTGTAAATTTCTTCAAACCCTAATTCGGGATTGGCATGCAGGTCTCGGCGAAAAGAAGTGAGCTCTGGATGAAACTTGGCAATGTGCGCAAAGGCTCGCCCCTGCGCCAAGGCGCTGCGCATGGAAGACCCTTCAGAGGCTTGCTGAGTGTTCGACATTGGATGTGCCTCCTAGATCATTCTGCTCAATGGCCACCCGCTTTGCCAACACGCAACCTTGGATCGACCGCAAAATAAAGCAAATCGACCGTGAGGTTGATGACCACAAAGATAAGCGCAATGAGACACAAGTAGGCAGCCATCACAGGCACATCGGCAAACGTGACCGCTTGAATGAACAGCAAGCCCATGCCTGGCCACTGAAACACAGTTTCTGTGATGATGGCAAACGCAATGAGCCCGCCCAATTGCAAGCCTGTGATGGTCATGACTGGCACCAGGGTGTTTTTAAGGGCGTGGCCAAAATGAATGGCTCGGTTAGACAAGCCCCGAGCGCGGGCAAATTTGATGTAGTCGGTGCGCAGCACTTCTAGCATTTCAGCACGCACCAAGCGCATGATGAGCGTGAGCTGAAAAACAGTGAGCGTGAGGGCTGGCAAAACAATGTGTTGCCAACCTTTGGCGGTGAGCAAACCCGTGCTCCACCATCCAATTTTGACAACATCACCCCGGCCAAAACTTGGCAACCAACCCAACAGCACCGCAAAAAACAAAATGAGCAAAATGCCAATGAGAAAAGTAGGCAGTGATACGCCCAAAAGCGAAAAGGTCATGAGCAACTGGCTAGACAGCGTGCCACGTCTCAGAGCGGCATAAACGCCCATGGGAATTCCCACCAAGAGTGCCATGCCAGCGGCAATGACAGCCAACTCTAAAGTTGCTGGAAAGCGATCTGCAATGAGCTGAGAAACTTTGGCGCCTTGCCTGAGACTGATACCAAATTCACCTTGAACAGCATTCAATAAGAAATGACCAAATTGCACAATAAAAGGTTGATCCAAGCCCAAATCTTTGCGAAGTGCATCAATTTGATCTGCGGTGGCATCTTGACCCAACATGAAAAGCACAGGGTCGCCCACGTACTGAAACAAGAGGAACGCAATGAACGCGACCGAGACCATGACCATGATTGCCTGGATGAGGCGTTGAACGACAAAAGCAAACATTCACTTCCCTAGAAAACTACCCTGAACTATGCAACAAACAGGCCCGATTTAGACAGAGGGGAATCCCCATTTTGGGGCTTATTTTACAGAGCCCTCTAGCCCTAATGTCTTACCCGAAACCACATTCAGTGCAATGGGACCATACCAAGCTTGCGCTTGGCTTCGTGTGTTGTCGCTATCGGTCATGATGCCAATGCCAATGAGTGCCCCAGGTGGTTCGCCAAAAGCTTTTTCGTAATCAGCCCGAATGTCGCGTTCGTAATTGATCCATTGGTTCAAACGGCCGGCGCCCGATTCGACCACTATTTTTCGGATTCGATCGGTTCTGGGGTTATGAATGACCGAATTCACAGGGCGTTGATTGCACCACACATACATGAGCGTGGCAAAGGGCATGGGCTGGCCAGTCAGCGCATGTGTCAGCTCACTCAGCATGGCATTTTTAGGCGAGAACTGACTTCGGTCGCCATCAAAGGCCAAGATCAGCCTGACAGGGGAATCTTCGGAATCTCGGTGCGCCATATCAGCACCTTCAATCAACTTTTGAATTTGCCACGAAAAATTCAAGGCATTCAAACGATCTGGCTCGATGCGCAAATCTTGACGCAACATGCTGGCTGAAGATTGAGCAACGGCCATGATCGAGTTGCCATGACCCGAAGGTACCAACGAATATTGGGTCGCAAGCTTTCCTGGAATCTTCACAGACTCCCACTTCAATTTATCTTCTGCTTGCCAAACAGTTGGCATGCCCGATGCAAGTTTTGAAGTAGCAAGCGGCATGCTGCCACAAGCTTGCAAGTTCAAAACAACTGCAACCAAGAAAGCAGCACATGTCCAACGTTCAATTTTCGGCCATGGCATTCAATGAGGTCCCTGATCGATCAGCTAGGCCAAGTTAACCCGGTTTAATTTGAGCTCTTTCAACCACGGTCTTCCAGCGGGCTTGTTCTTTGGCAATGAACGCCGCGTATTCAGCAGGCGATCCACCACCAGGAATGGCGCTCTCTGCTTCATTGCGTTTAATGACCTCTGGCGCCTTCATGGTTTTGGCACACTCTTGTTGTAACTTATTGATGATCTCAACAGGCGTGCCATTGCGCACAGTAATGCCGTACCACTGAACTGTTTCAAAGTCTTTGTAACCCAACTCCGCCACAGTAGGCACATCGGGCAACACAGGAATACGCTGATTGGTACCTACAGCAATGCAACGCAATGCGCCGCTCTTGATGTGCGGCAGCAAAGCAGG
>JAJTDK010000076.1 GCA_021300495.1 Limnohabitans sp. | reverse complement strand
GAGCCAGCGTGCAATTCACCCGTGGGAGAAGGGGCAAATCTACCGCGAATCATTCAAATTAAAGTGCATCGAGCGCCAGTTCCAAGCCGGAAATGAACGCGTCTTCAACACGGTGGCCAATACACCAATCGCCGCACACACCGATACCTTGCTTTTTACTCAGCATGTGTGTGGCGCCCAAGGGTTTCAGTGTTTTGGCATAACGCCAGCGGTGCACTTCTGCGTGTGCGGGTGTGGCGCGAATGCCTGTGATTTCAGAAAATGCTTTGAGCAATTTGGCTTTCACTCGATCGGGTGTATCTTCCAAATGTTCTTGTGACCAAGCTGCACTTGCTTGAACGGTCCAGCGCTCTACCTGTTCGCGTCCTGGTTTGGACGATTCACGAGCCAACCACGCCACGCGGTGGTGCACGCTGCGAGCAGCATTCCACTGTGGTCCCAAGGTGATAAGGCCAGGTTGAGCGGCATTGGGAAAAGCCACCATCAGGGTCCAGCAAGGGGCCACTTGTACCTTGCTCAAATCGGATGCGCTTTCCATTTTGATTTTGGAGGTGCGCAACAGGTCAATGGCCTGATCTGATGGGATGGCCAGCAAGACTTGATCGAATCCACTGAAGACCGACTGAGCCCCTTCGGGTTCTTCGCTGTGCAGTTGCCAAAGTTCGGGGTGCAGGGTGTCGCGTTCAATGTTGAACACCTTCGATTCAAAGTGAATGGTATCGGTTTGCACCAAAGGCTGAGCCCAAGCTTTGACCAAGGCGTTCATGCCAGGTGAGGCAACCCAGTGTTTGTCATGGGTGTTGCGCGCAGCTTCCACCACGCGGCCCATAGCGTCCAATACACGAACGGCATTGGCGCTCCAAGGTTTGCAAATGTTGGGAGTGGTGGCCAAAGCTTGCGCAAAGCGCGGGTCACGTACTGTGAAATATTGCGCACCGTGATCGAAGCTGCCATAGTTGGACGAGCGGGTGGAAATTCGGCCACTGGCGCCTTTGCTTTTTTCGAAAACAGTGACGCGGTGGCCAGCTTGCATCAAGGTGCGAGCGCAGGCAATGCCCGCCATGCCGGCACCAATGACCGCAAAATTTTGAACTGGTTTTGTCTGAGTGTTTGTTTTTGTCATGGGGCTACTCTACACGCGATGGTGGGGTTGGAGCAATGCTTGTTTGGTTCTGTCTTGATTCAACTGTAACAACCACCAACTTAATGCATGGCCGATGTTTTTGCCATGGGGATTTCGCCAAGCATATTCCACTTGGCTGATGCGCTGAACGCGACTGACTTTTTTGGCGACGAGGCGGCCAGAGTCCAAATAGGGTTTGGCCAAGCTTTCGGGCAAGAACCCGCCCCCCAAGCCTCTGAGTTGTGCCTCCAATTTGCTGGGCATGTCGGGCACCGTTAAAACGTCTTGGCCGCCTAACAAGCCTATGGTGACCCCTTCGCCGCGCGGCACAGAGTCTGCCACGGCCACGGCGCGGTGTTGCTGAATCAGGGCGTCGCTAAGAGGCTCGGGCGCATTGGCCAAGGGGTGGTGCGGCGCCACGGCATAGACAAAACTGACTTGACCCAAGCTTTCATGCAAGAGTTCTGCGTGGCTGCCGGGCGTCATGAAAACACCCATGGCCAAGTCGGCTTGGCCTGATTTGAGGGCGGCCAAGGTGCCCGAAAGGGTTTCGTAGCGGATTCGCAGCCTTGTGGGAGGCTTCTGGGCCAGAAAGCCTTCGCACAATTCCATGACCACTGACCTAGAAATGATGCTGTCAACCGCCACCGTGAATACAGACTCCCATCCGGTGGCCACACGCTTCACTCGGTTGGCGAGCGCATCCACATCTTGAAGCAGGCGTTTGGCTTCCCTGAGCAATTCCTTGCCAGCCGCGGTGGGCTTGGCTTGTCGGCTGCTTCGGTCAAACAGGAGTACATCAAGAGCGTCTTCAATTTGCCGGATTCGGTAGGTGAGAGCGCTGGGTACCAAGCCGCGTTGCCTTGCCGCTGCTGCGAAACTGCCGGTTTCTTCAATGGCCAGCAATAGGCTGAGGGCATCGGGGGTCAGCAGGTCACGAGAAGGGCTTGGCATTTTTTAATTCAAATAATTTGAATGATAACAACAAATTTTTAACTCTATGTTGAAACCATTGCAATTTAAAGTTCAAGCTTCGAATCTTCAAACCCTTGAGGCACTCAATGATCCAAATTCGCCGCTCCGCTGAGCGTGGTTATGCCGACCATGGCTGGCTTAAATCTTTTCACAGCTTTTCATTTGCGGGCTATTACGACCCTGCCTTCATGGGCTGGGGCAACTTGCGTGTGATCAACGAGGACCGGATTGCGCCTGGTACTGGATTTGGCACCCATGGTCACAAGGACATGGAAATCATCAGCTACGTTATGTCTGGCAATTTGGCCCACAAGGACAACATGGGCAACGTCAAGGGCATTCCCCCGGGCGATGTGCAGCGCATGAGCGCAGGCAAGGGCGTGATGCACAGCGAGTTCAATCATGCAGATGGGCAGGCCACTCACTTCTTTCAAATATGGATTGAGCCCAATGTGCTGGGCATTGAGCCGGGCTATGAGCAAAAGACCGTGCCACAAACCAGCAAACGCGGCGTCTTGAAGGTGGTGGCATCGCCTCAGGGCGAAGGTGATGCGGTGAAGATTTCTGCCGATGCCACTTTGTATGCTGGGTTGTTGGATGGCGCCGAGCGTGCTGCCATTGCATTGAATCCTGCGCGCAAAGCTTATGTGCACCTCATTCGCGGTGAATTGCAAGTAAATGGGCAGGCATTGAAGGGTGGCGATGCAGCGCTCATGCAAGCCGAAACGAATCTTGAACTGACCCATGGCGTCGATGCCGAGGTCTTGGTTTTTGACTTGGCTTCTCAATGATTGAGAAGCTGTAATTTTTTATTTCTTTAGGAGTTCTCTCATGGCTAAAACAGTCGTTATTTATCACTCAGGCTATGGTCACACACAACGTGTGGCTCAGTTTGTGGCTCAAGGCGCCAATGCGGCTTTGATTGCAATCGATGCCGACGGCAACATTACCGATGCTGACTGGGAAACCTTGGATGCAGCTGACGCCATCATTTTTGGTTCACCCACTTACATGGGCATGGCCTCTTGGCAGTTCAAGAAATTTGCCGATGCATCCTCTAAGCGCTGGTTCACCTCTGCATGGAAAGACAAAGTGGCCGGTGGTTTCACCATTTCTGCCAGTCCCAGTGGCGATAAGTTGTCCACGCTTCAGTACTTCATTACGCTGGCCATGCAGCAAGCCATGATTTGGGTGGGTCAGCCTTCATTGAATGACGGCACCGTCAACCGCATTGGCTCTAACTCGGGTGTGATGGCGCAAGTAGGACCTACAAGCCCTGCGGAAGAAATTCCACAAGGCGACTTGGACACGGCCAAAGCCTATGGAGAGCGCGTGGCTGCAATGGCCGCTAAATTGCGCAGCTAATTTTTGTGCAGCCTGCTTGGCTGCTCGGCATGAAATTTTGAAGCCCTTCAGTGGGCTTCAATAGTTTTGGGCTTCAAGCTTTCTAATTCGATGTCGACAGCGCGGCGCTCGTCAAACACAAAGCAGCCGCCTTCGTAGTGCGAGCCGTCGGTTTCTTCAAAGTATTTCAAAATGCCGCCCTCTAACTGATAAGTGTGGGGGAGGCCGTTTTGCTGCATGAAGATGGCTGCTTTTTCGCAGCGAATGCCACCCGTACAAAAACTGATGATGGTTTTGTCTTGCAACTCTTTTTTGTGCGCTAAAAGGGCATCGGGAAATTCGGTGAACTTGCTTAAGCGCCAATCAATCGCGCCCTTGAAAGTGCCTTCGTCTACCTCGTAGTCGTTGCGGGTGTCCAAAATGACCACCGGCCTGCCGTTGTCGTCAAAACCCTGATCTAGCCAGCGTTTGGCTGTGGCAGGTGTGACCGCTGGCGCCCGGCCCTCTGCAGGGCGAATGGTGGGGTGGTTCATCCGAATGATTTCACCTTTGACCTTGACCAGCATTTTTTTGAAAGGTGGCTCTTCAGACCAACTTTCTTTGGGCTCGATGTCTGAAAACCTAGGATCTGTGTGGAGTTCAGAAACAAAACCTCTGACAGCCTCGGCGTGGCCTGCCAAAAATAAATTAATCCCCTCTGAAGCAAGCAAAATAGTGCCTTTTAGCGCCAGCTTCAAACTCCGCGCAAGCAGCAGCGGGCGCAGTTCTTCCGCGTCGGGCAGCGGTACAAACTTGTAACTAGAAATATTCAGAATTTTGTTCACCCCCCTATTGTAGAAAACATCCAAAGCAGCTTCTACAATGAGCTTATGTTTGTTCATTTACGCCTCCACACCGAGTTTTCCATCGTTGATTCCACTTGTCGCATTGACGATGTGGTGGAGGCAGCGGCTGAAGATCAGCAGCCAGCCTTGGCCATCACAGATTTAAGCAATTTGTTTGGGGCTATCAAGTTCTACAAGGCGGCACGTTCTAAGGGTGTGCAACCCATTTTGGGCGCCGAAATTTTCCTCGAAGGCTTGGGTGTAGATCCGCTGGCCTTGTCTAGGGTCATGCTGCTTGTTCAAAGTTCACAGGGCTATTTGAACCTGTCGGAATTGCTTGCGCGCGCATGGACGCAAAACATGGTGAAGAACAATGCCGTGATTAAGTTGGCTTGGCTGCAAGAATTGTCAGAAGGCTTGATTCTTTTGTCTGGCGCCCAAGCTGGGCCTGTGGGTCAGGCTCTGATGCAGGGCGACACCTCGCGGGCTGCCGAAATTGCATTGCAATTCGCGTCCATTTTTACGCATCGTTTTTATTTGGAACTGCAGCGCGCAGGGCGACCCGAAGACAATGCCCATGTGGTGGCAACCGTCAAGTTGGCTTCTAGGTTGAGCTTGCCTGTGGTAGCTACGCACCCTGTTCAGTTTTTGACAGAAGACGATTACGAATCGCACGAAGCGCGGGTGTGTATTTCTGAAGGCGAAATTTTGGGCAATCAGCGCCGTGTTCGTAAGTTCACGCGTGATCAATATTTCAAGTCCGCTGCCGAAATGCAAGCCTTGTTTGCCGATGTACCTAGCGCCTTGTCCAACTCGGTTGAAATTGCCAAACGATGTAACTTGTCTTTGGTTTTGGGCAAACCACAGTTGCCCAATTACCCGACACCTCTCACCGATGGCAAGCCTATGCCTATCGAGGATTATTTCCGCTTGTTGTCGGTAGAAGGCTTGGAAGAGCGTTTGGTGCATTTGTACCCCGACGCCACCAAGCGTGAGATTGAACGCCCCCGCTATGCCGAGCGCTTGGAATTTGAGATCAACACCATCTTGAACATGGGCTTCCCTGGTTATTTCTTGATCGTGGGAGACTTCATCAATTGGGCTAAAAAGAATGGCTGTCCAGTTGGCCCAGGCCGGGGTTCCGGTGCCGGTTCCTTGGTGGCCTATTCTTTGAAAATTACCGACCTCGATCCGCTCCAATACAACTTGCTGTTTGAGCGTTTCTTGAACCCTGAGCGGGTGTCCATGCCCGACTTTGACATTGATTTTTGCCAAGCCAATCGCGATCGCGTGATTGACTACGTCAAAGACAAATACGGCCGTGATGCCGTCAGCCAAATTGTCACCTTTGGCACCATGGCTGCGCGAGCCGCCATACGTGATGTGGGCCGTGTACTTGATATGAGTTACATGTTCTGCGATGGCATCAGCAAGCTCATTCCCAACAAGCCAGGCCAGCACATCACCATCGATGGCGCTATCAAGGCTGAGCCTATTTTGGCCGAGCGCTTAGACAAAGAAGACGATGTCAAAACTTTGTTGGCGCTGGCTCAAAAACTAGAAGGCATGACCCGCAATGTAGGTATGCACGCTGGCGGTGTGCTTATTGCGCCTGGCAAGCTCACAGACTTTTGTCCTTTGTACCAACAGCCAGGTAGCACTTCGGCAGTCAGCCAGTACGACAAAGACGATGTAGAAGCCATTGGCTTGGTGAAGTTTGACTTCTTGGGCTTGGCTACCTTGACCATTTTGGAGTTGGCACGCGACATGATCGTGAAGCGTCACAAAGGCCAAGAGAATTTTGCATTTGAGAATATTCAGCTTGATGATGCTGCCACCTACAAGCTGTTTGCCGATGGCCGCACCGAGTCTGTGTTTCAGTTTGAAAGTCGCGGCATGCAGGGCATGCTTAAAGATGCACGACCTTCCCGCTTGGAAGACTTGATTGCTTTAAACGCCCTGTACCGTCCGGGCCCCATGGATTTGATCCCCAGTTTTGTGGCGCGCAAACACGGCCGAGAAGTGGTGGAATATCCGCACCCTTTGGTTGAAAAAGTGCTATCAGAAACCTACGGCATCATGGTCTACCAAGAGCAGGTGATGCAAACCGCGCAGGTGCTGGGAGGCTACAGTTTGGGTGGAGCCGATTTGTTGCGCCGCGCCATGGGTAAGAAAAAAGCCGAAGAGATGGCTGAGCATCGCGAAATTTTTCGCAAAGGTGCTGGCGTCAATGGCTTGAGCGAAGAAAAGGCCGACGAAGTTTTTGACTTGATGGAAAAGTTTGCAGGCTACGGTTTTAACAAATCACACGCAGCTGCTTATTCATTGTTGGCGTATCACACGGGGTGGCTCAAGGTTCATTTCACGGCGGAGTTTTTCTGCGCCAACATGACCATTGAAATGGACGATACTGACAAGCTCAAGGTCTTGTTTGAAGATGCCTTGAAGTTTGGCATCAGCTTTGATCCACCCGATGTCAATCGCGGCACGCACCGTTTTGAGCCAGTGTCCGACAAAGTTATTCGCTATGGTTTGGGTGCCATCAAGGGCACAGGCCAACAAGCCATTGATGCCATCGTGAAAGCGCGCGAAGAGGGTGGCCCTTTCACCAGTTTGTATGATTTTTGCGTGCGCGTTGATCGCAGTCGATTAAATAAACGCACCGTGGAGGCGTTGGTCAAGTCCGGTGCCTTTGATTCTTTACAACGCAACCGTGCTTCATTGGCTGCTTCTATTGACCGTGCGTTTGATTTTTCTACTGCCACTGTGGCCAACGCCAATCAAGGCGGCTTGTTCGACATGATGGGTGATGATGCTCATGGCTCTAGCACGCAAGAACCTGAATTGGTGGACATGCTGCCTTGGGGTGTGAAAGAACAACTCACCAATGAAAAAACGGCCGTAGGTTTTTACTTGTCGGGCCATTTGTTTGATGCGGTGGAGCGCGAAGTTCGTTTGTTCGCCAAGCGCAAAATTGACGATCTGATTGACAGCCGAGAGCCACAATTGCTGGCTGGCATTGTGAGCGATTTGCGCATCATCAATGGCCAACGTGGCAAACTGGCCATCTTTAAGTTGGATGACAAAAGCGCTGTCATGGAAGCCACAGCCGATGAGGCCATGATCAACGCCAACCGCCATTTGTTCAAAGACGATGAGTTGGTCATTGTGATGGCCAAGATGCAAGCCGATCGTTGCTAGGCGAACAAGCCAAATTTTTCCCAAGTGACGCAGCCCTTTCAAGCTGGATAGCCCAAGCCGATCAGGGTAAAGCAGAAATCGTCTACGAAATTTAATTGGGGTCAGAGCAACATTAATTTCCAATCAGTTGGGGGTGGAAGCTAATGGGGGCTGACGATTTGTGGTACCCCACCATGAGGAAGCCCCCATTAGCTTCCACCCCCAACTGATTGACCAAATTAATGTTGCTCTGACCCCAATTCAATTAATCTTTGGGGCGGAAACTGATTTCTAGAACGGGTGGGACGCGGCCATCTTCGTCTCGGGGGAGGGTTGCAGTTTTGACAATGGCTTTGAGTACAGCATCATCCCAGGGTTTATTTCCACTTGGAGAAATAATTTTATAGCTAAGAATTGTGCCGTCGGGTGAGGTTCGAATTTCAACAATTGCTAAAGGATTACCAGGCACATCGTGGTTGAATGTGATGTTTGGTTTTATGCGTGCGACGATACGTCCAGCATAACTTGCCGAGGGACCAGACGCTTTCAATGCGGTGCCTTTAGAGTTTTCATCGCCCGAAGCACCCGCCATGCCTTGCATGCGTTTTAAGTTTTCATTGCGAAGCGCTTCGGTGCGTTTTTCTTCTGCTGCTACTTTCTTGGCATCTTCTTTCGCTTTGGCTGCAGCGACTTCTTTCTTCAAGGCCTCTTCTTTTTTCTTCTTCTCGAGTTCCTTGGCCTTTTCCTTCTCTTTCTCTTTGAGTTTTTCCTTGTCTAATTTTGCTTTCTCGAGCTTGTCTTTCTCAAGTTTCTTTTTCTTTTCTAATTCGGCTTCTTTTTTCTCTTGAAGTTTCTTTTCTTTTTCTTTTTTCAATGCTATGTCGGCAGCTGCTCGCTCGGCCGCGGCATCGATTTTGGGAGGCGCTGGCGGTGTAGGCTTGGGCTCTGGTTTGGGTTCTGGTTTAGGCTCTACCGCCTTGACAGGTTCTGGTGGAGGCACAGGTTGGGGCGGTGTCGGCTCGGGCTCATTGGCTGCAGGTGCAGCCTCCAAAGGCACAGCAACGACCCCATCCACCTGTCGGTGGTGGCGCAAATTCCATGTGATTACTGGCGTTCATGTGGCGAAATAAATGGCGTCTAAGGCCTGGTGGTCTATTAAGTGATGTGATTCAAAGAAGAACGTATGGGCATCTGATCAAGGAGCAAGCTGAACTGAAAGACCTACCCGTTGAATGCCTGCGCGCTGCAAGGTGTCCATGACCTTGACCACCATTTCATATTTGACATTCCGATCGGCACTGATGACAACCGCAGAACTTGCTTGACCTGTTTGAGCCAATTGAACTGTGTTGGCCAAGTTGTCAAAGTTTATTTTTGAGGTTTTGGCATCGTTCACCATTTCAAGACTGCCGTCCTTCTGAACCACAATTTGAATTACTTGATCGGGCTGTTTGGCGGCTTTGCCGACACTGGGCAAATCAATCACGCTGGGTGTGATCATGGGCGCAGTGACCATGAAAATGATGAGCAATACCAACATCACATCGATGAAGGGCACCATGTTGATTTCATTGATGGTGCGACGACCGCGACCGCGAGAGGAAACAGCTGGCATGTGTGTGCTCCCTGAAAATCAGTGACCTGATGCTGATAAGCCAGAACTGGCAGGGTTGACGCCCCCTGAGCCTGCCGAGCCTCCTAAGCTTCTTTGCAAGATGTTAGAAAACTCTTCGATGAATGTTTCCAATTTGATGGCTACGCGGTCAATGTCGCGGGCAAAACGGTTGTAAGCCACCACGGCTGGAATGGCTGCAAACAGGCCGATCGCAGTAGCCACCAAAGCCTCTGCTATGCCCGGCGCAACGGTAGCCAAGGTCACTTGTTGCATGCTGGCCAAGCCCGTGAAGGCATGCATGATGCCCCACACGGTACCAAACAAGCCGACATAGGGGGAAACGGAGCCCACTGAGGCCAGGAAAGACAACTGCGCCTCGGCCACATCCATCTCGCGCTGGAAACTGGCTCGCATTGCGCGACGTGCACCATCTAGAAGCGTGCCTGTATCGGAAATTCGACGTTCGCGCAATTTTTGATACTCGCGCATCCCGCTTGCAAAAATGCGCTCCATAGGACCTGACAATTTTGAGTTTTGAACTGCGGCAGAAAACAAATCGTTCAAGCTAATGCCCGACCAAAACTGTTGCTCAAACTCTTCATTCAAAGTTTGAATGCGTTTGATGGCGGTGAGCTTG
>JAJTDK010000130.1 GCA_021300495.1 Limnohabitans sp. | reverse complement strand
ATCAGGAATGTAATGTATCATTTTTGGTACGAATTGTGTTCGCTTTTTGAATTGTTTCAAATAGCTTGAAAACCCAGCAATGCATCCATACAGATTGAATATTCAACCAATTTGCCCTTAATGCATACGTATTCAATCCATGCAAAATTCTTAAAACTACACTCGGGAAATTCCTAACAAATGTAATTCAGTATTCATCTAACATTGCATACGTATGCGTTGTAGTGAAGTTTTACAAGGAATTCCCAATGATCAAATACCTAAAAAGAGGCAAAGATACGGCTGCAATCAGTGCGGCTGATGCCAAAGTTCGCCAAACAGTAGAAGCAATCTTGGCAGACATTACCGCAAGGGGTGATGATGCCGTCAAAGAATATTCAAAGAAATTTGACAACTGGGAACCCAAAGAATTCACTCTTTCCAATGATGAAATAAACAAAGCGATTAAAAAGTTGTCTGCCCGCGAACTTGAGGACATTAAATTTGCTCAAACTCAGGTCAGAAACTTCGCTCAGATCCAAAGAGACAGCATGTTGGATGTGGAGGTTGAAACTCTACCCGGCGTCGTTCTTGGACACAAACACATTCCTGTGAATGCAGTGGGCTGCTACATCCCTGGTGGAAAATATCCCCTAATTGCTTCTGCACACATGAGCGTCTTAACTGCAAAAGTTGCTGGCGTTCCTCGCGTTATTTCAACTGCCCCACCCTACCAAGGTGAACCTCACCCTGCAATTGTTGCGGCCATGCACCTTGCAGGCGCAGATCAAATACTGGTGCTGGGTGGCGTTCAAGCTGTCGCCGCCATGGCTATCGGAACCAATTCAATATCGCCGGTTGACATGATTGTTGGCCCCGGCAATATGTTTGTTGCAGAAGCGAAAAGACAGCTGTACGGCAAAGTGGGCATCGACTTGTTTGCTGGCCCTACAGAAACCCTCATCATTGCAGACGAAACTGTAGATGGTGAAATGTGTGCCGTTGATCTGCTGGGCCAAGCTGAGCATGGTCCAACTTCACCAGCGATACTACTGACGAACAGTGAACGGCTGGCACGTGACACCATGGCCGAAGTAGAAAAGCAATTGACCAAACTTCCAACAGCCAATATTGCCAAGCAAAGCTGGGCTGAATTCGGTGAAGTGATTGTCTGCGACTCGATTGATGAAATGATTCAAGTTGCAGATGAAATTGCATCTGAGCATGTACAGGTCATGACATCGGATCCAGATGTGTTTTTGTCCAGAATGACCAACTACGGCGCATTATTTTTAGGACCAAGAACAAATGTCAGTTTTGGCGACAAAGTAATTGGCACAAACCACACGCTTCCTACAAATAAAAATGCAAGGTATACGGGTGGGCTTTGGGTTGGGAAGTTTTTAAAAACTTGCACATACCAAAGAGTGCTAACAGACGAGGCAAGTGCAATGATTGGCGCTTATTGCTCTCGCCTGTGTCACATGGAAAATTTTGCAGGGCATGGTGAGCAGGCAAATTTACGTGTACGCAGGTATGGAAAAGTAGATACGCCATGGTACGAGCCAGTTCAACCATAAGCTGTCAACGACATGCAACGTGAATCTTTGGTAATGATCCCTGGGACTTTGTGCGACGAAAGAATATTTGCACAGCAAGCCAAATATCTCCGTCGTCATTGCAATGTCATTCTGATTAATTACAAAGATTTACGCAGCTTAAAAGATTGGCCGAAACAACTGCTTTCCAAATTGCCTTTGAATTTTTCCGTGCTGGGGTTTTCTCTTGGTGGTATTTGGGCGCTTGAACTTTTACGCCAAGAGCCTAGGCGTATTAACCGCATAGCGCTGATTGCA
Source organism: Limnohabitans sp. (assembly GCA_021300495.1). GTDB lineage: Bacteria > Pseudomonadota > Gammaproteobacteria > Burkholderiales > Burkholderiaceae_C > Limnohabitans_A. The sequence goes on along the minus strand of JAJTDK010000130.1, from coordinate 2,598 downwards.
AGCAATGCAGAAGCAGCGAGTAAAGTAAGCAATTTAAGAAGTCAAAAAATGTGGGCTAATTGGAAAGTTAACGGCCCTAAGTCAGTCGTCGATGAAGCGTCAAAAAAATACTTTCACCATGATTTACATTTGATGAAACATCTTCCACTTTTAGAGGACATGGCTTTGAAGACAAAGTCGGAAAAAGACACGATGTGCCCCAAAGAGACTCAAAAGAAAATTGTGCAAAACAACTCATTTGCAAAATGGATTGAATTACCCAGGTGCGGTCACTTTATTCCACTAGAACATCCAAAAAAACTGAATCAATTTCTTCAAAATTGGCTCAACACACCTACTTCAAATACAAAGATTTATCATGAACTCCATCAATGAACTTGCTCTTAGACGCATACCGTTCTCGAGTTTGAAGTCCTCGACTGAAGCATTCATTGACTATTGCCTGCCTGAGTGTCGCCCCAAGTTTAACTACGCACTGATTGGATCTGGTGTTTCACAAAATCCCAATCAGCCTGTCAATATTCGTGAGCCACACGGATTTCAACTGGGCGGTGTTTCAATACCTCATGGCAAAGTAAATCCTGCTCACATGCACTTTACCTGTGAAGTATTTTTGTGTTTTAAAGGTAACTGGTTAATTCAATGGGGCTTCAACCCATCTTGTGAATCAGCAGAAATTGGAGAACTAGACATTGTTTCTATCCCAACATGGATTTACAGAGGGTTCAAAAACATTGGCGTTGATGATGGCTTCTTGTTTACAGCACTAGGTGGCGATAAAACTGGCGGTGTATTGTGGGGTCCCACCACGGTGGCTGCTGCACAAAATAATGGTGTTTACCTTACCAAGAATCACCAAATGATTGACACGACAAGGGGTGAAAGCAAACCGCCAGAAGAAGAACTCTTTGAACCCATGTCTGCCGCAGAGATTGACAAACTGAAAAAGTGGTCAGTTGCGGAAATGTCATCTCGAATTGTTCGATTCAATGAACTTCAATGGTCAACAGCTGGCTTATTAGATTCTTCGCTTCCTGGATGTGGCGCCCAAGTTGCGGCAGTTGTTGGACTTGGCATGTCCGAGGAAATCAATCTTCAAGCAAAAATTACCAACGCGCATGGTGTGTCAATTGAGTGGTTGCGCATCCCTGTTGGCGGCCAAGTATCAAAACATTTGCTGAATGAAAAGCAAGTCATCATTGTCAAAAAATCTGAAGTTGAAATACACCTTGAAGCTGCAGATGGCAATTACGTCACTTCAATTGCTGGAAATGAAGCGGGTTGGGATTCATTTTCCGTTCCCTCCAAGTGCTGGCGAATTTTTAAAAACATTGGCACTGAAGAGGCTCTCATAGCTGTTCTCATATCAGGAGATCAGCGAAAGTCAATTACTTGGTCAGACGATGTCGTTCGCAAAGCGCACGACCTAGGTATTACAAAAGATGCAAATGGCTACGTTGCAGAAAAAAGGTTTGTAGAGCGTGCCCAATAAAAGTGGCTGGTCAATTCATTTAACTTAGAAAACAATATGAAAGATTACGCCAGCCGGCAGCGAACTTCCCGCAAACATGTGATCGGGTTGGCCGTTGTAGTGGTGTTGCACGGGCTGCTGTTTTGGGCTATCAATTCCGGACTTGCACGCAAGTTTGTGAAGGTCATCAAAGGACCGGTAGAAGCCGTTCTTTGAAGCCGTTCTTTTGGAAGAAACCAAGCCGGACATTCCGCCTCCGCCGCCCCCACCTCCGCCCCCTAAGAATTTGCCGCCCCCCCCGCCCGCCTATGTGCCGCCGGTGGAAGTGGCTGTGGCAACGCCGCCCCCCGTGAACGCCATTGCGGCTGTGTCCAACACGCCCCAGCCTGTGGCGCCGCCCTCGCCTTTGCCAGTGCAAATGTCGGCGCCGCCAGCGCCCCCTGCACCACCTGCACCTCCCGTGCAAACCGCAGCAGTGATCAGTGCTTCCAGTTGCGAAAAGCCCGAGTACCCCAGCGCCTCCAAGCGCTTGGAGGAAGAAGGCACTGTGCAGCTGAAGTTCTTGGTGGGCGTTGACGGCAAAGTCATGGAGTCGGCCATTGAGAAGTCTTCGGGCTTTAGGCGTTTGGACGAAGCGGCCAGGGCTGGCTTGTCCAAGTGCCAGTTCAAACCCGCCACAGTAGACGGCAAGCCTCAGCAAAGCTGGGCGAGCATGAAATACACATGGCGTTTGGAATAAACCCCATTCCAAGCCCAACCCATTTGTTGAACATTTTTAAATTTAATTGAATCCGTTTCAGAGGAGTCCTCCCATGATCAAGCAACTCAAAACTCTCGCCCTGGCCATTGGCTTGGTAGCCGGCCTGTCTTTGGCCAGCACCAGCTTTGCGGCCAAGCCCAAAGAAGCAGCGCCTGCAGCAGCAGCGCCCGCACCTGAAGCGGCAGCTCCTGCAGCTGCACCCGCTGCAGCTGTTGCAACACCCGCAGCCGCGCCTTCAGCGCACGAAGAAAATCCCTACGGCCTCAGCGCCTTGTGGGCCCAAGGCGATATCGTGGCCAAGGGCACTTTGCTCATCTTGGTGCTCATGTCCATGGGCTCTTGGTACGTGATCATCACCAAGTTCTTT
>JAJTDK010000014.1 GCA_021300495.1 Limnohabitans sp. | reverse complement strand
CGCCTTATTTTCTGAAGCAGTTGCGTTTGCACTGTTTCACTTTTTTCCAAGACTTGTTGCTGGCGCTGCGCCATGACCACCTCTGTCCAGGCTTGAAGCGTTTTCAAAGCCAAGGCTTGTTGGATTTCGATCAGCCGTGCATGTTCGATGGCTTGTGTGGCGATTGCCTTGTTGGACTGCGCCGTGAGTCGGCCGCCTGTCCAAAGTGGCTGTTGGAGCCTGAAGCTTAGAACCTGAGGTGAGCCTGTGTAGGCGGGATCAAGTGATTGCGTTTGCACGCGCTCCATTGAGATGGAGGGTGTTGGCCAATACGCTTGCTGCGTGACCTTGATGTCCATGCCAGCCGCTTGTAAGTTCTGGATTTGACTTTGGACCTGGGGGTGTTCGGCTGTGACCTTCTGCAAAAGAAGGGGTAGCAGGGGAGATACGACAGAAAAAACGGACGGCTGTGCAACCAGGACAAATTCAGGATCTTTTGCGTTGGAATAAAGCGGCAGTGCGCTTATCAACACAAAAATACATAGCAGGGGAACCTAGCGGTATGATGAGAAACACCTGCATCAAGTAGGTCTTTAGAAAAATCTAATTATTGAGTTAATTGGTATTCATTCTATCTTCTTCATTAATTCTTTTGGAAATGTTCATGCAACAACGAACACTCACATCATTGATTCTCTCTACTGCAACAGTTTTGGCCTCTTTGACGGCGCCTTTGCCATTGATGGCGCAGGGTAAGGATCTCAAAATTGCCCACATTTACAGCAAAACGGGTCCCTTGGAGGCATACGGTAAGCAAACCCAAGTGGGTTTGATCATGGGCTTGGACTACGCCACAGGTGGCACCATGCAAGTGGGTGGCCGCAAATTGGTCGTCATTGAAAAGGACGATCAAGGTAAACCTGATTTGGGCAAAAACCTATTGGCCGCAGCTTACGGCGATGACAAGGTTGATATCGCAGTGGGACCTACTGCTTCCCCAGTGGCTTTGGCCATGTTGCCTGTGGCCGAAGAGTACAAAAAGATTTTGCTGGTTGAGCCGGCAGTGGCCGACTCAATTACCGGTGAAAAGTGGAACAAATACATCTTTCGCACGGGCAGGAACAGCAGCCAAGATGCCATCTCCAATGCAGTTGCCCTAGACAAAGCGGGTTTCAGCATTGCCACCTTGGCACAAGACTCAGCCTTCGGTCGTGATGGTGTGAAGGCTTTCCGTGAGTCTTTGAAAACAGCCAAGTTGGTTCATGAAGAATACCTGCCCCCCGCCACCACTGATTTCACAGCGGGTGCGCAGCATTTGATCGACAAGCTAAAATCACAGCCGGGTCGCAAAATTATTTTCATCATTTGGGCAGGTGGCAATCCTTTCAAAATTGCCGACATGGACTTGAAGCGATATGGCATCGAGATTGCCACGGGTGGCAACATCCTACCTGCCATGGTGGCTTACAAACAGTTTCCTGGCATGGAAGGCGCGGCGTATTACTACTTCGGCATGCCCAAGAATCCGGTCAATGAAGCCATGGTGGCACGTCATTACACACAATTCAAATCTCCCCCTGACTTCTTCACGGCTGGTGGATTTGCTTCAGCCATGGCTTTGGTCACGGCATTGAAAAAAACCAATGGCAACACCGATGCCAACACATTGATAGCGGCCATGGAAGGCATGAGCTTTGACACGCCCAAAGGCAAGATGACCTTTCGCAAAGAAGATCACCAAGCCATGCAAAGCATGTACCACTTCAAAATTAAAGTGGACCCCGCATTTGCGTGGGGTGTGCCAGAGTTGGTTCGCGAAATCAAACCTGAAGAAATGAACGTACCGATTCGCAATAAACGCTAAGGTTGTGTAGCTTGGGCGTGTTACAAACGCAAGACCTCACAGTTCGCTTTGGCGGACATGTGGCGGTCAATGCGGTTTCGTGTCGATTTGAGCCTGGCACTTTGACGGCCATCGTAGGTCCTAACGGTGCAGGTAAAACAACCTACTTCAACCTCATTTCGGGTCAATTGACGGCAAGTGAGGGGCGTGTTCATTTGGATGGCCAAGAGCTCACAGGTATGAGTGCTTCGGCCAGGACGCGCGCAGGCTTGGGCCGAGCCTTTCAGTTGACCAACTTGTTTCCCAACTTAACGGTGCTTGAAAACGTTCGGTTGGCTGTTCAAGCCACTGAAGAGGGCGCTCATTTACGCGGGCTTAACTTATGGTCAATTTGGCAAGACCACGCAAAGCTCACCCAACAAGCCCAAAATATTTTGCAGCAAGTGGCCATGATGTCCCAGGCTAACGCCACAGTGGCCAGTTTGCCGCACGGCGATCAGCGCAAATTGGAAGTGGCTTTGCTCATGGCGCTTAAGCCTTCGGTCTACATGTTTGACGAACCCACTGCCGGAATGAGCCAAGATGAAGCGCCTGTTATTTTGAACCTTATTCGCCAATTGAAAAGTGACAAAACCAAAACCATTTTGCTGGTGGAACACAAAATGGATGTGGTGCGTGAATTGGCAGATCGCATCATTGTGTTGCACAACGGTCAGTTGGTGGCCGATGGTGAGCCAGCAGAGGTCATGGCATCTGCTGTGGTGCAAGAAGCTTATTTGGGTGTCAAACCGAAAGCTGTCGCTGCCTCTGAAGGTTTGAAGTCAAAGGTAATGCATTCAGAGGAGGACGTTTGATGTCTGCTTTTGTATTGCTCGAATTGAAAGATGTGCACACGCACATTGGCGCTTACCATATTTTGCATGGCGTGAATTTGCAAGTGCCGCGTGGCGAACTCACGCTTTTGTTGGGCCGCAATGGCGCAGGTAAAACCACCACCCTCCGAACCATCATGGGCTTGTGGCAAGCTTCTCAAGGCACTCTGAATTTCAATGGGCATGACATGACGCACATGACTACGCCCGACATTGCCTCACTCAACATTGCTTATGTACCCGAAAACATGGGCATATTTTCAGACCTCACGGTAGAAGAAAACATGTTGTTGGCCGCGCGCAAAGCTGCACGTTCAAACCAAATGGATGCAGCCCGTTTGGCTTGGATTTTCGCCATGTTTCCCGCGGTTGAAAAATTTTGGCATCACCCCGCTGGCAAATTGTCAGGCGGTCAAAAACAAATGCTGGCGGTGGCACGCGCCATGGTCGAGCCGCGCGATTTGCTCATTGTGGACGAACCTAGCAAAGGCTTGGCGCCTGCCATTGTGCAAAACATGATGGAGGCATTTCAAAAAATGAAAGCCAGTGGCGTGACCATTTTGTTGGTAGAGCAGAACATTCATTTTGCGCAGCAACTGGGCGACAGCGTAGCCGTGATGGACAATGGCCGCATCATTCATGCGGGCAGCATGGCTGCACTCAGCGCAGATCCCGAATTGCAGCAATCTTTGCTGGGCTTGGCACTGTGATGATCCATCTAAAAACCAATTTAGATCTCAAGCCTTTGTTGTTGGTGCCGGTCTTGGCCCTTTTGGCTTTGCCGCTTGTAGGCTCCTTCGACACTTGGCTCACCTTGAGTGTTGCTGGATTGGCCATGGGCATGATCATCTTCATCATGGCTTCAGGCTTAACCTTGGTCTTTGGCTTGATGGATGTGCTCAATTTTGGGCATGGTGTGTTCATAGCGCTGGGTGCGTTTGTGGCCACCAGCGTGTTGTCGGGCATGGTCGATTGGACGCAGTCGCAAGAACTCTGGCGCAACTTGGTGGCGGTAGGCGCTGCCATGATGGTGGCCATGATTGCGGCGGCTGTCATAGGTTTGGCGTTTGAGCGTTTCATCGTTCGGCCCGTGTATGGTCAGCACCTGAAGCAAATTTTGATCACCATGGGCGGCATGATCATTGGTGAAGAAATCATCAAGGTCATTTGGGGGCCTTTGCAAATCGCTTTGCCCTTGCCCGAAGCCATGCGCGGTTCCTTGCTGTGGGGCGATGCGTCGCTTGAAAAATACCGACTCATGGCTGTGGTGGTAGGACTGATTGTGTTTGCGCTTCAAGCTTGGACTTTGAGTCAAACCAAAGTGGGTTTGCTCATTCGCGCGGGTGTGCAAGACCGTGAAATGGTGGAAGCCTTGGGCTACAAAATTCGCCGACTGTTTGTGGGTGTGTTTGTGGTGGGCAGCGGCTTGGCAGGTTTGGGTGGCGTGATGTGGGGTTTGTATCAGCAAAACGTGGTGCCTCAAATTGGCGCGCAAGTGAACGTGCTTATTTTCATTGTCATCATCATGGGCGGCCTAGGTTCAACCGGTGGTGCACTCATCGGCGCTTTGCTTGTGGGCCTCATGGCCAACTACACCGGCTTCTTATTGCCCAAGTTGGCTTTGTTTTCCAACATTGCGCTCATGGCAGCCATTTTGTTGTGGCGGCCACAGGGGGTATACCCCGTGGCCAACCGTTGACGTCAAAGGACCCACATGTTGAAACGCTTGTTGTCAAATGATTTGCCTCGCAGCCCGTGGTTGGCTTGGATGCTGGCGGCGGTGCTGTTGGGATTGGCATTCGCACCCTTTTTATTTCCGGGTGTCAAAGCCCTGTCCGTGGCTGCCAAGATCTTAGTGTTCATTGTCTTGGTGGCCAGTTTTGATTTGTTGTTGGGCTACACCGGCATTGTCAGTTTTGCCCACACCATGTTTTTTGGTATTGGTGCCTATGGTGTCGCCATGTCCTCCAATCATTGGGGTGCCACTTGGGCTTCGTTGAGCGTAGGTGTCATGTTGGCGCTCTTGCTGACCTTGGTTTTGGCCTTGCTGATCGGCTTGTTTTCTTTGCGTGTGCGAGCTATCTTTTTTGCCATGATCACTTTGGCAGTGGCAGCTGCTTTTCAAACGCTGGCATCACAATTGTCTGAATGGACGGGGGGTGAAGACGGCTTGAGTTTCAAGTTGCCAGCCTTGCTTTTGTCAAGCACCGAGTTCAGTGACACACCTTTCTGGGGTGTCAATTTGGATGGTCGCTTACTTTGCTATTACTTGTTGTTTGCAGCCGCCCTCATTCAGTTTCTCATGCTGCTGCGCATTGTGAACTCGCCGTTTGGTCGCGTGCTACAAGCCATTCGTGAAAACGAATTCCGAGCCGAAGCCATTGGCTATCGCGTGGTGGTTTATCGCACGCTGTCCAGTGTGCTGTCTGCTTTGTTCGCGTGCATGGCCGGTGTGATGTTGGCCATTTGGCTGCGCTACAACGGCCCTGACACCTCACTCAGTTTCGAAATCATGATGGACGTCTTGCTGATCGTCGTGATCGGCGGTATGGGCACCGTTTATGGCTCAGCCATTGGTGCGGTCTTGTTCTTGTGGGCTCAAAGTTATTTACAAGATTTGCTCAGATTGGCCAGTGAGGCGGCGTCTGCTTGGCCCTTATTGGCGGCACTGCTGTCGCCCGATCGTTGGTTGCTGTGGCTGGGCTTGCTGTTTGTGTTATCGGTTTATTACTTCCCTACAGGGATCGTAGGTCGATTGCGTGCTAAGGCTATTGTGTGATTTGGCTCAATGGCAGTGCATTCTCAGTTTAAATGAGTGATTTCCCTCTTGTTGAAAGTATGACTTTTGAGCAAGATATCGCCATTTAAATCAAAGAGTCATTTCTATGAAATTTAAACCATTTTCTCTTCGAACCCAATTGGGTATTTTGTTGACAACTGGTGGTTTGATGACCAGCCCCATTGCATTGGGTCAATCCACTGAGGTCAATATCATTTGCTCTGCCCAAGCGGCATGGTGCAGCATGATTGCTGTTACCTTTGAAAAGAGCCAAGGTGTCAAGGTCAACATGACCATGAAAGGGTCTGGCGAAGCCATTGCCCAAATCATGGCTGAAAAATCCAACCCTAAAACTGATGTGTGGTTTGGCGGCACAGGCGACCCTCATTTACAAGCAGCTGAACAAAATCTGACGCTCGAATACAAATCTCCCACCTTGCCTAGATTGCACGATTGGGCGCAACAACAAGCCAAGCAATCTGGCTATAAAACAGTGGGCATTTACTCTGGCCCCTTGGGCTTTGGTTACAACACCGAGTTGCTGGCCAAGAAAAAATTGGCCATTCCCAAAACTTGGAATGACTTGCTTAAGCCCGAATACAAAGGCGAAATTCAATCTGCCAACCCAGCCTCCAGCGGTACGGCCTACACCATGATTGCGACCTTGGTGCAACTCATGGGTGAAGATCAGGCCTACGAATACTTGAAAAAGCTGCACAAAAATATCAGCGCCTACACCCGCTCAGGCACGGCCCCCATTAAAGCAGTCGCTCGCGGTGAAACCACTGTGTCCATCAGTTTTGTGCACGACGGACCTGGTGAGAAGGCCCAGGGCTTTCCCATTGAAACCATCACGCCAGCCGATGGCACAGGCGCCGAAATTGGCTCTATGTCCATCATGAGAGGCGCGCGCAATTTGGCAGCAGCCAAGCAGTTTTATGAGTGGGCTTTAACGCCGTCTGCTCAGGCTTTGGGTGCGGCGACTTTGCAATTCCAATTGCCCTCACACAAAGAAACCAAAGTCGATCCTCGTGTCCCTGATTTCAAGAAAATCAAACTCATCAACTACGACTACGCCAAGTATGGTCAAACTGCAGAGCGCAGGCGTTTGATCCAACGTTGGGAAAAAGAAGTTAACAGCCTGCCTCAATAATGAATTCGGCGCTGCGTACCCAGCGAGCCTTAACCCTGTGGGCACTTTGGGGCCTGCTTAGTTTTGTTTTACTGCCGTGGTATTTTCTCCAGCAAGGTTCCCTTTGGTCGGCTTTGCCTCACATTTGGGGCGGATCAGAAACTGCCAGTGCGCTCTTGCAAGTGTTACAGCACGATCGTCCTTGGTTATGGCTTGGGTTTGCAGGCCTCTTCATTTGTTTGGCAGGACTCATCATTCCAGTCCTGGCCCAACCCAAGCGCCAAGGTTTTTTTTTGGTAGCCGGCGCCTTGCTGGGTTTGATTGGTTTGATAGGCAGTGGGTTTGCAATAGGCGCATTGGGCTGGTCGTTTGAATTTTTAGAGCAGTGGGCTGGCCCCTTGTCGCAAGGTCAATACGGCATGGGTTGGGGGGCTGCATGCGTGTTGTTGTCGCTTACCATTTTGTTGGGCGCAGGCTTGGCCCGCTTAGGGTATTGCAGAGGCGATGTGTTCATTGCCAGCGCAGTGGTGGTGTGTGTTGCATTGCTTTCTTTGTTTGTGGTGTATCCCGTTAGTCGTTCTTTGGTATCGGCCTTTTATGCCGAAACGGGTGAACTCAGCCTGTTGGCCGTATGGGATCGCATTGGTACCCCACGTATTTGGAGTCTTGGGTGTTTCAGTGCTGGCCGTCAATGTGGCGTGGCCTGGAATACCTTGGGCTTGGCCCTGGCCACAGCCACCGGCACCACCATTTTGGGAACACTTATTGCCCTGTGGTCAGAACGCAGTGGCACTCGCATGGGCAAACCCCTGAACGCCTTGGCGCTCATGCCCATTATCACGCCGCCGTTTGTGGTGGGCTTAGGTTTGATCTTGTTGTTTGGCCGATCTGGATTGGTCAATCAAGCTTTGGAATGGGCTTTCGGCATCCCTGCGACACGTTGGTTCTACGGTGTCTTTGGTGTTTGGTTGGCGCAAATGTTCGCCTTCACACCGATCGCATTCATGATCATGCGTGGTGTTGTTCAAGGTGTCAGTCCTTCTTTAGAAGAGGCCTCGCAAACATTGCGTGCCACGCGCATGCAAACTTTTTGGCACATCACCCTGCCGCTGCTTAAACCAGGCTTGGCCAACGCTTTCTTGGTTGGCTTCATTGAAAGCATGGCTGACTTTGGCAACCCCATTATTTTGGGCGGCCAGTTTTCGGTTTTATCCACTGAAATTTTCTTTGCCATCGTGGGCGCAGCGATTGACCCTGGCATGGCTGCAGCCTTGTCGCTGGTACTCACCATTTTTGCCTTAGCGGTTTTTCTCTTGCAGCGGCAAGTGCTAAGTGGTGCTCAATTCACCACCGTCTCGGGCAAAGGCGATGCAGGTGTACCTTTGAACTTACCGCCTGCAGTGTTGAATGTTTGCAGAGGTGTGGCGGGTCCTTGGTTGATCTTCACCTTGGTGGTTTATGTGTTTGCATTTGCTGGCGGTTTTGTTCAAACGTGGGGGCGCGATTACACCTTCACCTTGAATCATTTCAAGACAGCCTTTGATGTGCAATGGGGTGACTTCGGTTGGGTATGGGCGGGCACAGCTTGGAATTCGTTGTTCAACACCTTGAGTTTGTCGGCCATGGCAGCGCCAGTATGTGCAGGTCTTGGCTTGTTGATAGCGTGGCTTTTGGCGCGCACTGATTTCAAAGGCAAAAATGCATTTGAGTTTGCAGCGCTTCTGACCTTTGCCATCCCGGGTACTGTTTTGGGTGTGAGTTATATTTTGGCTTTCAATGTGCCGCCCGTCGAACTGACGGGTACTGGCTTGGTCATTGTGTTGTGCTATATTTTTCGCAACTTGCCAGTAGGTGTACGAGCGGGAACCGCTGCTTTCAAACAACTCGATCGTTCGCTTGATGAAGCTTCCGTCATGCTGCGTGCCAGCACGATCACCACCCTTCGCGAAATCATTTTGCCCTTGTTAAAGCCTGCCTTGGTAGCCGCTTTAATTTACAGCTTTGTCCGTTCAATGACCACGGTATCTGCTGTCATTTTCTTGGTCACCGCCAAGTACGAATTGGCCACCACTTACATCATTGGCCGAGTTGGTAACGGGGACTATGGCGTAGCCTTGGCTTATTGCACTGTCTTGATGGCCTTGATGGGGTGCATCACAGTGATCATTCAACGTTGGGTTGGAACTCGCGAGTTGGGTCGGCGAGAAATGAGGGTATGAACATGAACGCTGCGTCTAAATCAAATGTCATGGGCATTGAGTTTCGACAAGTCTCTAAACGCTATGGCGAGGGCGATGCACCACTGGTGGTGAAGGGCATTGATTTTGTGGTGCCAAAGGGCACACTCACCACGCTGCTTGGGCCTTCAGGCTGCGGCAAAACCACCACCTTGCGCATGATCGCTGGTTTAGAAACGGTCAGCAGTGGGCGCATCTTCATTGATGGTCAAGAAGTAAGTAACTTGGGGCCCGCAGAACGAAACGTCAGCATGGTCTTTCAAAGCTACGCCTTGTTCCCCCACATGTCCGTGATTGACAATGTTCGATACGGCTTGAAGGTCAGTGGGGTCTCTATCGTTGAAGCAACTGAGCGTGCGCATTTCGCGCTGGAAAATGTGGGACTTAAAGATTTTGACAATCGATTGCCAAGTGAGTTGTCGGGGGGGCAACAACAGCGCGTGGCCGTTGCGCGAGCATTGGTGCTTGAGCCATCGGTCTTGTTGTTTGATGAGCCGCTTTCTAATTTAGATGCACGTCTGCGTCGCTCAATGCGAGACGAAATTCGCAGTTTGCAGCAGCGTTTAGGTTTGACGGTTGCCTATGTCACACACGATCAAAGCGAAGCCCTGGCAGTCAGCGACCAAATCATTGTGATGGATGGGGGCACCATAGCGCAGGCAGGCACCCCCGAAGACTTGTACGAACGCCCTGTTTCAGAATTTGTAGCGGGCTTCATGGGCGAGGCCATGTTGTTCGATGGTGTGGCCGATGCACAGGGGCGGGTAAGTGTGGGGCCACTTGTTTTTCAATCGCAGCAGAGTGTGAGGGCTGGTGCCATTACAGCGGCCATTCGACCTGAAGCTTGGGCTTTCATCCCCTTGGAGGGCGCACACTTGACTGGCATATTGCGCAAAAAAGCTTACCTAGGCAGCATCCTTGAATTGACATTCGAAACAGTGTTGGGTTCACTCTTTGTTGTGACAGCTGATCTTTTACAAGATTGGGACATTGGTGCCTCAGTGGGCTTGTCTCTCTCGGGTCGCGGTATCTCAGTAGTAGCGCGCAATGAGTGCTGACAATTTTTCAAGAGACCTGATCCCTGCAGTCTCTTTGCTCATTCACTATTCCTTAGCCCCTAAGGCGATGGCCAATTCTCGACCGTTTGCAAGCACAGCTGCGCTGGCTTTTGCAGCGTGAGTGGAAGTAGGCCAGCCTTGCATGTGTTGTTCACTGATGGCTGCCAGCGCTTCTATCCACATGGGCTCGTCGTTCATGCAAGGAATGTAGTTGAAGGTTTTGCCGCCAGCGTGCAAGAAAGCTTCGCGGCCTTCCATGCTAATTTCTTCCAATGTCTCGAGGCAGTCACCAGTAAAGCCAGGGCACACCACATCGACACTTTGGGTGCCTGCTTTGGCCATGGCAATCAGCGTTGGTTCGGTGTAGGGCTCTAACCATTTGGCTTTGCCAAATCGAGATTGGAATGTGACTTTGTATTGATCTTTTGTCAGGCCTAATTTTTCTGCCAAGAGTCGACCTGTTTTGTAGCATTCGCAATGGTAGGGATCGCCCAGTTGGAGGGTCCGTTCAGGTACACCATGAAAGCTCATGACAAGTTGTTCTGCACGGCCATGAGTGGCCCAATTTTTTTGAATGCCTGCAGCCAGAGCTTGAATGTAGCCTTCGTGATCGTGATAGTGATTCACAAAGCGAAACTCGGGCAAATTGCGCGTTTTTAAACCCCAGCGATAGGCGGCGTCAAAAACGGGTGCAGTGGTTGTGGCGCTGTATTGAGGGTAGGCGGTCAACATCAAAATGCGCGTGACCCCTTCTTCGCGGAATGCAGTCAATTGCGATTCGATGCTGGGTTGGCCATAGGTCATGGCGTACTTAACGACCACTTCATGGCCGTTTGATTTCAATTTTTCTGCCAAACCCAAAGCTTGTTTCTCGGTCCATACCCGCAACGGCGAGCCTTCTGCAGTCCAAATGCTGGCGTATTTGGCAGCAGATTTGGCAGGCCGAACTCGCAAAATAATGCCATGCAAAATAAGCCACCAGATGGCTTTGGGAATTTCGACCACGCGGGAATCTCCCAGGAACTGGGCCAGATATTGGCGCAGAGCAGGTGCCGTGGGCTCTTTTGGGGTGCCAAGGTTGCAGTAAAGGACTGCCGTCTTTGCAACTTGCCCATGTTGGTAAGGGGGTTCTTTTTGAAATGCCATGCGTTATTCTCTCCCACCATGATCGACTTTTCAAAAATTAAAGCCATCTCCTTAGATTTAGATGACACTTTGTGGCCCGTTTGGCCCACGATTGGTCGTGCTGAGGAGGCATTGGCCTTGTGGTTGGCTGATAAAGCCCCCGGAACCGTGCCTTTGTGCGCTATTCCGGGTTATCAACGCCAAATTCGCGAGGCCATGCCATCCCTGCGGCCTGACCTGGGCAATGATTTGTCAGCCTTAAGGCGGGAGGCGATTCGGGTGTTGCTCGAAAGAGCGGGGGAGGATCCCGGTTTAGCCGAGCCAGCCTTCGAAGTCTTTTTTGAGGCCCGACAAAAGGTCATTTTTTATCAAGACGCAATTTCGGCCTTGGACTTTCTCAAATCCAGATACCCCATGGTTGCGCTCTCGAATGGCAACGCAGATATCCAGAAAGTTGGGTTGAACGGCTACTTTGTGGCCGCCTTCAACCCCATCAACTTAGGTGTAGGAAAGCCTGACCCCAAAATGTTTCATGCGGGTGCTCAAGCCTTGGGTGTGTTGCCCGAAGCAATCTTGCACATAGGCGATGACCCCCATCTGGATGTGGTGGCGGCGCAGCGTGCTGGTTTGCAAGCGGTTTGGCTCAACCGTGAAGAAAAACTGTGGGCTCATGAAGTTCACCCGGCCCCTTTCACGGTGAGCAGCCTGAAAGTACTCTGTGATGCATGGCCTGATTGAATTCAGCAGAGAAAAAATGACTTTGAAAATGGACGTCATTGGTGCATTTCGAAAGGTTTGAGGTCAAAATTAAGGCACTGCTTGAATGCCTGAAATGATGGCGCCTTCCAGGGTGGCTGGATAGGGTCCTTCAACATAGTCGCCGCAAACCGTAATCCCTTGGCAAGGCCTTGCACTGGGCCTTTTCAAATTCGGGATGCATGCAAAAGTCGCTCTTTTCTCAACCACGGTTTGAATGACTTTGAAGGCTTCGATGCGCAAAGCGTCTTGACCCAGCTGAATCAAAAGAGCGCTCAATTGCCCCATCACTTGATGTGTCACATCTTCTTTGCTGAGCTTGTTGGCGCTGACCACGAAGGCCAGTAAACCGGGCGTGCCGGCTTCTGTGTAAATTTGACCGCGGTCAAAAGCGAATTGAGCAGGCGAGCCTTGAGAGGTTCTGAGTGCCAACATCGGCAGTGGCAGTTTGAAACCCAAGGGGCCTTGAACATAGACCGTGGCAATGGTTTCATGCTTCAACTGCCGAGCCGTGCTGGCCCATGCTGCGTTGAACTTTTCAAGCAAATGAGCGGCATCCCAGGCTGGCGTTGCGATTACAAGGTGGTCAAATTGATGCTTGCCTAGCTGCCAACGAGGGGCCTTGCTGGAAGTGATGTCTGAATCAACAATGCTTTCGATCCTTTGTCCAGATTGGCAAGAGGCACCATTTTTTTCAAGCCACTTGATGGCCGCATTAGGAAACAGTTGGCCTAAGTCAAGTCTGGGTAGCAAAAGATCGGAGCTTCCCACAGGGCCAAAGAGCGCATCTTTCATGATGCGCAAAAAAACCTTGCCGCTGGCTTCGTGTGCAGGTGTGTTGAGTGCTGAAACACACAGCGGCTCTATCAAATCCTGCCAAACAGGGGGCATCATGTTCTCGCAAAGATCGGCCACTGTGAGATGTTCTGCGCATTCAAAGTGCATGCGTTGCCATTGCCATGCAGATTTAAACAACTGCCACTTGTCTACCGCGCTCCAACTGGAATTGAAAGCAATCCCTTGTAATAGATTGAGGGGGAACGACTTGTTGGGGAGGGACAGTCCTGAGCCATCGGCATACCTCAAATCGAGGGGTTTTCGCCAAAATGCTTTTTCTAAATCGATGCCCACGATCTGCATCATGGAGAGTGTTTTTTGATAAGCACCAATCAGAATATGTTGGCCATTGTCTAACAGTGGATAGTCTTCAGAATGTGTTTGAATTGATCGCGCACGTCCGCCCCAAAATTTGCTGGCTTCTAGCAAAGTTACTTGATGGCCCTTTTGCGCGGCCGTGATGGCTGCAGCCAAACCTGCCCAGCCTGCACCTACGATGGCAATTTGTAAGCGCTGGCTCAAAGTCGTCCAAGCGCTTGCACTTTCCATGCAAGCCATAACTTACGCAAAGGTGTGAGTGCGATGCGCTGGTGCAAGACTTGAAAATTGTCGGCTTCTATTTCACGCAACAGGGTTCGGTAAATACTGGCCATCATGAGGCCTGGTTTTTGGGTTTGTTTGTCTGCAGATGGCAGCATGGCAAAGGCTTCTTCATACAAGCGATGCGCGCGAGCAGCCTGAAATTTCATAAGCGCTGTGAAGCGATCGGAGTATTGCCTTTGCATCAAATCTTGTGCTTTGACATCAAATTGTTTCAGTTCATCAATGGGTAAATAGATGCGGCCACGCAGAGCATCTTCACCCACATCGCGCAAAATATTGGTGAGCTGAAAAGCCAAGCCAAGCTTGTGGGCATATTGCGTTGTGGCGATGTCTGTTTGGCCAAAAATTTGGGCGGCCACTTCTCCGACCACGCCCGCCACCAAATGGCAATACCTTTGCAAACCAGCGTAGTCTAAGTAACGGGTCTGAGTCAGATCCATTTGGCAACCTTCAATGACCGACAACAAGTGATGCGCTTCAATGCTGTAATCTTTGACGTGCGGCATCAGCGCTAACATGACGGGGTGAGTGGCTTGGCCATCAAAAGATTGAATGACCTCTTTCTGCCACCAAGCCAATTTGCTTTGAGCCACGCTCGGATCCGAGATTTCATCCACCACATCATCCACTTCACGGCAGAACGCATAAAAAGAAGTGATGGCGGCGCGTCTGTTGGCCGGTAGAAAAAGGAATGCGTAATAAAAGCTGCTGCCAGAATTGGCCGCTTTTTGTTGAACGTACTCTTGAGGTGTCATGGTGCTTGATTCTCCCATTGTCTGGGGCGCATCCAAAGGGCGCGCCACAACATCAGGGGAAAGTCCCAAAGTCGCAGGCGAGGTCGCTTGGCTAAAACTTCGGGTCCGAGTGCTCTGACTTTTTCCAAAATTCGCAAACCGCCTTGAACCACCAACCGCAATTCCCAGCCGGCACGGCCGGGCACTTGATGTACCAAGGGTGCGCCTTGCATCATCAGTTGATGGGCATGTGCGCAGAGCGCTTCAATCAGAAGAGGCGTTTCTTTGTGCGTTTGGTCTTGTGGTAAATAAAATCTGCCTTTAGGGATGTCCTCACTCAAGTCTTGCCAAAAATTGATCAACTGCAGAGCGCTGCAAATGGCATCACTTCTTAGCAAGGCCTGTGCATCGTTGACACCATAAAGGTGCAACAACAGGCGTCCCACAGGATTGGCGGAAAACTGGCAGTAGCTTAACAATGCTGAAAGGTTGGGGTAGGTCGCGCCTTGTGCTGTGGCTTTGACATCTTGCTCAAATGCTTTTAACAAATCATCTAGCAAAGACACGGGCAATTTATATTGCTCAATCACTTGGTGCAAAGGTGAAAAGATATCAGCTTGAGTACCTGACGACTCAGTTGTGGCCAGCAACTCATGCCGAAAGCTTGTCAATAAATTCAAACGCTCTTCGGCGCTGAGGTGGCCTTCATCTGCAATGTCGTCGGCAGCACGGGCGAAGGCGTAAATGGCGGCGATGGCTGGTCGCAGGTGTGGCGGACACAAAATTGAAGCCACCGGAAAATTTTCAGGGTGGGTGATGGGAAGGGCTTGAACTTCCCGAGGGTTTGCTTGTTTGGTCAGCATGATTTCTTGTATTTTCGCTTGACAATACTCATGGATTACCCTAGATTACTAACCAGTCAGTCATTAATTTGGATTTTCCAATGCCACAGCATGTCCCGCGTCAAATTCTCGTGCCCATTTTGTTTTTTGCTCTGATTTTGGGCACGGTTGCTTGTAGTCCCAAACAAGAGGCGGCAGAGCCCATCCGCTCTGTGAAATTGATCACAGTCGGTTCATCTGAATTGAACGTGCAGGGCGAGTACGCCGCCGAGGTGCGAGCCCGAACTGAAAGCCGATTGGCCTTTCGCGTGGGCGGCAAGATTTTGGCGCGTCAAGCTGAAGCGGGTCAACGCGTACAAGCAGGTCAGGTTTTGGCCGAAGTGGACGTACAAGACTATGCGCTCGCGGCACAAGCTGCACAAGCCCTGGCCATTGGCGCTCGCGCTCAGCGTGATTTGGCCGCTTCAGACTACAAGCGATACGAAGCGCTGCTGGCACAAAATTTCATCAGTGCAGCTGAATTGGAAAGACGCTCCGCCGTTCTGAAGGCTGCGCAATCTTCCCTAGATCAAGCCCTTTCACAAGCACAATCTCAAGCCAATCAAGCGGGCTATGCCAAATTGCTCGCCACCACTTCTGGTGTGGTGACGGGCGTAGAGGCTGAGCCAGGACAGGTGGTTTCTGCGGGGCAGTCAGTGCTTCGATTTGCACACGATGGACCTCGCGATGCCGTTTTTGCGGTGCCTGAGCATGTGGTGGGACGCCTCAAACTGGGTCAAAAAATGTCGGTCACGGTGGGCAGCACGCCACAAAGCTTTCAAGGACGTGTTCGAGAAATCGGTGCCAGCGCCGATCCTGCCACTCGAACCTTCACAGTCAAATTGGCATTGGAAAAAGCAGAGTCATTGCCACTGGGCATTACACTGAATGTGCAGGCCCCCCAATTGGCAGGAAGCCAGCCGGATGTGATCAAGCTGCCGACCAGCGCGCTGCGCCAAGAGGCCAAGCAAACCGCCGTATGGGTCTTCGATCCACAGACTTCTACCGTGATTACCCAAGTGGTTCAAGTTGCCACTGCGGATGGCAATGAGGTGGTCATCGCCTCAGGTTTGAAGGCGGGCCAACAAGTTGTGAGTGCGGGCGTCCATGTGCTGTCGCCAGGTCAAAAAGTGACGGTCTATAACGCTGCTGCTCTGTCAACACCTGCGGCAAAGTAAATCATGCGCAAAGAACCAAAATCGGGTTTTAACCTGTCGAAGTGGGCGCTTGATCATCCTGCGCTCACACGTTATTTGATGCTGGTCTTGATGCTTTTGGGTGTCTTTGCTTTTTTCAACTTAGGTCAAGACGAAGACCCGCCTTTCACGTTTCGCGTGATGGTCGTCAGGGCCTATTGGCCAGGTGCTACAGCCCAACAAGTTGCAGAGCAAGTGACTGACAAACTGGAGCGAACACTCCAAGAAGTGCCCTTTGCAGACAAGATTCGCAGTTACTCCAAGCCTGGCGAATCGCAAATCATTTTCCAAGTCAAAGACTACTCAAAGCCTGCAGAGGTGGCCAACATTTGGTACACAGTGCGCAAAAAAATTGGAGACATGCGAGGCACGTTGCCTGCTGGTGTGGTGGGCCCTTTCTTTGTCGATGATTTTGGCGATGTGTATGGCGTGATTTATGCCTTGCAGGCAGATGGCTTCACACCGGCAGAGGTGAAGAATTTTGCGGATGAAGTTAGGCAAAAAATCTTGCGCGTGAAAGACGTTGCAAAGGTCGAACTTTTCGGCGTTCAAGATGAAAAAGTATTCATCGAAATTTCTCAAAAGAAACTGGCTGCGATGGGCATTGACATGGGTGCCGTCATTGCTCAGTTAGGACAGCAAAATGCGGTTGAATCAGCTGGCACGTTGAATCTTCCGAATGACGCCATTCAACTGCGTGTCAATGGACAATTCAATGACTTAGAGTCTCTCAGGCAAATGCCGATTCGAGGAAATTCAGGCCAGCAAATTAGGTTAGGTGATTTGGGAAACATCAAGCGTGACTACATCGATCCCCCGCAAGTCAAAGTGCGACACAACGGAGAGCAAGTCATTGGATTGGGTGTCTCCATGGCCAAGGGGGGCGACATCATTGAGCTGGGCAAAGCGCTCAAAGTCAGCATCGGGAGCATTGAAAAGTCATTGCCTGTTGGCGTGAAATTGGTGCAAGTGCAAGACCAACCTCAAGCCGTATCAACATCCGTCAATGAATTTTTGAAAACCTTGGTGGAAGCGGTCGCCATTGTGTTGGCCGTCAGTTTCTTGGCGCTTGGTCTGCACAAGCGCCAAGGTAGCCATCCTTTGTGGCGCCGGTGGACTTTGGACATCCGACCAGGTTTGGTGGTGGGCATTACCATTCCGCTGGTGTTGGCAGTCACTTTTTTAGCCATGGATTATTTTGGTATTGGGCTGCATAAAATTTCATTGGGCTCACTCATCATTGCGCTGGGATTGTTGGTTGATGATGCCATCATTGCCGTCGAAATGATGGTCCGAAAAATGGAGGAAGGCTATGACAAAGTCCGTGCCGCCACCTTCGCCTACGAGCTCACAGCCATGCCCATGCTCACAGGTACCCTCATTACGGCGGCTGGCTTTTTGCCCATTGGTTTGGCCAAATCCCTGACGGGTGAATACACCTTCGCTATTTTTGCAGTGACCGTCATTGCGCTTCTCATTAGTTGGGTGGCCTCTGTTTATTTTGTGCCCTATTTGGGCACTTTGCTTTTGAAAGTGCCACCCCACGTCTCAGGCTCAGAAGAGGCGGTCGTTCATGAAATGTTTGACACACCTTTTTATCAAGTCTTTCGCACTGCGGTCACTTGGTGCGTGATCCATAAATGGAAAACCATAGCCATCACAGTGGCCTTGTTTGTGTTGGGCATTGTGGGTATGGGCAAAGTTCAGCAGCAGTTTTTCCCTGACTCCAGCCGACCCGAAATCATGGTCGAAGTGTGGTTGCCTGAAGGCGCCAGTTTTGTTGCCAGCGAGGAAGTGGCCAAGCGTGTTGAAAAGAGATTGATGTCTGAGCAAGGCGTGAACTCGGTGAGTACTTGGGTGGGCTCGGGTGTGCCGCGTTTTTACTTGCCACTTGATCAAATTTTCCCTCAGTCCAATGTTTCACAGATGATTGTGGTGTCCAAAGATTTGAAAGTCAGAGAATCTCTGCGTGTCAAATTGCCAGCCATTTTGGCGGCAGAATTTCCTGAAGTTCGCGGACGCGTCAAACTGTTGCCCAACGGCCCACCTGTGCCTTATCCCGTGCAGTTCAGGGTTGTGGGAACTGATCCGTTGGCGCTGCGCTTGAAGGCGGATGAAGTGAAGGCCGTCATGCGGACCAATTCCAATACACGGGGTGTCAATGACAACTGGAATGAATCGGTCAAAGTCATTCGCCTAGAAGTCGATCAAGCCAAAGCGCGCGCTTTGGGTGTGACAAGCCAATCTATTGCGCAAGCTTCTCGGACGATCGCTTCTGGATCGACCATTGGTCAATACCGCGACGGCGACAAGCTGATTGACATTGTGATCAGGCAACCTCAGTCTGAACGCGATGCCATTACCGATTTAGCGGGGGCCTATGTGCCCACCGCGTCTGGCAAATCAATTCCTCTTTTGCAAATTGCCAAGCCTGTCTTCAATTGGGAACCTGGCGTCATGTGGCGAGAGGGACGCAGCTATGCGATCACTGTCAATGCCGATGTGATTGAGGGTATTCAAGGCGCCACAGTGACCCAGCAGTTGTTGCCTGATTTGAAAAAATTAGAAGCCAAATGGCAGGAAACAGATGCTGGCGAGTACCGCATTGAAGTAGCAGGTGCCGTGGAGGAAAGCTCGAAAGGCTCCGCCTCTATTGCGGCTGGTATGCCACTCATGTTATTTGTCACCTTCACGCTTTTGATGTTGCAACTCCAAAGTTTCAGCCGTGCCTTCTTGGTGTTTCTGACAGGACCCTTGGGTATCGCAGGTGTAGCGGGGGCCTTGTTGGTGCTTGATCGGCCTTTTGGCTTTGTGGCTTTACTAGGGGTCATTGCGCTGATGGGAATGATCCAGCGCAATTCAGTCATCCTGATCGATCAAATTGAGCAGGATAGAGCGGCGGGCGTTCCCGCTTGGGAGGCCATTGTGGAGTCGGCTGTGCGTCGCTTGCGACCCATTGTGCTCACGGCAGCCGCCGCTGTACTGGCCATGATTCCTCTTTCTCGGAGTGTGTTTTGGGGACCCATGGCAGTGGCCATCATGGGCGGGCTGATCGTGGCGACTGCGCTCACATTGTTGGCTTTGCCGGCCATGTATGCAGCATGGTTCAAGGTGGCACCACCCCCCAAATCGGTCTAAACCCGAGGATCTAAAGGGTGACTTCGGTTCATAAGTCCCCCGTTCCATGGTTAAAATAGAAGGTTGACCGATTCAACCCATATGGATGGGACCCGCGCGGGTGGCGAAATTGGTAGACGCACCAGGTTTAGGTCCTGACGGTAGCAATACTGTGCGGGTTCGAGTCCCGCCCCGCGCACCACTTACTAAAAGAGAAGACCATGGCAGTTACTGTTGAAACATTGGAAAAATTGGAACGCAAAATCAGCTTGTCACTGCCCGTGACTGTCATCCAATCTGAAGTCGATGCCCGTTTGAAGAAAATGGCCCGCACTGTCAAAATGGACGGCTTCCGTCCAGGTAAAGTGCCCATGAATGTGGTGGCACAGCGCTATGGTTACTCCGTTCAATACGAAGTCATGAACGACAAGGTGGGTGAGGCCTTTGCCCTTGCAGCCAATGAAGCCAAAGTGCGCGTTGCTGGCCAGCCCCGAATTTCTGAAAAAGATGGCGCACCCGAAGGTGAGTTGGCATTTGATGCCATCTTCGAGGTCTATCCTGAAGTGAAGTTGGGTGACCTGACTGCTGCAACAGTTGAAAAACTCACCACAGAAGTCACCGACGAAGCCATTGACAAAACTGTTGACATTTTGCGCAAGCAGCGCCGCACCTTTTCTCAACGTGCTGCCGCCGATGCCGCTATCGATGGCGACCGCGTGACGGTTGACTTTGAAGGCAAGATCGACGGCGAAGTTTTCTCTGGCGGTAAAGCGGCAGACTTCCAATTCTTGGTGGGCGAAGGCCAAATGCTCAAAGAATTTGAAGAAGCAGTGCGCGGCATGAAAAATGGCGAAAGCAAAACTTTTCAATTGGCATTCCCGGCCGACTACCATGGCCAAGACGTGGCCGGCAAAACAGCCGACTTCATGGTCACTGTGAAAAAAATTGAAGCCGCCCATTTGCCTGAAGTGAACGAAGCCTTGGCCAAGTCATTGGGCATTGCCGACGCATCGGTTGAAGGTTTGCGCGCAGACATTCGCAAGAACCTTGAGCGCGAAGTCAAATTCCGTTTACAGGCTCGCAACAAGCAAGCTGCCATGAATGCCTTGGTTGAAAAAGCCGAGCTCGATTTGCCCAATTCCGTGGTGCAAAACGAAGTAGAACGCTTGAAAGAGGGAGCCCGCGCCGATCTCAAACAGCGCGGTATCAAAGATGCCGACAAGGCGCCTATCCCTGACGAAATTTTCCGTCCTCAAGCCGAAAGCCGTGTGCGTATGGGCTTGGTCGTGGCTGAGTTGGTCAAGGCCAACACTTTGAATGCCACTGAAGCACAAATCAAAGCCCACATTGAAGAACTGGCTTCTAGCTACGAGCGTCCTGAAGATGTGATGCGTTGGTACTATGGAGACAACCAGCGCATGGCTGAAGTTGAAGCTGTGGTCATTGAGACCAACGTGTCTGACTTCATCCTGTCCAAAGCCAAAGTCACTGAAAAGAACATCTCCTTTGACGAGTTGATGGGCCAACAAGCATAAGCTGGCTGCTTAGTTTTATCGTTTTCACAAACATCAGTTTGGAATCAAAATGAATTCACTCGACATTCAAGCTTTGGGCAATGTGCCCATGGTCATCGAAACGTCTGGTCGCGGCGAACGCGCCTATGACATTTACTCTCGCTTGCTCAAAGAGCGCGTGATATTTTTGGTGGGTGAAGTCAATGACTACACAGCCAATTCTGTGGTCGCTCAATTGTTGTTTTTGGAAAGCGAAAATCCTGAAAAGGACATCTCCTTCTACATCAACTCGCCTGGTGGCTCGGTCAGCGCGGGCATGGCCATCTATGACACCATGAACTTCATCAAGCCCGATGTGTCTACGCTTTGCACCGGCATGGCAGCCAGCATGGGCGCGTTCTTGTTGTCCGCCGGCACCAAGGGAAAGCGTTTTTCTCTGCCAAACTCCAAGGTCATGATTCACCAACCCTTGGGCGGCACCCGCGGTCAAGCTACCGAAATTGAGATTCACGCCCGTGAAATCCTCAAAACTCGCGAGCAACTTAACAGAATCTTGGCCGAAAACACCGGACAACCCCTGGAAAAGATCCAGTTAGACACTGAGCGTGACTACTATTTGTCAGCTGACGAAGCCAAAGAATACGGTCTGATTGACCAAGTTATTGCAAAACGTCCCTGAGACGCAACAAACCGGGGTCGAAATTAGCTTTTCTGCCCTGTTTTTTGAAGACGGCGCCCCCTTTCATGGAGAGCGCCGTTTTTCTTTCGTTATCATAGGGAAAATAGAATCACAAGGCGTCGTTTATGGCCGATAAAAAAGGCTCAGTTACCGAAAAGAATTTGTATTGCTCCTTCTGCGGCAAAAGCCAGCACGAGGTAAAGAAACTCATCGCCGGGCCTTCCGTGTTCATTTGCGATGAGTGCATCGACTTGTGCAACGACATCATTCGCGATGAATTGCCTGTTTCCGAAATTGCTAAAGATGCTAAATCTGGCCTACCTACACCGCTCGACATCAAAACCAACTTAGACAACTACGTCATCGGTCAAGAAAAAGCCAAGCGCACCTTGGCTGTTGCGGTTTACAACCACTACAAGCGTTTGCGCCACAAAGAGGGCGCCAAAAAAGAAGACGTCGAATTGGCCAAGAGCAACATCTTGCTCATAGGACCAACTGGCTCTGGCAAAACCTTGTTAGCCCAAACCTTGGCACGCATGCTCGATGTGCCTTTTGTCATGGCCGATGCCACCACCCTCACTGAAGCCGGTTATGTGGGCGAAGACGTTGAGAACATTGTTTCCAAGTTGTTGCAAAGTTGCAATTACGATGTCGATCGCGCGCAACGAGGTATTGTTTACATCGACGAGATCGACAAAATCACTCGCAAGTCTGACAACCCTTCCATCACGCGCGACGTGTCGGGCGAGGGTGTTCAGCAGGCCTTGCTCAAGTTAATCGAAGGCACCATGGCCAGCGTGCCACCGCAAGGCGGGCGCAAGCACCCCAATCAAGACTTCTTACAAATTGACACCACCAATATTTTGTTCATTTGTGGTGGCGCATTTTCAGGCTTGGAAAAAGTCATTGAAAACCGCACAGAAGCTTCCGGCATTGGTTTTGGTGCTGTGGTTAAGAGCAAGAAGCAGCGCTCACTCACCCAAGTGTTTACCGAAGTGGAGCCTGAAGATTTGATCAAGTTCGGCCTTATTCCTGAGCTGGTGGGCCGTATGCCCGTGGTCGCCACCTTGGCCGAACTCACAGAAGAAGCCTTGGTTCAAATTTTGACCGAGCCCAAAAATGCCTTGGTCAAACAATTTGGTCAGTTGCTCAACATGGAAGGCGTTGATCTGGAAATCAGGCCTGAAGCCTTGCATGCCATTGCCAAAAAAGCACTGGCTCGCAAAACTGGCGCACGCGGTTTGCGTTCCATTTTGGAGCAAGCCCTCATTGACACCATGTTCGACTTGCCCAACACCAGCAATGTCGAAAAAGTGGTGGTCGATGCGTCCACCATTGAAGACAACCACACCCCTTTGCTTGTCTACCGCGAGTCGGCCAAGCAAGCTTGAGCTTTTCCAGCCCACCCCCTGTACTCGATGAAAAACCCTACTCACTCAAGGCTTGAAATCGGGAAAACAGGGGCCATTTATCCCCCATACACAAGGGAATCACATGTCTGGACATACACCACTGCCCGCTGAATTAATTGACCTGCCGATGTTGCCACTGCGCGATGTCGTGGTCTTTCCGCACATGGTCATCCCCCTCTTTGTGGGTCGCCCCAAAAGCATCAAAGCGCTTGAAAGCGCCATGCTCACCGACCGTCGCATCATGTTGGTGGCCCAAAAAACAGCAGCCAAAGATGAGCCAGAGGCCACCGACATGTTCGAAGTCGGTTGCATCTCAACCATTTTGCAAATGCTCAAACTGCCCGATGGCACCGTCAAGGTGTTGGTTGAGGGTCAGCAGCGCGCCAAAGTCAAAACCATTGTTGACGGCGAAGTCCATTTCGTGGCCAGCGTGTTGCCAGTTGAATTGGCCGCCGAGAAGGCCGAGCAAAGCAGTGAAATTGAAGCCTTGCGCCGCGCGGTCATGCAGCAATTTGATCAGTACGTCAAACTGAACAAAAAAATTCCGCCTGAAATTCTGACCTCCATTTCCAGCATTGATGAGCCAGGACGCTTGGCCGATACCATTGCGGCACACCTGCCTTTGAAATTGGAAAACAAGCAAGTGGTTTTGGACTTGGCCAGCATTCGCGACCGCTTAGAAAATCTCTTCACACAATTAGAGCGTGAAGTCGATATTTTGAATGTAGACAAAAAAATCCGTGGCCGCGTGAAGCGCCAAATGGAGAAGAATCAGCGCGATTTTTATTTGAATGAGCAAGTGAAGGCCATTCAAAAAGAACTCGGTGAAGGCGAAGAAGGTGCCGACATCGAAGAGATCGAAAAGAAAATCAAAGCCGCCAAAATGCCGGCAGAAGCACGCAAAAAAGCTGACGCTGAGTTGAAGAAACTCAAGCTCATGTCACCCATGTCAGCAGAAGCTTCTGTGGTGCGCAACTACATTGAAGTGCTTACAGCTTTGCCTTGGAGCAAGAAGACCAAAATCAAACACGACTTGGGCAATGCCGAAGTGGTGTTGAACGAAGACCACTACGGTCTTGAAAAAGTCAAAGACCGCATCATGGAATACCTCGCTGTACAGCAGCGCGTAGATAAAGTGAAGGCGCCTATTCTTTGTTTGGTAGGTCCACCGGGTGTCGGTAAAACTTCATTGGGTCAATCGATTGCCAAAGCCACGGGCCGCAAGTATGTGCGCATGGCCTTGGGTGGTATGCGCGATGAAGCCGAAATTCGCGGACACCGCCGCACCTACATTGGCGCCATGCCAGGCAAAGTGTTGCAAAGTTTGAGCAAGGTAGGCACGCGCAATCCATTGTTCTTGTTGGACGAAATTGACAAGTTGGGCACCGACTTTCGAGGCGATCCTTCAAGTGCTTTGTTGGAGGTCTTAGACCCTGAACAAAATCACACCTTTGGCGACCACTATGTCGAAGTGGATTTTGATTTAAGCGACGTCATGTTCGTGGCCACTTCAAACTCCATGAACATTCCATCTGCCTTGTTAGACCGCATGGAAGTGATTCGCTTGTCGGGTTATACGGAAGACGAAAAAACCAGCATTGCCATTAAGTATTTGCTGCCTAAGCAATTGAAAAACAATGGCGTGAAAGTCGAAGAACTCAACATCAGCGATGCTGCTGTTCGAGATATTGTTCGCTACTACACGCGTGAGGCCGGCGTCCGTTCATTAGAACGCGAGTTGTCTAAGATTTGCCGCAAAGTAGTCAAGAGTTTGTTGCTCAAAAAAATGACGGCGCCAGTGATGGTGACACCCGACAACTTGAATGATTTCTTGGGTGTGCAGAAATACACATACGGTCGTGCTGAAGCGACCAATCAAGTCGGCCAAGTGGTTGGCTTGGCATGGACCGAAGTAGGTGGCGATTTGCTCACCATTGAGGCTGCACTCATGCCTGGCAAAGGTGTCATTACCCGCACAGGCTCTTTGGGCGATGTGATGAAAGAATCAGTGGAAGCTGCTCGCACCGTGGTGCGTAGCCGTGCCCGCATGCTAGGCATCAAAGACGATGTGTTTGAGAAGAAAGACTTGCACATTCACGTTCCCGATGGCGCCACACCCAAAGACGGCCCCAGTGCTGGCGCTGCCATGACCACCGCCATGGTGTCTGCCATGACGGGTATCCCTGTGCGTGCCGACGTGGCCATGACGGGTGAGATTACTTTGCGCGGTGAAGTTACGGCCATTGGCGGTTTGAAAGAAAAATTGTTGGCTGCTTTGCGCGGCGGCATCAAGACCGTTTTAATTCCTGAAGACAATGTGAAAGATCTTCAAGACATTCCTGAAAATGTTAAAAACGGCTTGGAAATTGTGCCGGTTAAATGGATCGACAAAGTGCTTGAAGTAGCGCTGGTATCAATGCCTCAAGCACTGCCAGATGAAGAACCATTGGTTGTAGAGGCGCCTGTTGCGGCAGATGCAAAGGCGGCTACAAAAACAGGCGCTGTGAAGCACTGATAGAATTTTTGGGAGGGCTTTTAAAATTCCCAAAAATTACGCTACAATTCGTTCAACGCAGACAATTTGGCATAGAATGCTCAGTTGATTGCAAATGCGGGATTAGCTCAGTTGGTAGAGCGATACCTTGCCAAGGTATAGGTCGAGAGTTCGAGCCTCTTATCCCGCTCCAAACATTGAAAGATGACCCAACATCTTTCTGCAAATTAGGGAAGCAACAGCTTCCCTTTTTTGTCACCAAAAATGGCGCGGTAGCAAAGCGGTTATGCACCGGATTGCAAATCCGTGTAGGTCGGTTCGACTCCGGCCCGCGCCTCCATCATTTCTCTTTAGAAATTAACAAAACAGCCCCGCAAGGGGCTTTTTGTTGTGTTTTAACTCAAGACTTTAGCGTTGATGCCGATATATAGATTTTTGAAAATTTTTTTAAAATACGAATTGGGATAAGAATTTTCAAATGTCATTTTCGATGTCTTCAAATGCCTGAGTTTTTAACTTGACCATCAAGTAGTCATTGCATATAGTATTTGTAAATTTCATTAAGGTTTCTATTGTGTCATCTTGTCCTGTCTGATAGCTAGACTTCTTTTTGTTAGTTCATTCTTAAAATTGAAACTGAACTTCTGCAACTTGAATGTTTGAATTGAACTAAACGTGGCCAATACACCGCTTAAAGTTTGGACTCGCCAAATCGGAACGAGTGGTGAGGACGTGTCTACCGCTTTAGCCATTGGCATCGATGGCTCGATTTATTCCGCTGGATTTACAAATGGTTCTCTAGACGGAGTCGTAAATATTGGGGGCTTTGACGCGATCCTTACAAAATACAATCCCAATGGGACGAAAGCCTGGACGCGATTAATTGCCACAAATGCTGATGACAAGGCTTATGCTGTTGCCACAGGTATCGACGGGTCAATTTATGTCGGTGGCTATAGCAACGGTGCGCTGGCGCCAGGAGCTGCTGATTCGTACTTGACCAAATTCAAATCGGATGGTGCCAAAGAGTGGACTGAGGTGTTGAGTACGAACTCCGCGGACATCGCGCAGGCATTGACCACTGGCCTAGATGGCTCAATTTATGTAACAGGCCAGACCTTTGGTGCATTGGACTCTCAAATCAACGCTGGTGGCAGTGACGTATTTTTAACGAAGTACGGATCGAACGGAGTCAAGAGTTGGACCAAATTGCTCGGTTCTTCTGCCAACGATGTTGCGCTAGCAATTACAACAGGTTTAAATGGATCTCTGTTTGTGGCTGGTTATACAAACGCTGCATTAAATGGACAATTATTTACTGCTGGAAATGATGCTTTCCTCACTAGATTCAATGTTGATGGGGTTATCGCTTGGACAAGACAACTGGGTTCTAGTGGAAATGATGTGGCCCAGTCAGTTGCCATGGGTCTTGACGGTGCAATTTAT
>JAJTDK010000075.1 GCA_021300495.1 Limnohabitans sp. | reverse complement strand
AGGCATGGTGCCTGCGCCTGGTTGGTTAAGCCAATACGATTGGCAGTCTTGGGTTCCTTATGAGCAAACGCCCGAGGTGACACAAGCAGACATTGAAAAGCGCGGTGGGCATGCCACGGCCAATCAAAAGATTGTGCCGCCTGCCTATGTACAGTTTTTAACGCATGACTGGACCGGCCCTGAGCGCTTTGACCGAATTTCACAATTGCTTTCTGCCAGCTCTCAATTTGATGCCAACACCATGAAGACCATCCAAGCCGATGTGCATTCATTGGCTGCAGTTCGTTTGTTGCCTTATCTTCAAACACTTTCTTCTCAGCATTCAAAGGCAGGCGAGGCGTTACCACTCTTGAAATCTTTCAAGGGAGACATGACCCGTGATTCAGCCGGCGCTTTGATTTATGCCGTTTGGATTGATGAAGTGACTCGCGCCATTCTCATTCCCAAATTGGGTGAAACACGTTTTAAGGCTTTGTTTGGTAAGCGTGCTTTTCGGCCTGCCATCGAGGGTGTGTTAGCCACTCAAGATAAATCTTGGTGTGGTGAGGCCGGTTGTCAGACCCTGATGAACAAGGCACTCGATACCGCTTTGGATAAAATTTTGACCATGCAGGGCTCGAATGTAGCCGAGTGGAATTGGGGGCGTGCTCATCCAGCTCTTAGCGCACACAGGCCATTTGGTAACGTCAAAGCTCTGGCGTCATTCTTTGACGTTACGGGGCCAAGCGGTGGTGATAACTTCACGGTCAATGTGGGTCAATACTGGACCAGTAGCGCCACAGTGCCTTTTGCAACGCGTCATGCGGCCTCTATGAGAGCTGTTTACGACTTGGCCAACCTAGATGAGTCTGGCTTTATTTACCAAACAGGCCAAAGCGGCCATCCTTTTTCTTCGCGTTACCAAGACATGAAGGCTGAATGGGGTCAATCCAAGTACCGGCCTTTAAGGATGTCTACGTCTGGATCAACCCAGACTTTGAAATTGAATCCTTAAGCAGCGATGGCCCTGAAACGGGCCATCCTGGTTGAGAGAGGGTTCTTGGAAGATTCAGAGTTAGTTCCGTTGATGCATCTTTCATTGATGGCTACTTTACTTAACATAATATACATCGTATGAAGTTAATAAGATGATGTTTTTAGGCCAATCAACCGTTTGCACTCTGCTAAGCCCGACCTGTCGATTGCTCTATAGCTCACTCACTTAGGCTTGTTTTTGGCTTCTTCCGAGGCACTAGATGCAGATTGCAGCAACTTAATCGATTCGGGTCGCCGTCCTTGGACTGCGAAGTCCAATGCGGTCAATCCCAATTGATTTTTCAATGTCAAATCTGCGCCTTCGTTGATCAGCATTTGCACCGCTTTTTCATTTCCATACCGTGCCGCCATCATCAATGGCGTGGTGCCATTGGGAGATTCAGCATCAATGTAGGCACTTTCATCCAACAACAGCTGAATAATTGATGTGTGACCACCCGTAGCCGCGTAATGCAACGGCGTCCAACCAGGATGATTGATGTCTGCATCGCGCTTGATGAGCATTTTGACAAGCTCGAGTTCGCCTTTTAGACAAAGCAGCATCAAGGCGGATTCGCCATGGCTATTGAAAACATTTAACTTTAGCTTTGGGTGCTTAGCAATCAGCTCAAACGATTTCAATGAACCATGCCTGAGAGTGTTCAGAATGGCGGGCTCTCCATTTAAATCAACGGTATTTGGGTCAAAACCACGAACAAATAAGCTAGAAATAACTTTAACTTCATCATTTTTGATGGCACTGAAAAAGTCCTCGTACGAACCTGCGAAGCTGAATGAAGAGTGTACAAATAAACCAATATAAACAATGTACTTATATTGTTTTTTAAAGTAATTTATTAACATAAATTGACGACTATATTGCCTGTAACTTAGGGAAAAGGCGATCGAAATTGGTGCTTGTCAGCTCACCAATTTGCTCAGGCGTCATGCCTTTCAGTTCAGCCAAAATTTTGGCCACAAAAGGAACATACGATGGGTTATTGGTCTTGCCGCGATAAGGAACAGGTGCCAAATAAGGGCTGTCAGTCTCAATCAGCATTCGATCAAGGGGCATCCATGCCGCCACATCTCTCAAGTCTTGGGCTGTTTTGAAGGTCAAAATACCCGAAAAGGAGATGTAAAAACCCAAATCCAGGGCGGCCTTGGCCACTGCTTGGGTTTCAGTGAAACAGTGAAACACGCCACCAGCACTGCTAGCGTCCCCTGCCTCACCCTCTTCTTTCAAAATGCGAAGGGTGTCATCGGAAGAAGCGCGGGTATGAATCACCATGGGTAGCTGAATTTGGCGTGCTGCCCTGATGTGATTACGAAATCGATCACGCTGCCATTCCATGTCGTCAATGGTGCGGCCCCCTTTGCGTTCTGACATCTGATAATAATCAAGCCCTGTTTCGCCAATGGCAATCACACGGGGCAATTGACCCTTCTCTACCAAATCTTGAACTGTAGGCTCGTAAATGTCTTCATTGTCAGGGTGGACGCCAACGGTGCTCCAAAAATTATCGTAAGTCTTTGCCAAGTGGTGCACCTGTTCAAACTCTTCGATGGTGGTGCAAATGCACAATGCACGTGTGACATGTGCGTCCTGCATTTTTTGGCGAATGTCTGGCAGCTGCGCAACCAGCTCAGGGAATGAGAGATGACAATGAGAATCGGTGTACATATTAGGTGGCGCTGTTCATGACTTCGCGCGCCTCTGTGCAAAGCGCTTCCAGCATCAGTCCCGCGTTGAAAGGATGCTCAGAAGTTTTGGCCGCTTGAGACAAACGTTTAAACCAAGCGGTCAGTTGCGCAGACGAAACTTTCAATTTGGGCAGGTCGGCTTCGTTGAAATAGCGCAAGCTGGCTTGCGTTTGCACCATGAGCAAATCGTGACACAGCTTTTGCAAGGCATCAATCACTTCTGAAGGCGGCAAATCGGAACAATAACTTGCGTCACCTGTCATCATGGCTTTAGGGAACTTGGACCACCACGGCATGGTCTGACCCAAACTGCGCTGCTTCAACACTTCATCGGGACGACCACCCGCTGCTTTGAGTAGCGAATGTGCATCATCAGATGACAGGCCTTGACCTTGAAGCCAAGTCACGGCCTCTGGCGTCGAAGGCCAAGCCATGGTGTGGCTCAAGCAGCGGCTTCGAATGGTGGGCAACAATTGGTGCGCAGCTTCTGTGGCCAACACAAACTTAACGTCGCCGGGTGGCTCTTCTAAGGTTTTCAACAAGGCATTGGCGGTGACATGGTTCATGCGCTCGGCCGGAAATACCAAGACCGCTTTGCCCTTGCCTCGCGCATTGGTGAGTTGTGAAAACTCGATGGCATCTCGCATGGCGTCAATGCGAATTTCTTTGCTGGGTTTTCGTGTTTTATTGTCGATTTCAGACTGCGCTTTTTCACTCAATGGCCAGCCCAAAGCGAGCAAGATCGTTTCAGGCATGAGCACAAACAAGTCGGCATGCGTATGCACGCTGAGGGCGTGACAACTGCCACATTGGCCGCAAGCACCTTGCGTCAATGCCGTATCGGACTCGCACAACCAAGCGCTCACCATGGCTGTTGCCAATTCATACTGACCTAAACCAGAAGGTCCTTGCAGCAGCCACGCATGGCCTTTTTGCGAAAGCAAGGCAAGCGTTTGTTTTTGAATCCAGGGTGCTGCGTCAATCATTTGGCATAAGCCTTTTCAATGGCCTTTAAAACATCAGACCACACTGCATCGCGCGATTGATCGGCTGGTATTTGAACAAAACGTGAAGGCGCTTCTTGCATTCGTTTGGCATAGCCTTCCCTCACAGACTGGAAGAAAGATTGAGGTTGAGATTCAAATTTATCAGGAACACGCGCGGCACTTAAACGCTCGGCTGCCACCGAGGGTGGCAGATCAAACCAAATGGTCAAATCGGGTTGCCGCAAAGAGCTGGCTGGTACTTTTTGCACCATCTTTTCGAGTGCTTTCAAAACGTCCCAATCGAAACCGCGACCACCACCTTGGTAAGCAAAAGTGGCATCGGTAAAACGATCGCACAGAACCACTTCGCCCCTTGCCAGTGCAGGTTCAATGACATTGATTAAATGTTCACGCCTGGCTGCAAACATCAGCAAGGCTTCGGTCAAGGGGTCCATCGATTCGTGCAATGCCAGCGCACGAAATTTTTCAGCCAAAGGCGTGCCACCGGGCTCACGCGTTAGCGTAACCACATGCCCACGGCTTTTAAACCATTGTGCCAACCCCTCAATGTGGGTTGACTTACCGGCACCATCAATGCCTTCAAAACTGATAAACCAAGCTTGGCGCATGAATCAGGGGTCCTGTTTGGAAATTCCGCGTTGGTATTTGTTCACCGCGTTATTGTGCTCGTTCAGCGACTGACTGAAATGGCTGTTGCCATCGCCTTTCGCCACAAAGTAAAGAAAGTTGGACGGTGCAGGCTCCAGGGCAGCCTTCAAAGCCGCTTTACCCGGCATGGCGATGGGCGTGGGCGGCAAGCCTGCACGCGTGTAGGTGTTGTAAGGCGTATCGGTGCGCAAGTCAGCGCGCCTTAAATTGCCATCAAAAGCTTCGCCCATACCGTAAATCACGGTGGGGTCGGTTTGCAAGCGCATGCCGATTTTGATGCGGTTGTGAAACACGGATGAAATCAAAGGACGATCGCTGGCACGGCCCGTTTCTTTTTCTACGATGCTGGCCAAAATGAGAAGCTCATCTGGACTGCTAAGGGGCGAATTGGCTGGTTTTTGCGTCCAAACTTTGGTCAACTGTAGGTCCATGGCTTTGAGGGCGCGATTCATCACCGCAATGTCCGACGAGCCCTTTCCATAACTGTAGGTGTCGGGATAGAAGCGACCTTCAGGGTGCACATTGGGACGACCCAATTGCGCCATGATTTGTTCATCCGACATCCCTTGTGTGCTGCTTTTCAGGAATTCAGCCTTGGCCAAGGCTTGCTTGACTTGCTTGAAAGTCCAACCCTCCACCAGGGTGACATAGCGCAGACTTTCCTCGCCCCGAGTCAGCATGTTCAGAGCCGTGCGAGGTGACATCTCTGGTGTGATTTCATAACTGCCTGCTTTGATGGCACGGTCTTGCCCAGAAAGCCTAAACCACAGTACCAGCAAAGAAGGAGAAACATCGGCACCCACATCCGCAAAGGCTTGTGCCACGCCCTTCGGTGAGGTTCCAAGCTCGATGGACAAATCGAGTACCTGTGGGCTGAGTGAGGTGCCTGAAACTTGGGGTTTGAAACCCATCGGCAGATGAAGCCACGCCAAAAGAGACGCCAAAACAGCCATCAGCATCAAAGTCGACAGGGTCAGAAAGACGCCCCACGAGGCTTTATTGCGTGAAGTCATGCTTTTTCGAGCTTTAGAAGCGGGGCGACTCAAACCTTGGATCCTTTGGGTTTCTCTGAGGAGATCATAATTCAGCCATGGACCTGATTGAACCCCATTTGAAATTCTCGCCTTCTGGCCTGCTGATGCCCCAGCATTGGGGGCTCATCTTGGCAGAAGGCCCTGATGCCGGCACATTTTTGCAAGGTCAACTGACCAACGATGTCTTGCTATTGCCAGAGGGGCAAGCTCGATTTGCAGGTTATTGTTCTGCCAAAGGCCGCTTGTTGGGTAGTTTTGTGGTGCTGAAAATCAGCAAAGAAAAATACCTCATGGTCTGCCACCAAGATCTACTGCAAGCCATGGTTAAGCGCTTGTCGATGTTTGTGATGCGTGCCAAGTTAAAAATCAGCGATGCGTCAGCGCTTTACGACATTCGCGGCCTGCTAGGCGAAACAGCCCTGCTCGCCTGCCCAGCCTTGAAAGATGCCGCGCCTTGGCAGGCAAGGCAAGAAGGTGAAACTTATTTTGTCAAGTTACACAATGCAGTGAATGCCGGCACTCAAGTGCAACGGCTAATTTGGCTCGGCTTAAAAGGCGACGCATCAAGCGCCGCATTCTTGAACCAAACCTACCCCAACATCACAGAGGAAGCATGGCAGCTTGCAGAAGTCTTGTCTGGTATCAGCATGGTTCAAACGGCAACCGCCGAGGCTTTTGTGCCGCAAATGTTGAACTATGAATCTGTAGAGGGCGTGAGCTTTAAGAAGGGCTGCTACCCAGGCCAGGAAGTCGTTGC
This sequence comes from Limnohabitans sp., assembly GCA_021300495.1. GTDB lineage: Bacteria > Pseudomonadota > Gammaproteobacteria > Burkholderiales > Burkholderiaceae_C > Limnohabitans_A. Next base: position 1,787 of record JAJTDK010000075.1, on the reverse strand, counting down.
CAGAAGTCAATTTCGCGGCACGCTCAAACGCAGAGCGTTCATCGTTTCATGCACGGCGCCCATGTTGGTCGGCCAAGACATATTTTCTTCTGAAGATGCCGAGCAAGCCTGCGGCATGGTCTCAAGCGCTAGCAAGTTCGAGCCGATTGAGGGTCAAGCTGCCGAATGGTGGGGCATTGCCTCATTGCAACTCAGTGCCACAGAGCATGCGCTTCAATTAGGCCACGCAGGTGGACCCAGCCTGATGCTTAAGTCACTCCCCTACCCCTTGCTAGAAGACCTTTAAGCGCATTCAATTGAGCTTCAGCGACATTCCAATGTGATCGATGCCTGCGTCGTCAAAAACGTCGCCGTGCGATTCGAAGCCCAGTTTTCGGTAAAAAACTTCTGCGCTGCACTGTGCATGCAAGATGACTTCATGATCACCCCTTTGGCGTGCGGCTTCAATGAAAGCCTCTACAAGCATTCGACCTAGATTGCCACCCCTCAGAGGCTTTGAAACTGCCATTCTGCCAATTTGAGCCACATGGGCTTGAGGCTGCAACAGGCGACCTGTTGCCACGCCTTGGCCGAGTTTGTTAAGCACCACAGCATGCAAAGCGTGATCGTCGAGTTCGTCCAATTCAAGTTCAACCGGAACTTCTTGCTCGTCCACAAAAACTTCATGCCGCAAAGCTGCAGCCATGGTTTTCAATTCAGACCATGAACCCATTTTGAGATCAACCACAGGCTGTCCCGCTTCATAAATGAGCAAGATATGTCGCAGCGCCTCGGGTATGGGTTTAGAAGTTTGTGTTTGAGGATCTGCAAAAACATAAATTAATTCGCCACTGACCAGCAACTTGTCACCTCGGAAAATACCAGCTTGAAACACCATGGACGAGTTGCCCAACTTGCTGCATTTCATGCCGATGCTGAGATCGTCGTCCATGACGGCAGACGCGTGGTATTCAAGCGTGGCTTTTTTCACATACAACTCACCGCCTAGCAATTTAAAAGCAGTTTCGTAGGGCAATGCGATACGGCCCCAATAGGCTGTGACGGCCGTGTCGATGTAGGTTAAATAATGCCCATTGAAGACAATTTTTTGCATGTCGATTTCTGCCCAGCGCACGCGCAGACGGTGGAAAAATCGGAAGTCGCTTCGTTTCATGGCTAGGCTTTCTGTCTCACAAGGGTAAAATAAAAAAGTTGAGTTCAATCGTACCGCATCACAAGAGAACACCATGGCCTTCATCAATTACGTCACCCAAATTCAAATCGATTTCGGCGCCATTCAGCTTTTGAAGCAAGAGTGCGAGCGGGTCGGTATTCACAAACCCCTTATCGTGACCGACCAGGGTGTCAAGGCTGCAGGTATTCTGCAAAAGGCATTGGATGCGCTGCCTGGTGTTCAAGTGGCTGTGTTTGACCAAACGCCCTCCAACCCTACTGAGGCGGCAGTTCGGGCTGCCACCGAGGTTTACAAGGCCAATGGCTGCGATGGTTTGATCGCCGTGGGCGGCGGATCCTCCATCGATTGCGCCAAATGCGTGTCCATTGCGGTGTCGCACGAAGGGCCACTCAAAACCTACGCCACCATTGAAGGCGGCTCACTGAAAATCACTGACCGCGTATCGCCCCTCATCGCAGTGCCTACCACCAGCGGCACAGGCAGTGAAGTGGCGCGGGGTGCTATTTTGATTGTCGACGATGGCCGCAAATTGGGCTTTCATTCTTGGTTCATTGTGCCCAAGGCAGCCATTTGCGATCCCGAGCTGACTTTCGGATTGCCACCCATGCTCACT
>JAJTDK010000013.1 GCA_021300495.1 Limnohabitans sp. | reverse complement strand
AAGAGTCCTAACCCCCTCAGGCGCCGACCGTCACCCCCGTGGCGACCGAGAAAGACTCTACTTCGAAGCCAATATGCGCATCCTAGACCGCACCAACCCAGGCTACGCTGATTAAATAAATGGGGTCAGAGCAACAATAATTTCCAATCAAAAGTGATAAAGGCTAAGGGGGGCTGACGATTTGTGGTACCCCACCATGAGGAAGCCCCCCTTAGCCTTTATCACTTTTGATTGCCGAAATTAATGTTGATCTGACCCACTAGTGTCCGGAGATTTCTTCAAATAGTCCCATTTGAAGGTTTTCCGGATCATTAGGTTCTGGCTCGATTGACTTTAGCAAGTCTAACAGCGACGTTGTTTCAAACAAAGTTAGACTCAAAACCTGAAGGATTGAATGCAAAGAGGCTTCTACTTGAAGTCTCTTTTTAATGATCGCAACCAGAACATAAGTGCACACGGCGATCCATATTTGAGTCTTCACGGCGTTGACGCTATTGCCCACAAATGATTTGATCCGCAAGTGTTGCTTGATCCATTTGAAGAATAACTCAACTTGCCATCGACTCTTATAAAGTGCCGCAACTTGAGCAGCATTGAGCTCAAAGTTATTCGTCACAAATACAAAATCACGTTGCTGCGTCTCATCAAAAAACTCTATTCTGCGTAGCACATGCGGATAGGTCTTGTGCGTGAATTGACCAGTTAGCAAAATGCACTCATCTTTGATAACACCAGCAGACAGAGATTCGTTGATCGTCCCTGCAATTTGGTACTTCATTTTGTTCTTCGCACGCGTTACAAAATACGCACTGGCGTGCGTAAAGCGGAGCAAGCGTTCAAAGTGCACATAGCCCCTGTCCATTACGTAGAAACTGCCTGCTTCCAGAGGAAGATTGTCTAAAAACGAGACATCACTGACGCGCGATGTTGTGATCAAAATGAAGGCTGGAATGTTGCCACGCAAATCAAGCTGCGTGTGTAACTTGATGCCTGCACGGCCCTTGGTTGCAGGCGCCCATTCAAACAAACTTAAACACAAGTCGATGGTGGTTGAGTCAATGGCGTAGACGGTTTGTGAAAGGTCAGTGCCCAGGCTTTGCGAGGCATAAAGCGGCCTGGCAATGCCAATCAAATGCAGCGCAAAGTCTTCGAAGATTTGACAACTTCGTTTCTCGTTCGCATCAGCAAGAGTGGAGCGCGCAATGTTACCGCGAAAGCCTGCGTGATAAAGCTTAGAGCGCTGGCCATGCAAACAAGTGACGATGTCGCGCAAACTTGAACGCGCAGTTAACTGTGCGAACATCATGCAAAGAAACTGGTCCCAGCGCGTGAAAGAAAGGGTGGGATATCGGCCGGCATAACGAGCAGCAAAGCTTAGAAAAACAGACCGAGGGAGATGTTCGCTGAGCTGAGCGAACACGAGTTTGCCTTGACGCATTCTTGCCTCCCAAATAGGAGGCAGTTTGAATGGATTTGAAAATGAAATTCAAATAGATTTGGAGAGTGATCTGAAATATGATCTGACCCCAATTAAAAGGCTGATGTTACTTGGAGGATGATTGCTGAAGGGCAATCAAGGTCCAAAGCTTCTTGTCTGTTTCCGTCAACCTTTCGGAGTTGTCGACTGCAGACTGGAACTTTTCTTGGTCAGTTAGCAAGCTAAGTTGCCTGACTTGTCCAAGCAAATGTTTGTAGTGCTCGATAGTATGGTCTGTGTTGGCTGCAATTTTATGCAGCGGCAATACAGAAACATCGTCCATCAGCTCACGTTCTCGCTTCGCTTTTTCTATTAAGAGTTTTACTTCTTCATCACTCAAGTGCAAGCGCTTGGCTTCTGTTTTGATGTACAGAGCCTCTTCTTCGTCAATGTTGCCATCTGCCAACATTTCGAAAAGCTTGTTCACCAAGGCTTCGCGGTCCGATTTCAGTTGGTCACTGAAAGCTGAAGACAAAAGCGCAGCAGGGATTGCAAAAATACCAATGCCGATCAAAGCCAGCACAATGGTCATGGCCCGGCCAGCCGGAGTGACGGGTGAAATATCGCCATAACCCACAGAGGCCAGTGTAATCACCGCCCAATAAATGGATTGGGGAATGTTCTCAAACTTTTCAGGCTGCGCTTCGTGCTCAAACAAATAGCCCAAGCTGGCGGTCATGACTACCAGCAATAACATGATGAAGGCCGAGGCGGCCATCACAGGCCATTCGCGAGCAATCACTTTCATCAGTGATTGTGTGGCGCCTGTGTAGCGCGTGAGCTTGAGCAATCGCAGCAAGCGGAACACCCGCATGAATCGCAAGTCAATCAGGTGGTGCAAGAACACCTCTAAGAAGAACGGTGCAATGGCCAACAAGTCGATGATGGACGAGGTGGATTTGGCCAGCTTGAGCCTTCCCGACAGGGCCTTTTTGTAGCCGGGCTCTTCAACGCAACAGTACATGCGAAGGCAGTACTCAAAGGTAAAGATGGACACCGCAATGGCATCCAGAATGAGGAACTCCATGTTGAGCATGTAATGAACGCTGTGCACAGATTCCAAAATCACGGCCAACACAGAGATGACCACCCATACCACAATGAAGGAGTCATAAAGGTGGTGCAAGTCGCCACCGTAAGCACTGGGAAACACCAGTGCATGCACGCGCTGGCGGAAGGTGCGGCCTTTGTTGGCAATACTGAATGCTTTGTAAGCCGGAATTAAAACTCGGAAGAGTTTCAAGATTCGCAGCAGTCGCAAGAACCGAAGGTAGCGCAAGTCAATTGAAATAAAGGCTTGCAAAAAGAAGGGCAGGATGGCCACTAAATCAATGATGGCGAAGGGGCTGGTGGCATATTTGGCCCGCGCGAATCGGTGCTTTTTAAACTCTTCGTCTTCTGGCGCTAGGTAGAAACGAACCAAGTACTCAATGGTGAAAATGACCACAGAGGCCACGTCAAAGTAATGAAACCAGGTTGAATAAAGTGCATTGATGGCAGGAACGTGCTCGAAGATCAGTACGAACAAATTGGCCACAATCAAGATAGCAATCCACCTGTCGATGGTTTTTTGATAATTGCCCTCAATGTGAGGGTTTAACAGCCAAGAATAAAGCCATTCCCGAAAAGGTAAATTGCTCGGAATGTGGGCTTCATGGTCGGTGATGAGTTGGGCTTCTAAGTCATTGATTTGCATGATCGTGGTCCTTAGAATTCAAATTCATCAACTTTGATGGGGTAGCCACCCTTGTCGCATACCGTCAGCTTTAAAGCTAATTTGGTGTCGATGGGGTCGATGTCAACCAACTGAGAGGCCACCACGGGAACGGCCGAACCCAGTGGGGTCGACACCAGTTTTTCGAGAAAGATGGCGCCAATGGTGCTTCTGTCCTTGGGATCGCATTTGGCAACAAAATGAATCGGCTCGTTGGTAAACGGATTGGTCAGATTGTTGAGGGGAGCCACTTTTTCTGTCAGTTCCTTGTAGCAGTCGCCCCAACGTTTGCGCTCCGTTTCGCTGACCGCGCAATTTTCAACGCTGAAGCCTTCTTGAGTACGGGCTTCGCTGTTGTCTTTCAGCCACTTCACCCAGGCTTCACCGTTGTGCTTGGTGACTTCGTTTTTGTAGCCCTCTTTGTAAGCCAAAACACCAACCCAAGCCACCGTGGCCATGATGCAAGCTAAAAGGGTGAGAAACAAAATATCGGATTTATTGGGCATGCCCGAAGTGACCGGTGCGGCTTGATCAGCATCGTGTGTGTGAACATTTTCTGTCATGTGAGAGGTTTCCATGAAGATGGCAAAAATGTGAAATACCGATGTGGCATCTCCATACATGTGTGCATCGTATTGAATCGGCTTGAAACGTCAAGCCTTTAGAATACTTATCAAAGAAATCAGCAAATTTGTGTCACTTGCCAACAGCAAATGACACAAACCGAGTGTTTACTCGTTGTTGGTGCTGCGGTGCGCCCAAGCAGTGGTGTGCTTCTCAATGTAGCTAAAAAGCTCGTACATCACCATGGCCATGGCGCCCACCACCACCAAGCCAGAGAAAGCCAAGCCCATTTGCATGGCAGAACCCGCTGAGATAAGCAGATAGCCAATGCCTTCATTGGCCGCCGTCATTTCGGACACGGTGGTACCGACAAATGCCAAAGTGATGGCCACTTTGAGGGATCCAAAGAAATAGGGCATGGAGCGGGGCAAGCCCACTTTGACCAACACATCCCAACGCTTTGCACCCAGAACGCGCAATACATCTTCAAGCTCGGGTTCAAGCGTGGCCAAGCCTGTTGCAATGTTCACCATGATGGGGAAGAAGCTGATCAGGAAGGCCGTGAGAATGGCGGGGCCAATGCCAATGCCAAACCAAACCACCAAGATGGGCACAAAGGCGGCCTTTGGCAGCGCATTGAAAGCGGTCATGAGGGGGTAGACCGCGGCATAAGCCAAGCGGGAACTGCCAATGACAAAGCCAAGCAAAACACCCACCACAATGGCAATGCCAAACCCAGCCATGGTGACCCAGTAAGTGCGCCATGCATGGGCCGCAATGACGCCGCTGAATTCAACCGTTTGTTGTGCAATGCGGTAGGGGCTTGGAAAAATAAATTCTGAAACTTTGAAAATGGTGCAGATGGCTTGCCAAATGACAAGCGTGAGCACCAACAAAATCCAGGGTGCGCTTGCTTCTATCGTTTTTTTATTCACAAAGTCACCTGCTTATTGGTTAATCACAGCGCCAGTTTTGCGCATGGCACCAATGTGACCACGCAATTCGTGAACGATGTGGGTGAACTCGGGCGTGTAGGTCACTTCCAAATCGCGAGGACGTGGCAAGTCAATTTCTTTTTTGACCACAAACCTGCCCGGGCTTTTGCTCATGACATAGACCGTGTCGGCCAAGAAAACAGACTCACGCAAATCGTGCGTGACCAAAATGACGTTGAACTTTTGCTCGGTCCAGAGGTCGCGCAAAATGCACCACAACTCTTCTCGAGTGAAGGCATCGAGTGCGCCAAAGGGCTCGTCAAGCAAGAGCATTTTGGGTTCGTGAATGAGTGCGCGACAAATGCTGGCGCGCTGTTGCATGCCGCCTGAAAGTTGCCACGGAAATTTGTCTTCGTAGCCACCCAAGCCCACTGTATTTAAAAGCTTGCGGGCGCGCTCTGCAAACTCTGCTTTGCGCTGTTTGAACTGGGAGCGAAAGGGCTCCACAATTTCAAGCGGCAGCAAGACGTTGTCTAGCGTGGTGCGCCATGGCAACAAGGAAGGCGCTTGGAACGCCATGCCACTGATTTTCAAGGGACCTGTGACGGGCTGACCATCGACAAAAATTTGACCTTTGCTGGGGCGCTTAAGCCCAGTGGTTAGCTTCATGAAGGTGGACTTGCCGCAGCCCGATGGGCCCACAATGGCAATGAACTCGCCCTGCTTGACTTGCAAGTTGATGTCTTCAACTGCATAGTGGTTTTGCGCTAACAACTCGTCGTTGTAGGCCAACCAAACATTTTGAAAATCAACGAAATTTGCAGTGGTCAAAACAAGGCCTCGATCAATTACTTTTTAGCTTTAGGCAAGATGTCGAGTTCTTTGGCGCTTGGCAAGAAAGAACCATTCCAAATGTCATCGGCCTTCACACGTGTTTTGGTGTTGAATGCATCGGACACTTGTGACGCCATGAGAGACATGCGAGGGCCTCTGATTTGGCCAAAACCTTCTTCACGTGCTGAGGGGCTGTTGATCACGGTGTCGATGGCCAACTGCAAGCGGCGTGTTTCGAGTTCGACGTTGATGATGCCGTCGCGCGCTTTGACATCTGCAATGACAGCAGCAGGATTGTTAATGACATCCTTGGCGCCTTTGGTGAAGGCGGATAAGAAAGCTTTGACTGCAGCCGGATTTTCTTTGATGATTTTGGGGGATGCAATGATGGCGTTGCCATACAGTTTCACGCCAAAGTCGGGGTATTGCATGACCACCACATCTTCGGCTTTGACGCCGCGGGCTTCGATGTTTAGCAAAGAGGTGAAGGTGAAGCCAGTGATGGCATCGACGTCGCCGCGAACCAGCATGGTTTCACGCAGTGGAGGGTCCATGGCGGTCCATGTCACGTTGCCAATGCTGTTGGCTTTTTGGAAGATGGGGAAAGCACGGCGACCTGCGTCAAAAACGGGTGCGCCTAATTTCTTGCCTGCCAAATCGGCTGGCGATTTGATGCCAGATTTTTTGAGCGCCATGACCGATGCCGGCGTGTTGTTGTAGACCATCATGATGGCCACAGGTTTGTTGGGTACATCAGGGTTGTTGGCGTGGAATTCCATCAGGGCTGCCAAATCGGCAAAACCAATGTCGTAACTGCCAGACGCAACGCGAGTCACTGCGGCGCCAGAACCGTTTCCTGCGTCAACCGTGACGTCGAGCTTGGCATCTTTGAAATATCCCTTGGCAACAGGCGTGAGGAACAAGGCAGAAGGGCCTTCAAAGCGCCAGTCGAGTTGAAATTTAATGGGTGTATTTTGAGCTTGTGCCAAGCCAAAAGCGCAAGTCGCTAACAATGCAGCGGTGGTCTTCAGTAGGAAACGTTTTTTCATAGGGGCTCCGATTAAAAAAATGAGATGAATTGTGTCAAAGGACTTAGCAATATCGATGCCATTATGAAGTGCATGAAAAGGCACATTGTTGCATAAACTGTATACAATTTTTGCCTCTTTGAGCCTCGGTAAAACCCTTGCACGCCCCAAAGTGGCTCGGAATCAGTTCAGAAGATCCAAAAGAGTGCGTGAAATAACTTGGGTCGCTTTTCGCAAATCTTCTAAATTCAGCCGTTCATCTGCGCGTTTGGCATGAGATTCCAAAACAGTGCGTGGGCCCGCACCGTAAATGACGCCAGGAATGCCTTTTTCGACATACAAGCGAACGTCTGTGTACAGGGGTGTGCCCATGGCGGGAATGGGTTCACCAAAAATCTCGCCGCCGTGTTTCTGAATGGCGTGCACCAAAGGCGCGTTGCCTGCCAGTGGTTTCATGGCATGGGCCATCAGAATGCGTTTGATGTCAACACTGACCAAGGCATCAGACGACCGGCCTTGGTTAAAGGCGTTGACCGCATCTGCAATGACCTGGCGAATGTTGGCTTCTACTTGTTCGGGATTTTCTTCCGGAATCATGCGGCGATCTAATTTGAAGCTGACTGTACCGGGCACCACATTGGTATTGGTGCCCCCTTCAATGCGTCCCACATTCAAATAGGGATGATTGATACCTTCAACTTGCGAGCTGATTTGTTTGTAGAGTTTATTTTGCGCATACAAACTGTTCAAAATGTGAACCGCTGCTTGTAGCGCATCAACACCCGTATCTGGAATGGCCGCGTGGGCCATCTTGCCGTGAACCGTCACTTCCATTTGCAGGCAACCATTGTGGGCTGTGACCACTTGGTAGCTAAAGCCTGCTGCAATCATGAGGTCGGGCCGCGTGTAGCCTTTTTCGAGTAGCCAGCCAGGGCCTTTTTCACCGCCAAATTCTTCGTCGTAGGTGAAATGCAATTCAACATTGCCTTTGAGGGGCAAATTGTTTTTGGCTTGCAATGCCTCGACGGCACGCAATGCAAATGTGAAAGTAGAAAAATCACATTTGCTCACTGCCGTGGCGCGGCCAAACATCTGGCCATTTTCAATTTCAGCGCCGTAGGGCGGATGCGTCCAACCTTCTCCGGGTGGCACCACATCGCCATGCGCATTCAAGGCAATGGTTTTGCCGCCTGCCCCGAATGGTCTGCGCACAATGAGGTTGGTGAGAGAGGTCAGCCCATAAGCTTTAACCTCTGCTTCAGGCACAGGAAATTGTTCTGCTATGTAGCCAATCTTCTTCAGAAGCTCAGTGGTTTTTTCGGCATGAGGTGCATTGTTGCCAGGTGGCGTGTCGGTTGGCACTTGCACCAGAGCTTGCAGAAACTGAACTTGCTCATCAAAGTGAGCATCGATCCATTGATCAAGTTCTTGGTAAGTTGATTGTTGGGTGGTCATTGGTTTGTAAATTCAAGCGAGTTGGTGTAAGACATGTTCAAACGCATCAATGCAAAGTTGCATGTCATCTGTGGTTGAAGATTCCAAGGGGTTGTGGCTGATGCCGCTGTTTTCACCGCGCACAAAGAGCATGGCCTGGGGCATGACTTCATGCAGCTTCATGGCGTCGTGGCCCGCGCCACTGGGCATCACAAAGCGGGGCACGCCCATGTCTTTTAAGGCCTTCTCCCAGCGCGCTTGCCATTCAGGCGCGCTAGGTGCTGCGGGTGCTCTAAGCGTTGCTTCACGGTGGCAAACAAGGCCGCGTCTGTTGCATATTTCATCCAGTGCATTCAGCACGTCTTTTTCTAAAGCGTCGCGCTGAGGGTCGAGGGGCGCGCGCATGTCCATCGAGAACGTGCATTTGCCAGGCACCACATTGATCGAACCATTGGGCACTTGGAGTTGTCCAATGGTGGCCACTGAATCGCCGTCTGCAGCCGCGCGTTTTTCCATGTACAGGGCCAGTTCGGCCACAGCGCAAGCAGCATCTCGCCTGCGGTCCATGGGTGTGGTGCCTGCGTGGCTGGCCATGCCCACCATTTCGCACACATAACGCACGCTGCCATTGATGGAGCTCACTATGCCCAAGGGCAGGTTCATTTCATTGAGCACAGGGCCTTGCTCAATATGGACTTCAACGAAACCCACATAGTCGGCAGGCTTGCGTTGAATGTTGGGAATCTCGGCTTCATTCAAGCCCGCATTTTTCATGGCTTCGCGCATGGAAATGCCATTGGCATCAGTCTGCGATAACCAATTTGGATTGAATTGACCTACCAAAGCGCCAGAGCCCAAGAAGGTGGCTTTGTAGCGCTGCCCTTCTTCTTCTGCAAATGCCACAACTTCAAGGCCAATGGGCAAGCGTTGCTTTGCTTGTGCCAATTTTTGAACACAGGCAATGGGCACATAAATACCCAAGCGTCCATCGTGCTTGCCGCCATTGCGAACGGTGTCGAAATGGCTGCCGGTCATGAGGTATTTGGCGCCCGTCACGCTGGGGTGATAGCGACCCACGACGTTGCCAACAGCATCGACATAGACTTCGTCAAAGCCTGCCAACCTCATGGTGCTTTGGATGCTTTTTGAGCAAGCCATGTGAGCGTCTGTGAGGTAGGTCACTGTGAGTTGACCCGCTTCTTTGAAACCAGGGTCGCTGTATTGCGACAAGTCTTCTTGCCAATCCCAAACTTGCTGACCTTGAAGCGGGTGGCAATTGGTTTTGTCGTTCAAACGAATTTCAACAATGCGGTGAATGTTGCGCAGGCATTCTTGCAGTTCAAAATCAGGGTGACCGTTCAAGCGTCTTTCAAACGTGGCAATGATTTGATGCTTGTTCAGGCCCAGTCCGCGAGGTCCCCTCACAGCCAAAATAAAAGGCCATCCAAACTTTTGATTGTAGGCAGCGTTGAGGCTTTGAATTTTTTCAAACTCAGCAGGGCTGCATTCAGTGAGGCCCGCTTTGCTTTGCTCGTTGGTAGATTCTGCGGTCAATTCTTTGCGCACCATGGCTTTGCCTGCCAGCTCGGGGTGAGCTCGAATAAGACTGACTTGAGCATCTCTGCCTGCATCTTTAAGCACCAGCGCCATGCAGTGTTTCAAGTGCGCCCAAGACGCAAAAGGGCGGTGCTTGAGCGCACCTTCGGCAATCCATGGCGAGTGTTCATACAAGCCATCTAAGAGTTGCATGGCCTCTTGGGGCGGGGCTGTATTGAGTTGTTCTAGGCTAAGTGTCATGGCGTGTAAGGGTGAGTGGTTTTCCAATGGCGCGCAATGTCTAAGCGGCGGCAGACCCAGACATGATCGTGAGCTTGGATGTGGTCTAAAAATCTTTGAATGGCGGTGATGCGCCCAGGCCGTCCTAGCAACCTGCAGTGCATGCCAATGCTCATCATTTTGGGACGGTTCAGGCCTTGTGGATTGCCTTCTTTGTAGAGCGCATCAAAAGTGTCTTTCATGTATTGAAAAAACGGATCGGCATGCGAATAACCTTGAGGCAGTGCAAAGCGCATGTCGTTGCAATCTAGGGTGTAGGGCACGATCAACTGAGGCGCCACTTGGCCATCCGTTTTCTCAACCTTCATCCAAAAAGGCAGATCGTCGCCATAGTAGTCGCTGTCGTATTCGAAGCCACCAAAGTCTGCCACCAAGCGCCGGGTGCGGGGGCTGTCGCGGCCGGTGTACCAACCCAAGGGCCTTTCGCCGCTGAGCTTTTGCAGGATGTCCATGGCCTCGGCCATGTGCGCGCGTTCTGTGGCCTCATCGATGTTTTGGTAGTGAATCCATTTCAAGCCATGGCATGCAATGTCGTAGCCCAATTCTTGAAATGCAGCCAACACCTCGGGACATTTTTGAAGCGCAGTGGCCACACCAAAGACGGTAAGTGGCAGTTTGCGCTGTTCAAATTCGCGCAGTAAGCGCCACACCCCTGCACGCGAGCCATATTCATAAATGCCCTCCATGCTGATGTGCCGGTCTGGATAAGACGCAGGGTTGAACATTTCTGACAAGAATTGCTCAGAACCTGCATCGCCGTGAAGCACAGAATTTTCGCCACCTTCTTCGTAGTTCAAAACAAACTGCACCGCCACGCGGGCTTGGCCAGGCCATTGCGCGTGAGGTGGGTTTCGGCCGTAGCCTTTGAGATCGCGTGGGTAGGCGGCAGTGGAGTCGTAGACGGATGTGTTCATGACAAGGCCAATGAAATATCGTGAGTGGGAATTTTTTTGTCAAAGCTCAAGCTGTTTTCAACAAAAATCAAATGTTCTTCCATGAGCCTTGCAGCCAAGTCGGCGTCTTTATTGGCCATGGCATCGACAATGGCTTCGTGTTCATCGGCAGAGTGCTGTGCCGCATTGCGCGATTGGTACATGAGTGTGATGAGGGCGCAGCGCGAAATGAGTTCGCCCAAGCTTTGGGCCAAGACATGGTTGCCCATGAGCTCGGCAATGCGCACATGAAAATCGCCTAACAACTCTGTGCGGCCGTGCACATCTTCTTGTGCAACGGCTTCTTTCTCTTGTTTGGTGTGCGCCTTCAAAGCGCGGATTTTGGCGGGGGTGATGTCGCGCACAAATTCGCGTGTCATTTGAACTTCGAGCATGCGCCGTACCGCAAAGACTTGTTTGGCTTCAGAAGCAGAAGGTGCGGCCACAAACGCCCCTCGAGCAGGCTCCATGCGGATCAGTCTGTTTTGAGACAGTTGAAACAAGGCTTGCCTGACCAAGGTTCTGGAAACGCCAAAATGGGTGGCCAACTTCTGCTCAGCCAATTTGGACCCAGGCATCAGTCGATGCTCGACAATGGCTTTGGTTAAAGCGCTCACAATGGCGTGGGTTGAAGATGTTTCCATGCGGAATGATGATAGCTTCAAAAGCCAAAAGTGTATACACTTTCAGTCGACCAATACAAGGAAAGATGCAACATGGGTTTGAGTACACACGTTTTAGACACCATGCATGGGTGTCCCGCTGCGGGCATGCAGGTCAGCCTGTACACCACGGAAGGGCAATTTGCCACCTTGGTGAAAAGTTTCAAGTTAAACGCAGATGGGCGCAACCCCGATGGCCCGCTCTATGACAACGCCAGTTTGCAAAAAGGTACCTACCGCTTGGTGTTTGATGTGGCGGGTTATTTCAAGGCCAAGGGCGTGAAGCTGCCCGAGCCTTCGTTTCTCAACCTAGTTAGCTTGGATTTTGGGGTGGCCGATGTCTCCCAGCACTACCATGTGCCGCTCTTGGCAAGCCCATGGAGTTATTCAACCTACCGCGGCTCTTGAATTCGAATTTATTTGTCGCAGAAATACCCCCTGAGGGGTGGTAAATCAATAAAATCAGCTTTTGTTTAGAACCTAACCCAAACCCCTCCTCATGAGCCAAGTGACCAATACAGTTCGTTTTGTGCTTGACGGCAAAGTCGTTGAAGCCCAAGGCGAACGCCGCACCACCACCGTTTTAGATTACCTGCGCGAACAGTTGCATCGCACGGGCACCAAGGAGGGTTGCGCTGAAGGCGATTGCGGGGCTTGTGTGGTCATGGTGGGCTCATTGAATGCATCGGGCCAGGGTGTTGACTATGTGCCGGTCAACAGCTGTATTCAGCTGCTCCCTACCTTAGATGGCAAGTCGGTAAAAACGGTCGAGAGTTTGAAAAAGCCCGATGGTACTTTGCATCCTGTGCAGCAAGCCATGGTCAACTGCCACGGTTCGCAATGTGGTTTTTGCACGCCCGGCATTGTGATGAGCTTGGTCAACTTGGTTCAGGTCAATCAATCACCCAAACGCCAAGATGTGAGTGACGCGCTCAGTGGCAACCTTTGCCGATGCACGGGATATGCACCCATTTTGGATGCTGCTTCCAAAGCCTGTAGCAACAAGTCTGCCCTGAAACTAGACGATGCTGCCGATCTGCCTCTGCTAAAAGAAATTCAACGCTCGTCCACGCCCACACTCAGTTTGGAAGGCGACATCATTGTTCAGCCCGTGGTTCGCACCCGCAAAGGCAATGAGTTTGTGTCGCCCGCCACCATTGCCGAAGTGGCTGACTATTTGGTCAAGCACCCTACATCGACATTGCTCGCTGGCAGCACTGAAGTTGGCTTGCAGGTGAACAAACAATACTCACGCCCCGACCACATTGTTTATTTGGGCAACGTGACCGAACTCAAACAAGTGAAAGACACGCCTCAGGCTTGGCACATCGGCGCGGTGGTGTCACTTACAGAAGTTGAAACCTTGGTGTCCAAGGCTTACCCTGATTTTGCAGAGGTGCTGCGTCGTTTTGGCTCGCCCCCCATTCGCTCTACAGCCACTTTGGCAGGCAACATTGCCAACGGTTCTCCCATTGGCGACACCATGCCTTGCCTGATGGCATTGGGCGCCACGCTCACGCTACGACGTGGCGACAAAACGCGCACTGTTTCTTTGGACAAGTTTTATACCGGTCTCAAACAAACTGTATTGCAAGCGGGTGAGTTCATTGAAGCCGTGGTGCTGCCCAAGCCACAAGCGGGCCAAGTGTTTCGGGCCCACAAAGTAAGCAAGCGTTTTGAGCAAGATATTTCTGCCACTTGTGCTGCCATTTCATACACCCTGAAGGCTGGTAAGTTGAGCGGCGTGAAGTTGGCTTACAACGGCTTGGCTCCATCGCCCTGCAGAGCGCCCAAACTTGAAGCCGTGTTGGAAGGTAAGGCGCCTGCCGATGTGAAGGAATCCGATTTAGATGCCGCCATTGCTGCCAGTTTTGTGGCGCGAGATGGCTTGCGTGCCACATGGGCCTACCGCTCTTTGGTAGCGCGCAATTTGGTGATTGATTTCATTGAAGAACAAACTCAAACAACCCCGGAGGTGGCTTAAATGAACGCGCCCATTTCTCTGCACAATTTGTTGCCCGTCTCGGGCATTCAGCAAGGCACCGATGTCATTCATGAGTCTGCACATTTGCATGTGACAGGCGGCGCTACTTTCACCGACGACATGCCTGAGCTGGCTGGCACTTTGTATGCGGCCCTCATCATGTCTCCCGTTGCGCATGGCGAACTCATTGGCGACGGCATTGACCGCGACGCAATTTTGAAAGAGCACGGTGTGGTAGCGGTTTACACAGCCAAAGACATTCCAGGCGAAAACAATTGCGGCCCCATTGTTCACGACGACCCCTTCTTAGCTGTTGGCAAGGTTGAATTTTTGGGCCAAGCGGTGGCTGTGGTGGTGGCACGCGAAATGTTGTATGCCCGCGAAGCAGCGCACAAAGCCAAAGTGCTGGTCAAAGAACTGCCCCCCATTTTGACCATTGACGAAGCCATGGCGGCGAAAAGTTTTGTCATGCCCGCCAAGGGCATCACGCGCGGCAATGCATCGGAGGCCATTGCCAAGGCGCCGCGTAAAGTGAAGGGCAGCACTGAAACGGGTCAGCAAGAACAGTTTTACATGGAAGGCCAAATTACTTACGCGGTGCCGCGTGAAGATGGCCAACTCACTTTGTATTCTTCAACGCAACATCCTGATGGCAATCAGCGTGAGGCTGCTGCAGCTTTGAACTTGAGCACCAACGATGTCGAAGTCATTTGCAGGCGCATGGGTGGTGGCTTTGGTGGCAAAGAAGGAAATGCCAGCATCTTCAGCCAGAGCGCTGCGCTGGCTGCATTCAAATTGCAAAAGCCTGTTAAGTTGCGTGTGAACCGCGACGACGACATGATGATCACGGGCAAGCGCCACGATTTCCGCATCGATTACGAAGTGGGCTACGACGACGAAGGCCGCATTTTGGGCGCCGACATCACGCTAATGTCGCGTTGTGGCTACAGCACCGATTATTCAGGCCCGGTTAACGACCGTGCTTGTTTGCACATCGACAACTGCTACTTCATTCCTAACCTGAAACTCATCAGCCACCGTTGCAAAACCAACACCCAAAGCGCCACAGCTTTTCGTGGTTTTGGCGGCCCGCAGGGCATGTTTGGCATTGAGACCATCATCGAGCAAATTGCCAATGACATTGGCAAAGATCCTTTGGATGTTCGCATGCTCAACATCTACCAAGACCCTGCTGTGTCTGGCAATCCCGCCACCATGGTGACGCAATACGGCCAAACCATTGCTGACTGGGTTGGAGACAAGGTCATTACCCAAGTGGCCTCAGAGGCCAAGTACCGCGAGCGCCGCGACAGCGTCAATGCTTTTAACAAAGTGAACAAGCGCCGCAAGCGAGGCTTGGCTTTGGTGCCCCTAAAGTTTGGCATTAGCTTCACCGCCACCATGTTGAACCAAGGCGGCGCCTTGCTCAATATTTACATGGACGGCTCTGTGAGTGTGAACCATGGCGGAACAGAAATGGGTCAGGGCCTGAACACCAAAATGGCCCAAGTGTGTGCCGATGGTTTGGGCATTGATTTGTCCTACGTTCGTGTGACGGGCACCGACACCCAAAAGGTACCCAATGCATCGGCCACGTCTGCTTCAAGCGGTGCCGACATCAATGGCGCAGCCATCATGAATGCAACGGCCCAAATGCGTGCTCGTTTGGCACCTGTGGCAGCCAACATGCTGGGTTGCAAAGACACCGAAGTGAACTTTGCCAATAGCATGGCTCACGGCGGTGGCAAGTCGGTTGAATGGACGGCTGTGGCAAAACAAGCTTGGATGGACCGTGTGGGCTTGTCTGTAGCGGGTTTCTACATGACGCCCGAAATTAAATACGACTTTGCAACCCTCACGGGCCATGCCTTTTATTACTACTGCTATGGCGCATCTGTCAGTGAAGTTGAAATTGATACTCGCACGGGAGAATGGTGGCTGAAGGCTGTGGACATTGTTCACGACGCAGGTAAGAGCATCAACCCCGCCATTGACAAAGGCCAAATTGAAGGTGGCTACGTGCAGGGCATGGGCTGGCTCACCATGGAAGAGTGCATTTGGGACAAGAAGGGCAAGTTTCTGACGCACGGCCCTAGTACTTACAAAATACCCGTTGCTGGCGACATTCCAGAACACTTCAATGTGACTTTGTTTGACGGCAGCAACCTGAAGCCAACACCCTTTAATTCAAAGGCGGTGGGCGAGCCGCCATTGATGCTGGCCTTGTCTACTTTCTTTGCATTGCGCGATGCAGTCAGTGCCAGTGCCGACCACCAAACAGTGGTTCACATGAGTGCACCTGCCACACCCGAAAAGATTTTGATGAGCTGCGAAAAAGCCAAGGCGGCGGTTTAGAACTTCAGTCTTGCCCTTCAGTGAGGGTGTCGAGCTGAAAATGACCGCTCTTGTGCCAAAGCCAAACGTCTGAGTACACCACTTTGCCCAGGTGGGCAGGGACAGGGTAGGGTGCTGCCAAGCGAACAGTTTTTTCAATTTCTCTCATCACTTCGGGGGCATGGCCAGGCGCTCTGACCCAGTAGGTGCGTGTCACTTGGCCTTGTTTGTCAACTTCGACATCCAAAACACCCACAGCGTAAAGCATGGGCGGCATGCGGCCTTTGAAAATTCTAGCGCCATTGAGTTTGTAAAGGTGTTTGGCGGCATCGACCCTGTATTCTTTGGCAGACCGAGCATTTGAAGTGGGCAATTGAGGTTTGACAGGCTCAGCGGGAAGCGCAATGGGCGCCGCTGGTTTGACAGGCGCGGCTGCTTGTGGCGTTGCTATTTTTTGTGGCGGCGTTGGTGGCGGTGTACTACAACCAGTCAGCCACAAAGCCAGAAGGCAAGCAGCGCAAGCCAAGAGTGAAGATTTTAGAAAATGGGCAATGGCATGAGTCATGGGTCTATGGCCTTCAAAACAACATGTGCCATTCTGTCACTGTACAGTCTGGTTTAGAAGCATTGAATTGAAAGTAGAAGCAGGTGCATTGGTTATCAGAATTGACATTGAAGTTGGCGCAGATGCCTGCCATTTGGATCACGGTGCAACAAGCCCAGGGCTCAGTGCCGCGGGGAGCAGGCACTGTCATGGCTGTTTTTACCGATGAGTTTTTGGGCACGATTGGTGGTGGGCACCTTGAATTTGAAGCCATTGCCGAGGCCAGGCGCTACTTGCTTCAGCCTGCAATGCCTAGTTCATTACCTCTTGAAAAAAGATTTGCGCTTGGGCCCAGTTTGGGGCAGTGTTGTGGTGGCGCCTTGGTCTTGAAGTTTGAGTACGTGACGGTAGCTGACCAAGGTCGACTTCAGGCTATTTTGAATGCGCAAGCTGCCGAACGATTTTTGCCTCTGGCCTTGTTTGGTGGCGGTCATGTGGGCAAGGCCTTGGTCAAAGTTTTGGCACCCTTGCCATTTCATGTGAGATGGATCGACAGCCGAGACGAAATTTTTCCAAGCGATGTAGCACCCCAAGTTGTGTGTGAACATTCCAACCCGGTGCATGCTGCCGTATCCGACTTGGTGCCTAACAGCCGCGTTCTCATCATGAGTTTCAGCCACGCTGAGGACTTGGATGTGGTGGCGGCCTGCTTGCAACGCCAGCGAGATCAAAAAGACCTGCCCTACATTGGCCTCATTGGCAGTGCCACCAAGTGGGCCACATTTAGGCGACGCCTTGCGGAACGGGGCTTTTCAGAAGCTGAATTGCAACAAGTGACATGCCCCATCGGTGTTCCAGGTATTGAGGGCAAAGAACCTGAAGTGATTGCGGTTGCCGTAGCGGCACAGCTTTTGCAGGCCTAAAAATTGTATACACTTCGGTAAACAGTTTGGAGCCTTATCGATGGAAGCCTATTTGCTAGATTGGGTTAATTTGCTACTGCGGTGGGTCCATGTGATTACCGCGATTGCGTGGATAGGCTCGTCTTTTTACTTTGTTTTCCTAGACAACAACCTTCAGAAGCCCAACTCGCCCGATTTGCTTGAAAAAGGGGTAGATGGCGCAATGTGGGCCATTCATGGCGGTGGTTTTTACAACCCCCAAAAGTACATGGTGGCGCCCAAGAAAATTCACACCAAGTTGCACTGGTTTTATTGGGAAAGCTATTCCACTTGGATCAGTGGCTTTGCCTTGTTCACAGTGATGTATCTGTGGAATGCCAGCACCTACCTCATTGACAAATCACTGATGGACTGGTCGCCTGCTGTAGCCATCACGGCAGCGCTGAGTTTCTTTGTGGTTTTTTGGTTCGTTTATGACGCCATTTGCCGCGTGTTTGGATTTCGCAAAAACGGTGAATTGATTGTGGCCACACTCATGTTGTGTGTGGTGGCATTTGCCTCATGGTTGGCCTGTCAATTGTTTGCCGGCAGGGCCGCCTTCTTGTTGGTGGGCGCCATGATTGCCACGGCCATGAGTGCCAATGTGTTTGTTTGGATTATTCCTGGCCAGCGCAAAGTGGTAGCCGCCATGACCTCTGACGAAAAGTACGATGCCATATCCTTGGCCATACACGGCAAGCGCGGTAAGCAACGCAGCGTGCACAACACCTATTTCACGCTGCCTGTGATTTTTGCCATGCTAAGCAACCATTACAGTTTCTTGTACACGCATCCACAGCGCTGGCTGATCTTGTTTGTCATGATGTTTGCGGGTGCCTTGATTCGCCAGTTCTTTGTGCAACGGCATGGCTACCATTTAGGCCGCGCTAGCAACCCTTGGCCTTTTGCGGCAGTGGGTGTCGTTCTGATCGTTGCAGTCATTGTGGCCATGGCACCTTGGGGCGCAAAGAGTGTTGCCAAGAATGAGCCGTCTCAAGCTGCTACTTTTGTGCAAGTCAAATCAGTGATCGACCAGCACTGCCTCAGTTGCCACGGCGCGCAAGTTCAAATGAAAAATGTTCGTTTGGATACGCCAGCAAATATCAAGCTCAATGCTCAAAACGTGTACCAGCAAGTGAGTGTGACTCAGCAGATGCCCATGAACAATGCCACAGGCATTACGCCTCAAGAAAGACAACTTGTAGCCAGTTGGTATTTGGCCGGCGCCAAAGTTGAGCCGTAACTTAGCTCAGTGATTGAGTTCAGTGACCTAGGGCCAGTTGAACGGCAAACTTGTTGTGACGTTCAATCACATTGCCAAGATCTACGCTGGCCAACTGACCCTCACTGACCACCACACGGCCATTGACCACGGTATAGGCGGCGGGCGCACTGGCACACAGCATCAAACTTCCAACGGCATCGTGCACAGCACCACCCGCAAAACTCAAACTGCGCAAATCAAACAAGGCTATGTCGGCGCAAAATCCAACACTCAGCTGACCGATGTCTTTGCGGCCCAATACCTCAGCACCACCACGCGTGGCCAAACGCAAGGCGTCGCGCGCAGTCATTTCCATGGGCGCGGTGTCGCAACCAAAAATGGTTTTGCCTTCTGCATTCACTTGCGGACCCTCAAGTGATTTTCTAAGCCGCGCTAACAACATGGCTTGACGCGCTTCGTTCACCATGTGGGCTGCATCGTTGCTGGCGCTGCCGTCAACCCCCAAGCCCACAGGCACGCCTGCTTCAATCATTTTGCGAATGGGTGCAATGCCACTGGCCAAGCGCATGTTGCTGCATGGGCAATGTGCAATGCCCGTGCGAGTGGCCGCAAAAAGCGAGATGCCTTCATCGTCCAATTTGACGCAATGGGCGTGCCACACGTCGTGTCCCAACCAGCCTAGGTCTTCTGCATATTGCGTGGGTGTGCGATTGAATTTCTCAAAGCTGTAGGCAATGTCATGGTCATTTTCTGCCAAGTGGGTGTGCAGGCGCACGCCATAGTGCCTGGCCATCTCTGCTGACAAACGCATGAGGTCTTGGCTGACGCTGAAGGGTGAACAGGGGGCTACGGCCACTTGCGTCATAGCACCATGCGATGCGTCGTGGTAGCGTTCGATCAAGCGCTGCGTGTCTTTCAAAATAGCATCTTCTTGTTCCACAACGCGATCGGGCGGTAGGCCGCCCTTGGATTGGCCCACGCTCATGCTGCCGCGTGTGGCCACAAAACGCATGCCAATTTCTTGGGCTGCCGCAATGCAATCGTCTAATTTGACGCCATTGGGGTAGATGTACAAGTGGTCACTGCTGGTGGTGCAACCCGATAACAACAATTCGGCCATGGCGGTTTGAGTGCTGGCGTAAATCATGTCGGGTTGAAGGCCAGCCCAGATGGGATAAAGACCTTGGAGCCAGCTGAAAAGTTCGGCGTTTTGAACAGCGGGTATGGCACGCGTCAAGCTTTGCGACATGTGATGGTGCGTGTTGACCATGCCAGGAATGACCACGTGGTGTTCGGCATTGATCACGCGATCGGCAGTTTGGGGCAATTGGGTGGCTGGGCCAATGGCCTCGATGCAGTTGTCTCTGACAAAGACCGAGGCATTGCGAAGTTCATCGCCGGCATCGTTCATCGTTGCAAGGGTGTGCGCATTGTGGATCAGCAAGGTAGTCATGGGTCATGATTCTGCACGAAGAAATTGCGTGTGTCATGGTCAAGCACTACACTCTGACACCATGAGTTCTAAGCCCCACCTTCACAGCGATATTCAGCAAAACCCCCGAGCCTTTCTCAGACAGTTGTTTGATCAGGCAGTTCAACGGGCACTGCCGCTTCACAACACGCCAGCTTTTTTACCCAAACCACCCAAGGGCCGAACCCTGGTGTTGGGGTCGGGTAAGGCCGCTGGAGCCATGGCCCACGCGGTAGAAGCTTTGTGGCCATTAGATGCCCCTTTGTCTGGCATGGTGGTGACGCGTTATGGGCATACGCCTGCCAGGCCTGAAGGGGTGCCTGAGCGCCTGAGAATTGTGGAAGCATCTCACCCTGTACCTGATGCAGCAGGTTTGGCCGCTGCCGAAGAAATTCTGTCCCTCACCCAAGGTCTGACGCAGGACGATTTGGTGTTGTGCCTCATTTCAGGTGGCGGCTCAGCCTTACTGACCTTGCCAGCAGATGGTTTGAGCTTGGCAGAAAAACAAGCCATCAATCAAGCCTTGCTGAAAAGTGGCGCCAACATTGGTGAAATGAATTGCGTTCGAAAGCATTTGTCACGCATCAAAGGCGGGCGACTTGCAGCCGCTTGTGCGCCTGCGCAAGTGGTGACACTGGCCATCAGTGATGTGCCTGGCGATGACCCTTCAGTCATTGCCAGTGGCCCCACGGTGCCCGATGTCACAACGTGCGCTGATGCTTTGCAAATTTTGAAGCGCTATCAAATTGACATTTCAAACGATGTGCTTACTGCAATTCAAAATTCACAATGGGAGTCACCCAAGCCCAACGACGCTGCTTTTTTACGCAGCTCTGTGCATCTGATTGCCACACCTCAGCAATCGCTGTTGGCCGCGGCCAGTTTCGCAGAGTCCAAAGGATTGCGAGCCTATGTGCTAAGCGATGAATTAGAAGGTGAATCGCGCGAAGTAGGCAAGGTCCATGCTGCGCTTGCGCGAGCCAGTGCGAAAGGTCTCGGCCCCTTTGTCAAACCTTGTGTCATCTTGAGTGGCGGCGAGACCACTGTGACCATTCGGGCCTCAAAGGCAGACTCTGAGAAGCGCGAAGGTCGAGGCGGCAGAGCGGGAGAGTTTTGCATGGGTCTGGCGCAAGCATTGCAGGGTCAAGAAAATGTATGGGCCCTCGCAGCCGACACAGACGGTATCGACGGCATCGAAGACAACGCTGGGGCGCTGGTCACGCCAGATACCTTGGCCAGAGGCGCTCACGCGGGTTTAAGCTTAGACGATCATCTGGCGTGCAATGATGCCTATGGTTACTTTCAAGCTTTGAACGATTTGGTTTTCACTGGACCAACGCATACCAATGTGAATGATTTCCGCGCCATTTTGGTGTTGTGACAATGTATTGATGTGCGTCAACACGGGCGGCTCAAGCCTCTGGCAAATTGGAGCCCATGTTGAATCTTGTTCTCACCCCTGTTCCTGCGCCAGTTGAAGAAGTCCCATGCGGCACAGTGCTTTTGCGCCGTGGCCTGGTTGCCAACCAAGCACTTCACCTTTTAAGTGGTCGCGTGGCATTCGGTGTCATCGAGCAGGGGGTTCTGGTTCACCAATTGGGCGCTGTTGAAGGGCCATTTTGGTTGGAGGCTGCGGCGGCCATGTTGGGATTGCCCCATGCGGTGGATGCTTTGACAGAAAGCCCAGTCACGCTTCAAACCATGCCGCTTCGGCAGTTCAAAAGTTATCTCAAAAACCTGCCTGAACCTGTTCACACCCTCATGCTAGATTTGGCCAAGGCCCAAAGACAACAAATTGAGGTGGCCGTGAGTCGTTTGGCCAAAGATGCAGACGCTCGTTTTGCAGAGTGGCTTTTAAGGCATGCGGAGCCTGCAGACGCTCAGGGAAGTTTGACGGTCATTTTGCACGACAGAAAACGGCTGATTGCGGCACAACTGGGCATTGCCCCAGAAACCTTATCGCGCGTCCTGAAACATTTGCGAGACCGCAAGCTCATCAGTGGCGGTGGGCGGGTTTTGAACTTGCTAGATCCAAGCGGATTACAGTCTTTGGCAGGTATTTAGGTCCATTAGCCTCAGAGAGGCGCAAAGACGACTCAAAGCTCGATAGAATTTGTCGAACTTTGAGAATTCCATGTTGTCCAAAGAGCCATTGCGCCTGTCACTTTCAAACATCACCAAGCGTTATCCCGGTGTGGTGGCCAATCGCGCGGTTTCTTTGTCTGTCAAGCCCGGCGAGGCGCATGCGGTTTTAGGTGAAAACGGCGCAGGCAAATCCACCCTCATGAAAATCATCTATGGCGCGGTCAAGCCAGATGAAGGTGACATTCAATACAACGGCCAAGCCGTTCAAATCCGAAATCCACAGCAAGCCCGCGCCTTGGGCATCAGCATGGTGTTTCAGCACTTTAGTTTGTTTGACACACTCAGTGTGGCTGAAAACGTTTGGTTGGGCTTAGATCCTTCTTTAACTCTGGCGCAAGTTTCTGCGCGCATCAGTGCCAAAGCTGCTGAGTATGGCCTTGACATTGACCCTTCTAGGCCTGTTCACACCTTGAGTGTGGGCGAGATGCAGCGGGTTGAAATTATCCGTGCCTTGCTCACAGAACCCAAGCTGCTTATTTTGGACGAGCCAACATCTGTTCTAACACCGCAAGCGGTCGACAAGTTGTTTGTTGTTTTGAAAAAATTAGTGAGCCAAGGTTGTAGCTTGTTGTACATCAGTCACAAGCTGCATGAAATTCGCGAACTTTGCTCTGCTTGTACGGTGCTTCGGGGTGGCGAAGTCACAGGTGTTTGTGATCCCCGAGAAGAATCCAACGCGTCGCTCAGCCGCATGATGATTGGCTCAGAGCCGCCAGCCTTGAATCACCAAGACCGCACGCCGGGTGCTGTGATGTTTGAAGCGCGCCATTTGTCCTTGAACAAAGAAGACCAATTTGGCGTTAACTTGGTCGACATCAATCTACAAGTTTGCGCAGGCGAGGTAGTGGGCATCGCAGGTGTGTCTGGCAATGGCCAACGCGAACTTCTCTATGCCTTGTCTGGTGAAGACACGCGAGCTTTAGCCGATTCTGTGCTTTTGGACGGACATGCTGTCGGTCATGTGGGGCCTCAAGAACGTCGCCAAGCGGGTCTGCATTTTGTGCCCGAAGAAAGGTTGGGGCGAGGCGCTGTGCCTTCGCTCAGTCTGGCGCACAACCTGCTGCTCACCAGAAGCGAGGCCATTTCATCGAGTGGCTGGATTGACACCCAAGCACTGCAAACGCAAGCTCAAAAAATCATTCAAAAATTCAATGTCAAAGCCAATGGTGCGCAAGCACCTGCGCAGTCTTTGTCTGGCGGCAATTTGCAAAAATTCTTGGTGGGTCGCGAGATCGATGCCAAACCTAAAGTGCTGCTCGTGTCGCAACCCACATGGGGCGTCGATGTAGGTGCTGCGGCGCAAATTCGCAGCGAGCTCTTGGCTTTGCGTGATGCGGGCTGTGCCGTTCTTGTGGTGAGCGAAGAGTTAGACGAATTGTTTGAAATTTCTGATCGCTTGTATGTCATGGCCAACGGCCAAATTTCCCCCTCTGTTCAACGCAAAGATGCTACGGTGGCTCAAATTGGCGAATGGATGAGCGGTTTGTGGAGCGCGCATGCTTAAGCTAGAACGGCGCCCTGAAGCCTCTGAGCTTTGGCGCTATGGCTCGCCGCTGCTGGCCTTGCTCATCACGGTTGCTTTGGGTATCGGCTTGTTTGTGTTGCTTGGCAAAGATCCTGTACGTGGTCTGCAAATGTTTTTTTGGGAGCCCCTGAAGTCTGCCTACGCTTTGGGCGAACTGATGGTGAAGGCAACGCCCTTGTTGATCATTGCCTTGGGCTTGGCTGTTTGTTTTCGCTCCAATGTTTGGAACATTGGTGCTGAAGGGCAGTTTGTCATAGGCGCTGTGGCGGCCGGCGGTGTGGCATTGTTGGCCGACAAAGAAACGGGTCGCTGGATTTTGGTGGCTGTGGTTTTGGCGGGTGTTGCAGGGGGCATGTTTTGGGCGGCCATCACGGCTTGGCTTAAAGACAAATTTCACGCCAACGAAATTTTGGTCAGCCTGATGCTGGTCTATGTGGCCGACATGGTGTTGGGGTATTTGGTGTATGGCCCTTGGAAAGACCCTGCGGGGTATAACTTTCCGCAAACCAAATCCTTTGAAGCTGTCACCCAAATTCCACGCCTGATGAGCGGCTCACGTGTTTCGGTAGGGCTGATATTGGCTTTGGTCGGTGTTGCCGCAGTTTGGATCTTTTTATTCCGAACTCGCTCAGGCTTTGCGCAGCAGGTTGGAGGCTTGGCACCTTCTGCAGCGCGCTATGCGGGTTTTTCTTCGCGCAAAGCTTTGTGGTTGGCGCTGCTGACATCGGGTGGGGCTGCAGGCCTGGCAGGTGCTTTGGAAGTAGCGGGGCCCATTGGGCAACTGACACCTTACATCCCTTCTGGCTATGGTTTTGCGGCCATCATCGTGGCCTACGTGGGGCGGTTGCATCCGATTGGCATTGTGTTTTCAGCTGTCCTCATGAGCATGTTCTACATTGGCGGTGAGTTGGCGCAATCGCGCATGGGCCTGCCTAAGTCCATTACGGGTGTGTTTCAGGGATTGTTGTTGTTCAGCTTGTTGGCATGTGACACCCTGGTGGCATACCGATTGCGTTGGCAGAGTGGGAGGGCCTGATGGAGTCGTATGCATTGCTCATCGCAGCTACTTTGAATGCAGGCACTGTGCTGGCCATCGCCGCCTTGGGTTTGCTCATCAATGAAAAAGTCGGTGTCGTTAACTTAGGCGCTGAGGGCATGATGTTGTGCGCTGCCATTGCTGGTTTTGCCGCAGTGGTGCACACCGGCAGCGACATGCTGGGCTTCTTGGCGGGCATGGGAGCTGGCGCCTTGCTGGGTGCCATTTTTGGGGTCATGGTGATTTACCTTGGCACCAATCAGTACGCCACAGGCTTGGCATTGAGTTTGTTTGGGGTGGGCTTTTCAGCCTTTGTGGGCATTACGTACGTGCAAGAAAAACTGCCCCCGCGGCCTCAGTTTGAAATCCCTTTCTTGGCTGATATTCCGCTTGTAGGTTCAGCTTTCTTCAAGCAGCACCCGCTGGTTTATGGGGTGATTGCTTTTGTTTTCGCACTCATTTGGTTTTTGTACAAAACGCGCACAGGTTTGGTGCTGCGTTCGGTCGGTGAATCTCCCGAATCGGCGCATGCGCTTGGTTATTCAGTCCGCCGAATTCGGTTTTTGGCCGTCATGGTGGGCGGTGCTTTGTGTGGCCTGTCGGGTGCCTACATCTCGGTTGTCTACACGCCCTTGTGGGTAGAAGGCATGGTGGCCGGTAAGGGCTGGATTGCCTTGGCTTTGACCACTTTTGCAACCTGGCGACCCGCACGAATATTGCTCGGTGCTTACCTGTTTGGCGGGGTGACCATGCTGCAGTTTCATTTGCAGGGTTTGGGTGTGCAAGTGCCTAGCCAGTTGCTTTCAGCCTTGCCTTATTTGGCGACCATTGTGGTGTTGGCCTTGATCTCACGAAATCCTGCTTGGATTCGGGTCAATATGCCCGCATCTCTAGGCAAACCCTTTCATCCCAGTTCATAATGCTTTTTTCGTCCAACCCAGTCCATCCAACAAAGGAAATTTCATGACAGTTCTGAACAAGCGATCGATTCTCAAAATCGCCGCCATTTCTTTGGTCACTGCTGCCGCTCTCGTGGCTTGTGGCAAAAAAGAAGAAGCAAAACCTGCAGCAGCACCTAAAGCTGAGCCCCTTAAAGTGGCCTTTGTCTATGTTGGCCCAGTGGGCGACGGTGGCTGGACATTTGCACACGACAACGCGCGCAAAGAACTAGAAAAACAATTTGGCGACAAGATCGTCACCACCTTTGTTGAAAAAGTGCCAGAAAGCGCCGATGCCGAGCGCAACTTCCGCGACTTGGCCAGCCAAGGCAACAAAGTGATCTTCGGCACCACATTTGGCTACATGGATCCCATGCTCAAAGTGGCTGCAGACAACAAAGAAATCAAGTTTGAACATGCCACCGGTTACAAAACAGCCGACAACATGCGCACCTACGACAGCCGTACCTATGAAGGTGCTTACATGGCTGGCGTGATTGCGGGCAAGATGACCAAAACAAACACCTTGGGTGTTGTGGCTTCCATTCCAATTCCTGAAGTCATTCGCAACATCAACACCTTCACAATGGGTGCGCAATCTGTCAACCCTAAAGTGAAGACCAAAGTGGTTTGGATCAACGAGTGGTTCAATCCCCCAAAGGAAACAGAAGCGGCTACTGCCCTCATCAACGGTGGTGCTGACGTGTTGATGCAAAACACCGACTCTTCTGCTGTGTTGCAAACTGCCGAAAAAATGGGCAAGCGCGCTTTCGGTTGGGACTCTGACATGACAGCTTATGGCCCTAAGGCTCACTTGGGATCAGCTGTGATCAACTGGGCTCCTTACTACATCAAGTCCGTGGGTGAAGCCCTTGATGGCAAATGGACGACAGGACAAAGCTGGTGGGGTGTGAAAGAAGGCGCCATCGACATGGTCAATGTGGCAGCCGATGTGCCTGACGACATCAAAAAACGCGTTGATGAAATCAAGGCTGGCCTGAAAGACGGTAGCTTCGCAATCTGGAAAGGTCCTATCGTGGGCCAAGACGGCAAAGAAGTACTGGCCAAAGATGTTGTTGCCGATGACAAGTTCTTGGGTGGTATCAAGTTCTATGTTAAAGGCGTTGAAGGCAAAGTGCCTAACTGATTTATCGCAACTTAGAGCTGCTTAAAGTCAAAAGCCGCGCTTCGAAAGAAGAGCGGCTTTTTTGACGGGGTTAAGCATTCCAGTTTGTGTTCAGTTTATTTTTTCGCAGCCGCCGCAAAATCCCCAACGTAAATATTCAGAAATTTGGCGGGGTCCAAGGTCTTACGGATGGCAGCGTTAACTTCTTCTAAAGTAGTTGCTTCAATTTGAGCGTCCACTTTTTCAACAAAGGCCAGCGTTCGGTTGGCCGCAGTCTGCGCCACATGGCCCGCCGCTAAGGCGCGATCTTGCGCACGGCTTATTTTGCGTTCTTCCTGCCAGCCTTTTTTGGCATCTTTTAGCTCCTCAGCGGTGATGCCGTCTTTGACAAACTTGGCCAATTCTTCTTGCACACCCGCCTTTAATTTAGCCAGATTTTGCGGTGCATAAATGGCATACAGCACCCACATGCCGGAGGGCTCAAACGAGCTGGCACTGAGTTGGCTGCCAGCGCCGTAGCTCAAGCCATCCTTTTGGCGCAAGCGGTCAAGCATGCGCGATTTGACGCCGCCGCCCAATACCCGGTTGGCCAACTGCAAGGGCACAAAGTCTGCTTGTGTGTCTTGCAGTGACAAAGGCAAGCCAGCCAAAAAGAAAGCATTGGCTTTGTCAGGCGCTTCCAATTGAGTGGCGCCTGGCTTGGCTACTTTGCTTTCAGCCTTCAAGCGAGTGTAGGCTTTAGGGCTTTTCCAGTCACCAAAGAGTTGCGTGATTTGAGATTTGACTGCGTCGCTGTCAAAGTCGCCTACCAAGGCGAACTCACTGTGGCTAGCACCGTAATAGTTACTGTGAAACTGTTTGACTTGTTCAAGCTTGGCCGATTTAAGTGCAGCAATGGACTCATCCAAACTGCGGGCAGCGCGTATGTCGCCCTTCTTGTAAACGTCCAGTGCCAGAGCCATTGCTTGCGAGCCCATCGCATTGGGTTCGCTGCGTTGGCTTTCAAGGCCAGCAGTGCTTTCTTGAACCAACAACTCAAATTCTTTTTCCGCCAAGATGGGCTTGCGCAAAATATCTCGAATCAAATTGAGTACTTCGGACAAGTTTTTTCGCTGTGAATCAAACCGAACCGTGACGGTTTGTCCGCCACCACTGACTTCAATTTGAGTTTTGAGT
>JAJTDK010000012.1 GCA_021300495.1 Limnohabitans sp. | reverse complement strand
CGGAACGCAAGAAATTGGCCTTGCTGTTCTGGCAACCACCTTGTCCATCGTGGCTGTCTTCCTGCCCATTGGTTTCATGGAGGGCATCATCGGCAAGTTCTTCCACGAGTTTGGCATCACGATTGTGGCGGCCGTACTCATCTCCATGTTTGTCAGCTTCACATTGGATCCGATGCTGTCGAGTGTGTGGCATGACCCTAGCATTCATCCGCAAGGCGATACTCAAAAGTCGGCTAGCTTTTATAACAAATCGGTGGGCCGTGTCACGCATTGGTTTGAAGTTCAAACCGACCGCATGGCTGACAAGTACCAAGGCATGTTGGCTTGGGCCTTGAACCACAAGCTCACCACCCTGTTAACTGCATTGCTGATCTTCATTGCCAGTGTTTTCATGGTGCCGCTTTTGGGCACTGAATTTGTGCCTAAGGGCGATTACTCAGAAGCCACGCTGGCCTTTCAGACGCCTGTGGGCACTTCGCTTGAAAGCACGGCCCTCAAAGCCAAACAAGTTGAAAAAATTGTGCGTGAATTTCCAGAGGTTGAATACACCCTTACGGGCATGAACACGCCCAATGCACAAGGCAAAAACAGCGCCAGTATTTACATTCGTTTGGTGGATCGAAAATTGCGCAATCGCAGCGTGGAGGACATAGGGGCTCTGCTGCGAGAACGGCTAAGTAAAGTTGCCGGCATTACGGTTACCCATGTCGGCACCCTAGATTCTGTGGCCGGCAGCAAGCAAATTGAATTTTCACTGAAAGGTGCTGATCAACGCGAGCTAGAACGACTGACCTTGCAGATCATGGAAAAAATTCGCACCATTCCTGGCCTGGTCGATTTGGATTCCAGTGTCAAACCCAACAAACCTTCGATTTCGATCAACGTGTTTCGCGAATCAGCCTCCGACATCGGCTTAAGTGCTGCGCCTATTGCAGGTGCTCTGCGCACCTTGGTGGCCGGGCAAACTGTGGGCAATTGGCGCGCGCCTGATGATCAAACCTACGATGTCAATGTGCGCCTTGCACCAGAGTTTAGAAATAGCCCACAAGACTTAGAGCGTCTGCCGTTTAGCCTGCCAGCACCTGACGGCACTTCGCGCACCGTTCGCCTAGGACAAATTGCACAAGTGCAAGAGACCACGGGCTCCAACCAAATCAACCGCCGCGATTTAATGCGCGAGGTGTCGATCAATGCCAATGCGTCAAGAAGATCGGCGGGCGAAATTTCAAACGACATACGGAAAGTTTTAGATGCAGTGGCTTGGCCGCCTGGCTATCGCTATCAATTTGGCGGCACCACCAAAAGCATGAATGAGTCATTTCAATATGCCATCACAGCCCTCATCATGGCCGTGATTTTCATCTACATGATTTTGGCCAGCCAGTTCAAGAGTTTTTTACAGCCTCTTGCCCTCATGACCGCCCTGCCGCTCACCCTGATCGGCGTCGTCTTGGCGCTCATGGCCTTTAAATCTGCGCTCTCCATGTTCTCAGTCATTGGCGTCGTCATGCTGATGGGCTTGGTCACCAAAAATGCCATTTTGCTGGTCGACTTTGCCATCAGAGCTCGTGAAGGCAGCGTTTCAGACACAGGGCAGCCCGTCCCTGGCTTAAATCGGCACGACGCGCTGCTCATGGCCGCCAAAGTCCGACTCCGCCCCATTTTGATGACCACTTTGGCCATGATATTTGGCATGATCCCGCTTGCATTTGCCATCACAGAGGGCTCTGAACAACGATCACCCATGGGTCAAGCCGTGATCGGAGGCGTCATTACCTCATCCTTGCTGACTCTCGTGGTCGTCCCAGTGGTTTATTGCTACATGGACGACTTGAGTGAGTTTTTGAAAAGGCTATGGCATGGCAAGCAAAAATCAAGTCCCTAAGCGGGCTTAGAAGCTAAAATGTGATAATTCAGCATAAGATACCCCCTGGAGTAGCCGTGAACAATGATTTAGCCCGTTTCAACATGATTGAACAACAAATTCGTCCTTGGGAAGTCTTGGATGGGCAAGTGCTTGCATTGCTTTTAGAGGTGAAACGCGAGAACTTTGCACCCATGGCTCACAAAGCTTTGGCTTTTGTCGATATGGAAATTCCTTTAGGCAAAGACGCTGATTCTGACCAAGTCATGTTGGCCCCCCGCGTAGAAGCGCGTTTTTTACAAAATGCCGCCGTCAAACATACCGACAAAGTGCTGGAAATTGGCACAGGCTCTGGCTACATGGCGGCATTGTTGGCGCATCAAGCAGCCAGCGTATTGAGTTTTGAATTGGACCCTGCATTGGCCCAACAAGCCCGCGCCAACCTGCAAACTGCAGGCATTCACAACGCAGAAGTTCGCCAAGCCGATGGCAGCCAAGGCGCCCCAGCCGATGGCCCATTCGATGTCATCATGCTCAGCGGATCGGTGGCAGAAGTTCCCCAAGTGTTGCTCAATCAACTGAGCATTGGCGGCCGTTTGCTGGCGGTGGTTGGCGAAGATCCCATGATGCGCGCCAGCGTCATCACTCGCACAGCCGAACAGCAATGGCAAACTTCAGAGCCTTGGGACACCATCGCCCCTCGACTCAAAGGCTTTCCTGAACACAATCGTTTTGCCTTTTGATCAAGCTTACCCTCAGACAACACCGCTTCTTTTATGAAACAAGTTAGCCCCACCCAATTTAGCGAATGGATATCTCAGGCCACTGCTCAAGGCTTACCCTTGATTTTGGATGTGCGCGAAACATGGGAATGTCAGCTGGCAAGCATTGCACCCGCTGGCTGCGAAGTTCAAATCATGCCCATGCAGACAGTTCCAGACCGCCTACAAGACCTCGATAAGCAAAGACCCATTGCATGCCTTTGCCACCATGGCGGTAGAAGCATGCAGGTCGCTGCATTTTTAGAACACCATGGCTTTGCAAATATCACCAACATCAGTGGCGGCATTAATGCTTGGTCCAGAGAAGTTGATGCCAGCGTTCCTGTTTATTGAATTGAGTTCTTTTCTTATTGGTTTGTCCCTCGAAAGATTTTTATGAATTTGCGCTTTCTCCCAATCACTTTGGCCATTTCAGCCGCATTCGCTGGCTCAGCGCAAGCACAGAACTTGATGTCCTTGTTCGAAACAGCACGTGGCTTCGATGCAACCTACAAGGCGGCTCAATACCAATACACCGCCAACTTGTCAAAGGGTGAACAAGCCAGAGCTGTATTACTCCCCACCGTTGGCTTGTCTGGCAACCTCAACAGGACCGAGGTCGACTTGATCGCCGCTTCGCAAACCGCCAAGTCACAAAGCATGGCCGCCACCATCAATGCAACTCAGCCTCTCTACCGTCCTGCCAACGCTGCAACCTACGAACAAGGCATGCGCCAATTGGCGTTAGCAAGCATTCAGCTCAAGGCTGCAGAGCAAGACCTCATGGTTCGCCTAAGCCAAGCTTACTTTGA
This sequence comes from Limnohabitans sp., assembly GCA_021300495.1. Lineage (GTDB taxonomy): Bacteria > Pseudomonadota > Gammaproteobacteria > Burkholderiales > Burkholderiaceae_C > Limnohabitans_A. The sequence goes on along the minus strand of JAJTDK010000012.1, from coordinate 45,217 downwards.
TGTGCTCATTTCCCGTGAAAGCTTGGACTTTGTCAAAGCCCAAAAATTAGCCGTTGCCGAACAATTGGCTGCCGCCAAACGCAACTTTGAAGTCGGCACTTCAACCATCACAGACAGCCGCGAAGCGCAAGCTCGCTATGACTTGGTTCTGGCACAAGAGATTGCAGCCGACAACGATTTGCGCATCAAACGCATGGCTTTGAATCAGTTGGTCGGGCTGAACAACATCGAACCCAAATCATTGTCGCGCATGGCCAAGCTTTCTGCGCCAGAATCATCCTCGATTGACCAATGGGTGAAACAGTCCTCAGAATTCAACCCAGCTGTTCTTCAAAGCCGCGCAAGCTTGGACATTGCCAAACTTGAAATCAAGAAAGCAGAGGCAGGCAACAAACCCACGCTCGACTTGGTTGCTGGCTTCACACCCACACGCTATAAAAACGGCAAGGGCCTGAACACATCCCAAGTGGACACCAACTCAAACAGCATCAGCTTGGCCTTTAACATGCCCTTGTTCACTGGTTATGCGACTCAAAACCGCATCAAGGAAACCGTCGCACTGGAAGACAAAGCCCGCGCAGACCTGGATGCCGCTGAACGCAATGTGGCGCAAGCAACACGCACCGCCTTCTTCGGCTTGCAATCTGGCATTGGGCAAGTCAACGCACTGCAAGCCGCCGAGGCATCTAGCCAAAGCGCTTTAGACGCCAACAAGTTGGGGTATCAAGTGGGTGTGCGCATCAACATCGATGTACTCAACAGCCAGAGCCAACTGTTCCAGACCAAACGTGATTTGGCCAAAGCGCGTTACGATGTTTTGCTGGGTCAACTTAAACTCCGACAAGCGGCCGGCACCCTCACCGAAACCGATCTGGCTTCGATCAACGCACTTTTAAATCCTTGAACGATGATTGAATTCAATCCCTGATTGAATTCAGCAGCTCTTGCACTGCCAACACAGTGCGTTCAGTAGCACCGCCGTGCTGCTTCGAAAATTGCGCTGCTTGATGTGCGCACTTTTGTTGCACTTGCTTGTTCAGCACTGTGTCCACAGCCAAACGCACAGCTTCTGCCATGTTGGGCGCTCGCTGTGCAGCACCCGAGTTTTGTGCCGCTTCAGAAGCCTCTGAAAAATTGAAGGTGTGCGGCCCCATCACAATGGGGCAAGCACAGGCCGCCGCTTCAATTAAATTTTGACCACCCAGTTTTTCAAAGCTGCCCCCAAGCAAAGCCACATCGGCCAAGCTGTAATAAAGTGCCATTTCACCAAGACTGTCACCCAACAGAGCCGCTGGTGTTGGGTGTGTTTTTTCTGCGCTTGAATCTGAGCCCAAGCTGGGGCCTTCTTGACCCCAACTTGAACGTCTTGAAACTCGCAAGCCGCCAGATTGCAACAAACGTTCAACCTCATTCACACGCTGCGGATGCCTTGGCACGATGAGCCAATTAACTTGGACATCAGGATGCTGCGTGATAAATGCCTGCCAAGCTTCCAGCCATAAAACTTCTTCACCCTCGCGCGAACTGGCGAACATGACAACCGGTGCGGCCAGCTGTTGACGCCAAGATTGGCCCAAAGCAAGTTGGACCGCATCAGGCTTAGCATCAAACTTCAAATTACCGTAGATGCCCTGAACCTTGGCACCCAAAGTCTTCAGTCGGCTGGCATCGTCTTGCGTTTGAGCACAAACGGCGCTCAGTCGTGCATAGGCAGGCCGCATGAGAGAGGGCCATCGCTGTGCCTGGCGCATCGATTTTTCACTCATGCGTGCGTTGACCAACATCATGGAAACGCCGTGAACTTGCGCACGCTGAACCAGCAAAGGCCACACTTCTGTCTCAAGCAACAAACCCATTTTGGGTTTGAATGCGAGAAAAAAACGATCAACCACTTCGGGCGAATCCCAAGGCTGCCAAACTTGCACATCGCCTTCTTGCAAAAGCTTGCGCCCTTCCTCGCGCCCAGTTGCTGTGCCATTTGTCAGCAACAATTTCATCCCAGGTATGGCCTGGCGCAAACTCTCTAGCAAAATGGCGGCAGTCCGTGTTTCGCCCAAAGAGACTGCGTGAATCCAAATCCAGTCTTGACGAGCGCTTTGCGTGTAATAGCCAAATCGCTCTTCAATGAACTGGCCATAAAGCGGCTCTGCTTGGGCTCGCTTGTGCAACTTACGTCGAAGCAGGGGCTGCGCCAAGCGCATGAAAACACCGTAGAGCCAAAGAGAGAGATTAGAAATCACTCAGCAAATCCGAAAGAATGAGGCACACCCATCAATGCGCCGAGCTTTGCAAGCTGGCATCTGGCTTGACGGTTTTCAACAAGGTCAGCATGTCGTTTTCAATGCGATGCAGGGCAGTTTCTGTATGCCCTTCAAAACGCAAGACCAGCACAGGCGTGGTGTTAGAAGCGCGAATCAAACCAAAGCCATCGGGCCAATCGACACGCAAACCATCCATGTCTGAAATTTCAGCTGGGGCCGAAAAATAGTCATGCGCCATTGTCAATAATTTGGCTGTCAGTTGGTGAGGCTCACCCTCTTGGCACGCTACGTTTAACTCGGGCGTGCTGAAACTGCTTGGCAATGCTTTAAGAACTTCATTGGCATTGGGGCTGCGACTTAAAATTTCCAAGAGACGGCAACCCGCGTAGGTCCCATCGTCAAAACCGTACCAACGCTCCTTGAAAAAGATATGGCCACTCATCTCGCCGCCTAATGGCGCTTGACCGCCCTCTGCTTCTATCTGCTTCATCTTGGCTTTGATCAGAGAGTGGCCCGTTTTGTACATCAGGGCTTTACCGCCCGCAGCGCGAATGGCGGGAGCCAAACGTTGCGAGCATTTCACATCAAACAAAATGGTGCCATTGGGCACTCGACTCAATACATCTTGAGCAAACAGCTGCATTTGCCTATCTGGGTAAATGGTTTCACCATCTTGCGTGACGATGCCCAGTCGGTCGCCATCGCCATCAAACGCCAATCCTAATTCGGCACCCGAACTTTGCAGCGCGGCAATGAGATCTTTCAAATTTTCTGGTTTGCTAGGGTCAGGATGGTGGTTGGGAAAATTCCCGTCCACTTCGCTGAACAATTCAATCACCTCGCAGCCCAGAGCGCGAAAAATACCGGGCGCACTAGCGCCAGCAATACCATTGCCAGAATCGACCACAATTTTCAGGGGTCGGGTCAACTGAATACCCGACACAATGCGCTCAATGTAGGCCGGCAGAATATTGACAACACGCAAAGAGCCACCGTCTTTGAGCTGCCAGGACTCATTTTCAATGATGTGTTGCAAGGCCTTGATTTCATCGCCATAAACAGCCCGGCCACCCAAAACCATTTTGAAACCGTTGTCATCTTTGGGGTTGTGACTGCCCGTCACTTGAATACCACTGTCGCACACGGTGTGCGCCGCAAAATAAAGTTGGGGGGTGGTGGTCAGCCCCACATCGATGACTTCAATGCCCACTGCCACCAGACCGCGCATCAAGGCTGCCGACAAAGCAGACCCACTCAGGCGACCATCGCGTCCAACCGCCACGGTATGCCGCCCTTCCTTCATGGCCAAACTGCCAAAGGCTCGGCCTAAGGCTTCAGCCAAGTTTTCGTCCATGTTTCGCAGGTAGGTACCGCGAATGTCGTAAGCCTTGAATATGGATGCCGTGACTTGCATAAAAAATAGCCTTGGTAGATGTGACGCACCGTTTTTCTGCGCGACCTCGGGTGAACTTCTTTGACCCCCATTGTAGGTGCGGCAGGCACAAATCGGATACGATTGCCGCATGCAATTTCACCCTGAAACCTGTCACAAAACCATTCAAAGTCCCTGGGGGGCATTGACCCTTGCAGCCAATCCGATGGGACTCAGCGGTGTTTGGTTTGAAAACCAAAAACATTTTCCAGACACGCACGCTTGGACAGTTTCAACCCAACACCCCACTTTGCTTCAAGCTGAGCAAAGCCTCAACAATTACTTTGACCAAAAATGGCCGTCTACCAATTCAGCTAGACAAGCACTGCAAAACATTGCGCTGGATTTAAGCGCTGGCACAGAGTTTCAAAAAGCCGTTTGGCATGCCCTGATGAGCATTCCCATGGGACAAACATGCAGCTATGGTCAACTTGCTGCAGCCATCGGTCGCCCCATGGCCGTCAGGGCCGTTGGCACTGCTGTCGGGCGTAACCCCATCAGCATCCTTGTTCCTTGCCACCGCGTGATAGGCAGTCAGGGCCAAATCACAGGTTATGCAGGCGGCATTTGGCGCAAACAAGCTTTGTTGAAATTTGAAAACGCAAGCATCAACCTACCCTCGGCAGGCCAGCATCAATGAGTGAAAACAACCGTGGCGATTCGCAAGATTGGCGAGTCGACTACCTGATGTTGGCCGCTTTATGGGGCTCATCATTTTTATTCATGCGCATGGGTGCGGCAGAATTTGGCCCCTTGGCAACAGCCTGGACACGCGTTTGCGTGGCCACACTTTTTTTATTTCCCTTCATTTCCTAGGTGTCACGCTATTGGCCAGCAATCAAACCAGTTTTCACACTGAGGCCAACCCAGATGCGAGTGCTTGGGGTCAATACACAGCCATTGCAGCATGTCTTGTAGCCACTTTGTGTTATGCCATCTCAGGCAGTTTTACAAAGAAATTCATGCCCAATTTGCCGCCGCTGGTCTCTTCAACAGGCAGCCAATTGGGTGCCAGTTTGGCGCTTGCATTGCCAGCGCTATGGGCCATGCCAGAAGCCATGCCAAGCACGCAAGCTTGGCTTGCTATCATCCTATTGGGCGTGGCCTGTACTGGCATTGCCTACATTTTGTATTTCAGATTGGTCAACCGCGCAGGGCCAGCCAAAGCACTGACAGTGACTTTCTTAATTCCCGTATTTGCTTTGATCTATGGGGTTGTGTTCTTGAATGAAACAGTCACACTGAGCATGGTCTTATTGGGCGTGGTGGTAATATTTGGTACAGCCATGTCCAGTGGTATTTTTCCTAAAATGAAATAGGCTAATGATGAAACGACGTCACTTCACACACCGCATCACATTCGCTCTGCTTGCCGGATTTTTGTTTGCATCAAACGCCCCTGCGCAAAACACACCAGCCAGTGTGCTCACATCAAGCCAAGCCCCCATCAAGCTCATCGTACCTTTCACACCAGGCACAGGCATTGATCTGATTGCACGCACCGTTGGCCCCAAGCTTTCGCAACGACTAGGCCGACCCGTGGTGGTTGAAAACAGAGTAGGCGCCTCTGGCAACATTGGCACCGAAGCCGTGGTGCGAGCAGCGCCCGATGGTCAAACCTTGTTGGTCAGCGTGAATACGCTGGTCATGAACAGAAGTCTTTATGCTGGCCTGAGTTTCGATCCGGTGAAAGACCTTGCACCGGTTATTTTGACCAGTTGGGGACAGCTCTTGTTGGTCACGCATCCTAAGTCCAACTTCAAAACCGCAGCCGAGTTGGTGGCAACTGCCAAAGCCAACCCTGGTAGATTTAACTACGCATCGCCCGGTGTTGGCACGCCGCATCACTTGTCGATGGAACTCTTTAAGAGCACAGCCAATGTTTACTTAACGCACATTCCTTATCGAGGCACTGCGCCTGCTGTTTCAGACTTGCTGGGTGGACAAGTTGACGTCATGTTCTTGCCGATCCACGTGGCCTTGCCACAAATCAGGGCAGGCAAATTGTTAGCGTTAGGCATTGGCAGCGATCAACGCCATCCACTTTTGCCCACGGTTCCCACATTGGCTGAAGCCAAAGCAGGCAAAGTGAATGTCGACATGTGGTACGGTATTTTTGCACCTAAAAACACACCTGCTGAACTGATTCAAGCCTTCAACAGAGAGCTTAAAACCATCTTGGCCAGTGAAGATATTCAAAAAGCATTTCAACCGCAAGGCATGGATCCTGCAAACAGTACGCCTGAGGAATTTGGCAAGTTGGTCGAGCGCGACGCAAACCGCTGGGCAGCGCTTATCAAAGTCCAAAATATCAAGGCAGAGTGAACATGCGCATGAACATTGCCATTGTGGGTGGCGGCATAGCTGGTTTAAGTTTTGCGTTGGGCCTTCACAAGCGCGGCATTGACTGCGACGTCTTTGAGGCTGTTAACGAAGTCAAAGAAATTGGGGTTGGCATTACGCTGCTGCCCCATGCCATGCGCGAACTTGCCGAAATTGGGGTTCAGTCAGCCATTGAGGCCGCCGGCATTGAAAACTTGGAAAGTGTATTTTTCACACACCACGGCCAATTTGTCTACAAAGAAGCTCGAGGCCGACACGCTGGCTATTCACTGCCAGAAATTGGTGCGCACCGCGGCAAGCTGCACCGTATTTTGTTTGATGCTGCAGTCAGCCGATTGGGCGCAGACAAAGTGCACACCGGCATGAGATGCACTAGCTACTCGCAAGATGCCAATGGCGTTCAATTGAATTTTCTCAACACCCATAACAACACCAACGTCTCCATGAGTGCCGAAATTGCGGTGGCCTGTGATGGTGTGAACTCTGCAATTCGCAAACAAATGCACCCCACAGATGCACTGTGTTTTGGCGGCATCAATACTTGGCGCGGCGTCACCATTCACCCGCCCATCCTGACTGGTAAAACTTATTTGCGAATTGGCACGGTGGAAGTCGGCAAAATGGTCATCTACCCCATCGTCGACAACGTCGATGGCAAAGGCAACCAACTGATTAACTGGGTGGCCGAATTGCAAAAACCCAACGCCGTCATGAACGACTGGAATCGTTCGGTCGACCCAGGCGTCTGCGCAGAAATTTACAAAGATTTCAAGTTCGACTTTCTCAATGTGCCAGAACTCATCTTGAAGTCCGAGAAGGTTTTTGAATACCCAATGGTTGACAAAGATGCTCTGCCATTTTGGACCCAAGGGCGCATGACCCTTATGGGCGATGCAGCTCATCCCATGTATCCACGCGGCTCAAATGGTTCTGCGCAAGCACTCATTGATGCGCGCACTTTGTCCGATCAATTGAGCAAGCACAGTGATCCGCGCGATGCACTCACAGAGTACGAATCGTTAAGACTCTCCACCACGGCCAAAGTGGTTGAAACCAATCGCAATGTTCCGCCCGACTTTATTATTATGAAGGCGCAAGAACTGAGCGGCGGCAAACCTTTTCGCCACATTGACGATCTGATTAGCCAAGACGAGTTACGTCAAATTTCAGACAATTACAAGAATGTGGCAGGCTTCGCTTTAACGAAGTGAAGAGGCGCCTCAAGGGCCTGTAGAGTCCTTAGGGGCTTGCTTAAGTTGCGCTGATTAGAACTCGACTCTGCCTGAAGATGGCGTGCACGCAATTGCCCGCACCCTCCTTCCACATCTTGTCCTGCAGAATTTCTCAACTTTGTGAGAATGCCTTGGCGATGCAAAGTGCGTGCAATTTCTGCGGCACGTTCCCATGAAGGACGCCTGAACGGCAAATCATCCACTGAGTTGTAGGGAATCATGTTCATCAATGCGTATTTGCCTTTGAGCAATCGAACAATGCCTTCAATTTCTTCTTTCGTATCGTTCACGCCTTCAAGCAAAGTCCACTGGTATTGAATGGGGTAACCCGTTTGTTGGGCGTAGATTTCTGCCGCTTCCACCAACTCTTCAGGCGTCATTTTTGGGGCTCGTGGCAACAATTCAGCGCGCAAATCGGCTCGGGTGGAGTGCAAAGAAAGCGCCAGTGCGGGCTTGACCAAGCCAAGGGGCAATCGCTCAAAAACACGCGAATCTCCCACGGTTGAAAAGACCAATGATTTATGACCAATGTTGCCCACAGTGCCCAAGACCTCAATGGCCTCCAACACATTGTCCAAATTGTGCGCAGGTTCACCCATGCCCATGAACACCACTTTTTTCACGGCACGATGAAGCCTTGCAAAGGCCACCTGCGCCACTATTTCTGCACTGCCCACTTGCCTGATCAAGCCTTCTTTGCCCGTCATGCAAAAGACACATCCCACGGCACAACCGACTTGCGAAGACACACAAACACCATCGCGAGGCAATCCAACTGTTTCAAGGGTTTGGCCATCCTGCAGCGCAAGTAGCCAACGCACCGATCCATCTTCTGCAGGATGCGTTGATTGCAAGCGCAGCAAACTGGAAAGGCTATCGGTCAACTCCGGCAATGCTTGCCGCAAAGCCGCAGGCATGAAGCTCTCTAGGGGCCTGCTGCCACTGTTTTGAGATTTGGCTTGAGACCACAAACGCAAAATGCGTTGCTCATGGGCAGGCCGTGCCCCCAAGCAACGCAATTGGTTTCGAATTTCACTGATTTGCTGAAATGCCATGCCTCTATTGGACATGAAATTTCAGCTTTATTGCATGGTGATGCCTGCGTCTTTGATGACTTTTCCCCAACGGTCTAATTCTTGAACCATCAAGGTGTTCAAGGCCTCAGGTGAAGAAATGTCAGCCTCAACACCGGCTGCGTACAGCTCCTTCTTTGTATCTGCAGCACTCAAAACCTTGGCAATTTCAGTATTGAGTTTCATCACCACATCTTTGGGCGTGCCAGCAGGCGCCAACAGTCCCAGCCAAACACTGGCGTTGTACCCCGAAACTCCCGCTTCTTGCATGGTGGGAACATCTGGCAGTTGTGGAATGCGTTTGGATGTCGTCACGGCCAAAGCTTTGAGCCGTCCAGCAGGAACCTGTGCCATTGCATTGGGCACACCCGCAAAACTGCTCTCAACCACGCCAGCAACCAAGTCGTTGGCTGCACCGCTACTACCTTTGTAAGGCACATGCTTCATCTTGACACCTGTCATTGCGGCGAACATGCCGCCCATCAAATGCTGCGAGCTGCCGTTGCCAGATGATGCATAGTGAATTTTGTCGGGCGAGGCCTTGGCCAGCGCAATGAATTCAGCCACATTGTTGGCTGGCACCTTGGGGTTCACCAACAAAACATAAGCGGAATCAACCAACTTACCCACTGGCGTGAAACTCTTGATAGGGTCGTAGGGTAATTTAGGATAAATGGCAGGGCTGATCACGTGCGTCGTAGAGACCATCACCAAGGTATAGCCGTCTGGAGCGGCCTTGGCCACAAAGTCAGTGCCAATGGTTGAACCAGCACCCGCTTTGTTCTCAATCACAAAGGGTTGCCCCAGCGAAACTGAAAGTTTTTGTCCCAATATTCGCGCCACAACATCCGTAAAACCTCCGGGCGCGAAAGGCACGATCAATTTAATGGGTTTATTGGGGTAGGCCTGCGCTAGAGCGGCGCTGGCTGTCACACCTAAAAAACAACTGAGAAGTGCAACTCGGCACAACTGTCGAACGAAGTGGCGCATAAATTATCCCCTGTAGGTTGGTGCTGGCATGGTGTAGTAACTGTGAAGAATGTGATAGACCATCATGTAGTTTTTCTGCTGGAAACTGGCATGAGAAATACCAGCCATCACATTGAACTGCTTGTCTGTGTTGGGCAACAATTTGTAGAAATCGATCAGGTCATCAAGCCCTGCGATGCCGTCGTACTCACCGCGCAAAACAATGGTGGGCACTGTGATTTTGAGAGGATCGACAACCGGCAATTTGGAACACATGTCGACATAAGTGCCTGTGGGCATGGAGTCATCCAGGGTCAAAATGGCATCGGCAAAAGCACTGATAGTGGCCTCGTCGGCTGTGCCTGGATGATCGCGATCAAAAATGCTGTGCACAAATGCACGATCAATGGGGCGGCGATTTTTTGCTAAAAACTCTGGCAATTTTTTGCGGCGCTGCTCTAATGTGTGGCTGCCCTCGCCGGTCCAGACAAAGGCATCTAGAGCCAATTTACCAATTCGCTCTGGATGATTTTGCGCAAACAAGGCGGCCTTCAAAGCACCCGAAGAAATGCCATACATGTGCAGCTTTTGCGACACGGAGTTCTTCAAGATGTATTCACTGCCAGCCGCCAAGTCTTCAGCGCCATTGGCGATGTCCGAGTTGATGGGGCGATGTTTGTCAGAGCGGCCATAGCCCTCGTTGTCCATGGTCCAAGTGTCAAAGCCGCGCTCATTGAACCAATCCATGACAGAAGAATAGGGACGGCCGGGCACAGACAAATCAAAGGTTGGTTGCGATGCCATGGAAGAACCGTGCACAAAGAAAATGGTGCCTGCATAAGGCACTTTGGGCGAAGCTTTTTTCTGCCAAAGAAAAAGATTGATATCCCCTTTTTTTGTCCAATGCTCTACACCACCAGACCAAGTCACGTTGCTCATGAAAACTCCTGTTGCTAAATCACCATTTAAGTTGCCAGTAGCATAACGGGGGTCTTCGGATTTGACAGCCTCCAAAACCCCAAGAGAGGCCTAAGCCGCCGTCTTGTCGTGCCAGAAAGTGCAAAACGGCGTGAAAAAATTTCCAAACCCAGGCTGGGTTGTGAAATTCAATTGAGTTGATTCAGCTGGAAATCAAAGATGCGAGCTCAGAAGGCGATTGAATTTGGGCATGTGCTTGCCACTTTTCAACATCACCCTGAGCCCCTAAATAGCCATAGGTAGCCGCTACCGTTTTCATATGGGCAGCATGACCCGCCACGATATCGCGCTCATCATCACCCACATAAATGCATGCACTGGGGTCTAAGCCCAACCGCCTTGCAGCTTCCAGCAAGGGTTCTGGATGAGGCTTGGCATGTGGTGTGGTGTCGCCGCAAATGAGGACGGCCGAAGATTTAAAAAGCGGCATGGCCTGCGTGAGCGGTTCTGCAAATCGTTTGGACTTGTTGGTGACAACACCCCATGGCAATTTGGCGGCGACCAGTGCAGCAATCATTTGCGCTACGCCTTCAAATGCAAACGTTCTTTCGGTCATGCAGGATTCGTAATTGCGAAAGAACTCTTCTTTCATCGCTTCATAATCGGGATGATCTGGGGTGTATCCAAATGCCAAGGCAATCATGCCGCGGGCACCTGCACCCGCCATGTGCCGGTAATGAGCCAGTGGCAGTGAAGTCATGCCACGATCGACACGCATCTTGTCGACAGCAGCGCCTAAGTCAGGAGCACTGTCAATCAAGGTGCCATCAAGGTCAAACAAGACCGCCTGTATATTTTGAAACTTCATACCTTGGCACCCTTGCGTTCAATTCGCCATTGGCTTTTGCGTCGCCATCAAATAATTCACGTCGGTGTCAGAGTTCATGGCGTAAACACGAGTGAATGGGTTGTAGGTCATGCCTTTCATCTGGGCCAATTCCAATTCCCCTGCCCGCACCCAATCGGCCAACTCACTCGGTTTGATCAATCTTGCGTACTCATGCGTACCCTTCGGCAACAAATTAAGCACGTACTCAGCGCCAACAATTGCAAACAAGAACGATTTTGGACTGCGATTCAAGGTCGAGAAAAACACCCAGCCACCTGGTTTCACCAATTGCGAGCAAGCCTTCACTACAGCAGCGGGGTCGGGCACATGCTCCAACATTTCCATGCAAGTGACCACATCAAACTGCCCCGCTTGTTGTGCTGCCAAGTTTTCTGCGCTGATTTCTTGGTACTGCACACCTTGCGTACCCGCTTCAATGGCATGCAACTGCGCCACCTTCAGTGACTTCACAGCCAGGTCAATGCCCAAGACTTGTGCGCCTTGTCTGGCCATGGCATCGGACAGGATGCCGCCACCGCAACCGATGTCAACCACTTTCTTCCCTGACAGTTGCACCAGCGTTTGAATCCAATTCAATCGCAAAGGATTGATTTGGTGCAGGGGCCTGAATTCACTCTCGGTGTCCCACCAACGGTGCGCCAAGTCAGAAAATTTGGCCAATTCGGCGGGGTCCACATTGGCGGAAGAAAATTGGGAGGGGGTAGTTTGTGAATTCATATGCGACATTGTCTCTGAAAGTAAAAAAGCCTCCCGAAGGAGGCTTTTTAGAATCAACCAAAGCTTGATTTAATTCAAGCTTGCTGTTGATCAGTTGGGGCGTGTACCCACAACTTCGATTTCCACGCGGCGGTTTTTAGAACGGCCAGCGTCTGTTTTGTTGTCAGCAACGGGTTGTTTCTCGCCCTTGCCTTCAGTGTAAACGCGGTTTTTCTCAATGCCCTTGGTGATCAAGTAGGCTTTGACAGCGTCGGCACGCTTAACAGACAACTTTTGGTTGTAGGCATCAGAGCCAGTGGCGTCAGTGTGACCCACAGCAATGATCACTTCCAAGTTGATGGCTTTCACTTTGCCTGCCAGGTCGTCCAATTTGGCTTTGCCGTCAGCTTTCAAGACTGATTTGTCAAAGTCAAAGAAGGTGTCGGCAGCGTAAGTCACTTTGGTAGCAGCAGCGGGTGGAGGTGCTGGGCGAGCAGCTGGGGCAGCGGCTCTTGGTGCAGCGGCGGCAGGAGCAGGTGCGGCGGCTCTTGGTGCGGGAGCAGGTGCAGGTGCAGCAGCTCTTGGAGCAGCAATAGCGCCATCGCAACCAGCAGCTGCTGTAGCGGGTGTCCAAGTGGCATCACGCCAGCAGAGTTCGTTGGTGCCATTTTTCCAGGCGTGTTCGCCTGTGCCATTGCGCCAGTTGTCTACGGATTGAGCGCCTGCAGCAGTTGCCAAGGCAGCTGAAGCCAACACCATTGCCACTTTGTTGAATTTTTTCATGGTTCTCCTCATGGGGATAAATACCGCAGACATCCTGCGAAAAAAGATACGAATTGAATGACCATCACCCAAAACGTTGAAATCATTGTGCCATAGCTAAAGGCCAATTACCCAATTTGGTGAAATCAGCGTGATAAGGGTCAACTCAAAGCTCAGCATGTGTTGCAAATCAACGACACTCTTTGGACCTAAAATGTCATTCTTTCACCCAGTGCGCCTGACCCCTCATGACCCAGTTTGCCAAAGAAACCCTTCCCATCAGTCTAGAAGAGGAAATGCGCCGCAGCTACCTCGACTACGCCATGAGCGTGATTGTGGGACGCGCCCTGCCCGATGCCCGAGACGGCCTCAAACCAGTGCACCGTCGTGTCTTGTTTGCCATGCACGAGCTAAACAACGACTGGAACCGCGCTTATAAAAAGTCTGCGCGTATTGTGGGTGACGTGATTGGTAAATACCACCCGCACGGCGACCAATCTGTGTATGACACCATCGTTCGGATGGCGCAAGATTTTTCGATGCGTCACATGCTGGTGGACGGTCAGGGCAACTTTGGATCGGTCGACGGCGACAACGCAGCGGCCATGCGGTACACCGAAATTCGCTTGGCCAAAATTGCCCACGAAATGTTGGCCGACATCGACAAAGAAACTGTCGACTTTGGCCCCAACTACGATGGCTCTGAAAAAGAGCCTTTGGTGCTTCCAAGCCGCATTCCCAATCTATTGGTAAACGGCTCTGGCGGCATTGCGGTCGGCATGGCGACCAATATTCCACCTCATAATTTAAACGAAGTGGTTGACGCTTGCTTGCACATGCTGCGCAACCCGGGTGCCACCATCGACGAATTGATGGAAATCATTCCCGCACCCGACTTCCCGACTGCCGGCATTATTTATGGCATCAATGGCGTGAAAGATGGCTACCGCACAGGCCGCGGCCGTGTGATCATGCGGGCCAAGTGCCACTTTGAAGACATTGACAAAGGCCAGCGCCAATGCATCGTGGTGGACGAGTTGCCCTACCAAGTGAACAAAAAGACCTTGCAAGAGCGCATGGCCGAGTTGGTGCACGAGAAAAAGATCGAAGGTATCAGCCACATTCAAGATGAGTCTGATAAATCAGGCATGCGCTTGGTCATTGAACTCAAGCGTGGTGAAGTACCTGAGGTGGTGCTCAACAACCTGTACAAACAGACCCAGTTGCAAGACACCTTCGGCATCAACATGGTGGCCCTCATTGACGGCCAACCCAAGTTGTGTAACTTGAAAGACCTGATCAGCGTGTTCTTGCAACACCGCCGTGAAGTGGTCACTCGCCGCACCGTTTTCACCTTGCGCAAAGCGCGCGAACGTGGCCACGTATTGGAAGGCTTGGCAGTGGCTATGGCCAATATCGACGAGTTCATTGCCATCATCCGCAATGCGCCTACCCCGCCAGTCGCCAAGGCCGAGTTGATGACGCGCAGCTGGGATTCCAAATTGGTTCGCGAAATGCTGACACGCACACGCGCCGATGGTGGCGCTGTGAACGCTGACGACTATCGCCCCGATGGCTTGGAAAAAGAATTTGGGATGGGCAACGACGGCTTGTACCGCTTAAGCGAAACCCAAGCGCAAGAGATTTTGCAAATGCGTTTGCAACGCTTGACCGGTCTGGAGCAAGACAAGATTGTGGTCGAGTACAAAGAAGTGATGTCTGAAATTGAAGACTTGCTCGACATCTTGGCCAAGCCCGAGCGCGTGTCCACCATCATTGGCACCGAGCTGGGCGAATTGCGCCAAGAATTTGGTCAAACCAAATTGGGTGCCCGACGCAGCTTCATTGAAAACAATGCGCAAGATTTGGCCACCGAAGACTTGATCACGCCCACTGACATGGTGGTCACACTGTCGCACAGCGGCTACATCAAGAGCCAACCTTTGTCTGAATACCGCGCCCAAAAACGCGGCGGTCGCGGCAAGCAAGCCACGGCCACCAAAGAAGACGATTGGATCGATCAGCTCTTCATTGCCAACACACACGATTACATCTTGTGCTTCTCCAACCGCGGCCGTTTGTACTGGCTCAAAGTGTGGGAAGTGCCTGCTGGTTCACGCGGCTCGCGCGGCAGACCTATTGTCAACATGTTCCCCTTGCAAGAAGGCGAAAAGATCAATGTGGTTTTGCCTTTAACGGGTGACATGCGCAGCTTCCCTGCCGACCATTACGTGTTCATGGGCACCTCTATGGGCACCGTGAAGAAAACATCGCTGGATGAATTCAGCAACCCCCGCAAAGCCGGCATCATTGCGGTCGACCTTGACGAAGGCGACTTCCTCATTGGCGCTGCTCTCACAGATGGCAAGCACGATGTGATGCTGTTCAGCGATGGCGGCAAAGCCGTTCGATTTGATGAAAACGATGTGCGCCCCATGGGTCGCAATGCGCGAGGCGTGCGCGGCATGATGCTGGACGAAACGCAAAGCGTGATTGCCATGTTGGTGGCCGAAGACGAACAGCAAAGTGTTCTAACAGCCACAACCAACGGCTACGGCAAGCGCACCTCCATCACGGAATACACGCGCCATGGTCGTGGTACCAAAGGCATGATTGCTATCCAGCAATCTGAGCGCAATGGCAAAGTGGTGGCCGCCACTTTGGTTCACGCCGAAGACGAAATCATGTTGATCACCGACACCGGTGTGCTGGTTCGCACGCGTGTTTCTGAAATCCGTGAACTGGGTCGCGCCACCCAAGGCGTGATCTTGATCGGTTTGGACGATGGCGCCAAATTGTCTGGCTTGCAACGCATTGTGGAGAACGATGCCATCGTGCAAGATGAAACAGACGAGAACCTTGCCGATGATCAAGGCGGCGCAGCGGAAAGCGGCTCGACTGAATGACCAGACCCTACAATTTTTCTGCCGGCCCGGCCGCCATTCCCGATGCAGTCCTAATTCAAGCTGCCAGCGAAATGCTGGACTGGCATGGCAGCGGCATGGGTGTGATGGAAATGAGCCATCGCGGCAAAGAGTTCATGTCCATTTACGAAGAAGCAGAAGCCGACCTTCGTGAGCTGCTGGCCATTCCTGCCAACTTCAAAATCTTGTTCATGCAAGGTGGCGGCATTGCCGAAAATGCCATCGTGCCATTGAATCTTTCGCAAGAAGGCGTGGTCGATTTTGTAGTCACTGGCAGCTGGAGCCAAAAATCCTACAAAGAAGCTGCGCAATTTTGCAAACCCCATTTGGCGGCCAGTGCTCAAGCCTCCAACTTTTCCAACATTCCATCACCCGCGCAGTGGCAGTTGAGTACTGATGCAAGCTATGTGCATGTTTGCACCAACGAAACCATCGATGGCGTGGAGTATCACAACCTGCCCGATCTCAAGGCGCTTGGAAGCCAGGCACCCTTGGTCATTGATTTTTCTTCGCACGTTGCATCGCGCAGTTTCGATTGGTCCAAGATTGGCGTGGCCTTTGGTGGTGCACAAAAGAATCTAGGTCCTGCGGGTCTTACCTTGGTGGTGGTCAGAGAAGATTTGCTTGGCAAAGCCATGAAGCATTGCCCAAGTGCCTTCAATTACAAAATGGTGGCCGACAACGGCTCCATGTACAACACGCCCCCCACCTATTCCATTTACATGGCGGGCTTGGTTTTCAAATGGCTCAAAGCACAAACTGAAAACGGCGTCACAGGCGTAGCTGCCATGGAACAGCGCAACATTGCCAAAGCGAAGTTGTTGTACGACTTCTTAGACCAATCTCAGCTTTATGAAAATCGAGTTGAAAAATCTTTCCGCTCGAGAATGAACGTTCCTTTTTACCTGAAAGATGAATCGCGAAACGATGCATTCTTGGCTGGCGCCAAGGCGCGTGGTTTGTTGCAACTCAAAGGTCACAAATCTGTTGGCGGCATGCGCGCCAGCATTTACAACGCCATTCCCCTAGAAGGGGTTATGGCTTTGGTGTCTTACCTCAAAGACTTTGAAGCCACTCAGGCTTAAACACATATGACTCAACCCATTCAAACAGACGCTTTGGCCGACTTGCGAATACAAATTGACTCGCTCGATCAGCAACTCTTGAGTTTACTGAACCAACGCGCCAAGGTGGCTGAAAAAGTGGGTGAACTTAAGCGCGCCGAGGGTTCGCCCTTTTTTCGGCCCGACCGCGTGGCACAAGTCATTGCCAAAATTGAAAAATTGAATCCGGGGCCTTTGCTGAACGCACATGTGGTTTCCATTTGGCGAGAAATCATGTCAGCCTGTTTGGCATTGGAAGCCCCACAGCGTGTTGCCGTTCTTGGTCCTCAGGGTACTTTTTGCGAGCAAGCCGGGATTGAGTTTTTTGGCAGCGCCGCCAGCTTCATTTACTGCAACAACTTTGACGAAGTGTTTCATGCCACGGCCGCTGGTACCGCTCAATATGGTGTGGTGGGCATGGAAAACTCAACCGAAGGTGTGGTGGCCAGGTCGCTCGATTTGTTCTTGCGCTCCCCTGTGCATGTAATCGGTGAAGTGAGCATGCTGGTTCGTCATAATTTATTGCGCCAATCCGACAACCTCAAAGACATTGAAGCGGTTTTGGCACATCCCCAAGCCTTGGCGCAGTGCCAAGCCTGGCTCACACAACACTTGCCACACGCTGAAAGGCGCGCCGTTTCAAGCAATGCCGAAGGCGCACGTTTGGCGGCTACCAACCCCTCTTGGGCCGCCTTGGCCAGTGAGCGTGCAGCCTCTCAATTTGGTTTGCACATCGTGGCGCATGCCATTCAAGACGAAGCCACCAACCGCACACGTTTTGCCGTGATTTGTTTGCCGCAAACTTTGGCAACGCCACCTGTTTCTGGCAAAGATTGCACCAGCTTGGTGGTCTCTGTGCCCAACAAGCCAGGCGCCGTTCATGACTTGCTCATGCCTTTAAAGAACAATGGCGTGTCCATGACGCGCTTTGAATCTCGTCCTGCCAAATCTGGTCAGTGGGAATACTATTTCTACATCGACATTCAAGGTCATATTTCTGAGCCGCATGTGGCGGCAGCCTTGCAAGAGCTCCAAGGTCTGTGCGCGTTCTACAAGGTTTTGGGTTCTTACCCCATCCCAGAATGAAATTTGAAAAAGTCGCTCTCATTGGCTGCGGCTTGATGGGCGGCTCGTTTGCACTGGCCGCTCGGGAAGCCGGCTGGGCCCAACACATTGTGGGCTACAGTGCCTCGGCATCGTCTCGGCAAAAGGCACTCAGCATGGGCGTGATTGACGCCGCTGAAGACAGTATTGCGCAAGCTGTGCAAGGTGCTGACTTGGTTTTGCTAGCGGTACCTGTCACAGCCACAAACGCTTGCTTTGAAGCCATAGCACCCGCCTTGCGATCAGATGCCTTGCTGATGGAAGTTGGCTCCACAAAATCAGACATTGTGGCCGCGGCTCTCAACACATTGGGCGACAAACTTCATTGCTTTGTTCCGGTACATCCAATAGCAGGCAAAGAAGTTGCTGGCGTTGAACACGCCGATGCCGATCTGTACAAAGATCGCGCACTGATCATGACCCCCATGGCAAGCTCGGGCGCATCGCAGGTTCAACTTGCCAAACAAATCTGGCAGAGTTTGGGCAGCTTCATCACTGAGCTTAGCCCTGCTGCACATGACGCAGCCTTTGCAGCAGTGAGCCACATGCCACATGTGTTGGCCTATGCTTTGATTCGTGGCATCTTTCAGCAAAAAAATGGCGCCGACTTAATTGCACTGGGTGGCCCTGGTTTTAGAGATTTCTCCCGCATTGCGGCCAGTGATCCCGTTGTTTGGCGCGACATTCTGACCACCAACCGTGAACAAGTCTTGCTTCAAATTGCGCACTTCAAAGATGCCTTAGAAGAATTTGAAAAAGCCATTGAAGCCAAGCATCCCAAAGCACTTGAGGACATGATTCGACAAGCCAGTGATTTGCGCTTTAAGTGGCGAATCGGCGCCAATCAGGCGCCTAAGGCATAATTTTTCTCATATGTTTGCCACCGCGTTTCTAGACATTCCCTCTTTGCAGCAAGCAGGCGGCACAGTCACCCTGCCAGGCTCTAAAAGTATTTCAAATCGGGTGTTGCTGTTGTCTGCATTGTGCGAAGGCAGCACTTGGGTGCATGACCTTCTAGATTCAGACGACACGCGTGTCATGTTGACTGCACTGCGCCAATTGGGTTGCGGGGTTGAACCCAAGCTTGGCACCAACAGTGTTTGCATCACAGGCTTGGGGCAGCCCACTTTAAATGGCACATCTCCTGCCATGAAAAAACCCACAACACCCATTGAATTTTTCATGGGCAATGCTGGCACCGCCATGCGCCCACTGACCGCCGCATTGGCTGTCATGGGCGGCGACTTCACGCTCAAGGGCGTGCCGCGCATGCACGAACGCCCCATTGGTGACTTGGTCGATGCGCTGCGTTTGCTGGGTTGTCAGATTGATTATTTAGGCAATGACGGCTATCCGCCATTGCGCGTTTTGACGCCCCATTTGCAACTCGACAAGCCCATTCAAGTTCGCGGCGATGTGTCCAGCCAATTTCTGACTGCACTCCTAATGTCATTGCCCTTGGCCGCGCAAAAAGACATCGTGATTGAAGTGATCGGCGAACTCATCTCCAAGCCCTACATTGAAATCACTTTGAATTTGTTGTCGCGCTATGGCATTGATGTGAAACGTGACGGTTGGCAGAGATTCACCATTCCTGCGGGCAGTCATTACAAATCGCCTGGCGAAATTCATGTGGAAGCAGATGCTTCTTCAGCCAGCTACTTTATTGCCTTGGGTGCCATTGCCGCTACCCAGCAAGCTGTGAGAATTGAAGGCGTCGGCGCATCGTCCATTCAAGGCGACATTCGCTTCATGGAAGCTGCCGCTCAAATGGGCGCGCACATTGAAAGTGGTCCCAACAACTTAGAAATCAAACGCGGCGCATGGCCTCTCAAGGCCATCGACCTAGATTGCAATCACATTCCTGATGCCGCCATGACCCTGGCTGTGATGGCTTTGTATGCAGATGGCCCCAGCACTTTGCGCAACATTGCCAGTTGGCGTGTGAAAGAAACCGATCGCATTGCGGCCATGGCCAAAGAATCGCGCAAATTGGGTGCGCACGTCGAAGAAGGACCCGATTGGTTGCGCATTCACCCCCTGCCAGCAGGTCAGTGGCGCGCAGCCAGCATTCACACCTATGACGACCACCGCGTGGCCATGTGCTTCTCATTGGCAGCTTTTAATCCAGACCAACAAGCGGTTCGCATTGAAGACCCCAAGTGCGTGGCCAAAACTTTTCCAGATTACTTCGAGGCACTGTTCTCGCTCACGCAAACACCTGCAAACCGCATACCCGTGATTTGCATCGATGGCCCTACCGCGTCTGGCAAAGGGACTCTTTCCAGCCTTGTTGCGCAGCGCTTGGGCTATCACTACCTTGACTCAGGTGCCCTTTACCGCGTGACGGCCTATGCCGCATTGCAGGCAGGCCTGAGTTTGGAAAGCAACAACGAAACAGCCATTGCCACCATGGCCGAAAAGTTACCGGTGCGTTTTGACGGCGACAAAGTTTTGTTGAACAACCACGATGTGACAGATGCCATTCGCAGCGAAGAAGGCGGCATGAACGCCTCCAAGGTCTCCACGTTGCCAGCCGTTCGGGTGGCTTTGGTGGCGCTTCAACACAGCTTTCAGCGCCTGCCAGGCCTTTTGGCAGACGGCCGAGACATGGGCACGGTCATCTTTCCTGGCGCGCCTTTGAAGGTGTTTTTGACCGCCAGTGCCGCAAAAAGAGCCGACAGACGCTATAAGCAATTGATTTCTAAAGGTTTTCAGGCTAAAATCGCCGATCTTCGGGCTGACTTAGAGGCTCGCGACGCAAGAGACACATCTCGCAGCGTGGCGCCCTTAAAGCCAGCACAAGACGCAATGCTGCTAGACAACTCAGAGTTGGGCATCGAGCAATCGGTGGTTCAGGTCCTTGACTGGTGGCAAAGCAAACAAGCCTTCCCTGTTTAATTTCAAATTCAAAAAGAACTTAAACAGAAGACTTGAACCGGCCCACAAGGCTCCATCCGCGCTGCATGCGCACTGGCCTTGTGGTTCAACAACTTAACCCGCGTGAAAACGCACACAACCGCCGCAATGAGCCTTGTTAACGACGCAATGGTGCAGTCGTCAGACCTTTTTGTGGATTAGGAACTTGAATGTCAGAATCTTTTGCAGACCTATTTGAAGAATCACTGAAGCGCACGGAAATGCGCACAGGCGAAGTGATCACCGCTGAAGTTGTTCGCATCGAACACAACTTCGTGGTTGTGAACGCCGGCCTCAAATCTGAAGCCTACGTCCCCCTAGAAGAATTCAAATCTGATTTGGGCGAAATCGAAGTCCAAGTTGGCGATTTCGTTTCTGTGGCTATCGGTTCCATCGAGAACGGCTACGGCGACACCATTTTGAGCCGTGACACTGCCAAGCGTTTGGCCTCATGGTTGTCATTGGAAAAAGCTTTGGAATCCGGCGAATTCGTCACTGGCACCACCAGCGGCAAAGTCAAAGGCGGCCTCACTGTGTTGGTCAATGGCATTCGTGCTTTCTTGCCAGGTTCATTGGTTGACACACGTCCTACCAAAGACCTGTCACCGTACGAAAACAAGACCATGGAATTCAAGGTCATCAAGTTGGACCGCAAGCGCAACAACGTCGTATTGTCACGCCGTGCTGTGGTCGAAGCCTCCATGGGCGAAGAGCGCGCCAAACTGATGGAAAACCTCCGCGAAGGTTCCGTGGTTCATGGTGTGGTCAAGAACATCACCGAATACGGTGCATTCGTCGACTTGGGCGGCATCGATGGTTTGCTGCACATCACCGACATGGCATGGCGCCGTGTTCGTCACCCTTCCGAAGTGGTGCAAGCCGGTCAAGAAATTACCGCCAAGATCCTCAAGTTCGACACCGAGAAAAACCGCGTGTCCTTGGGCCTCAAGCAAATGGGCGACGATCCTTGGATGGGCGTCAACCGCCGCTACCCACAAAGCACCCGCATGTTCGGCAAGATCACCAACATCGCCGACTACGGCGCGTTTGTCGAACTCGAACCCGGCATCGAAGGCTTGGTGCACGTTTCTGAAATGGACTGGACCAACAAGAACGTGGCACCTTCCAAGATCGTGTCATTGGGCGACGAAGTCGAAGTCATGGTTTTGGAAATCGACGAAGACAAGCGCCGCATCAGCTTGGGCATGAAGCAGTGCCGCGCCAACCCTTGGCAAGACTTCGCTCAAAACACCAAGCGTGGCGACCGCGTTAAAGGCCCGATCAAGTCCATCACCGACTTCGGTGTGTTCGTGGGCTTGGCCGCTGGCATCGACGGTTTGGTTCACTTGTCCGACTTGTCATGGAACGAAACCGGCGAAGCCGCTGTTCGCAACTACAAGAAGGGTCAAGACGTTGAAGCCATCGTGTTGGCAGTCGACGTGGAGCGCGAGCGCATCAGCTTGGGCATCAAACAACTCGACGGCGATCCATTCACCACTTTCGTCACATTGAACGACAAAGGTCAAACAGTGACCGGTAAAGTCAAAACTGTGGACGCACGTGGCGCTGAAATCGACTTGGGCGAAGACATCATCGGCTATTTGCGCGCCAGCGAAATTTCACGCGATCGCGTGGAAGACGCTCGCAGCTTGCTCAAAGAAGGTGACGAAGTCACGGCTGTGGTCGTCAACGTCGATCGCAAGACACGCAACATCCAGTTGTCCATCAAGGCCAAAGATGCTGCTGATCAAAGTGAAGCCATGGCCTCACTCAGCCAACAGTCTTCACGCGAAAACGCTGGCACCACCAGCTTGGGCGCTTTGTTGCGTGCCAAGTTGGACAACAACGATTCAGCAGAATGATCGGCTGAAGATCAAAGCCTCTAGCTTGGCCCTTTCGGGGCTGAGCCAGAGGCTTTTTCTTTGCCTCTTGCAAAATCGCTTTTCGAAATGACCCGCTCCGACCTCGTTGAAGCTTTGGCTGCTCGCTTTGAGCAGTTAACCCACCGTGACGCTGAATTTGCCGTCAAAACGGTGCTGGACGCCATGAGCGAAGCTTTGGTCAAAGGCCATCGAATCGAGATCCGTGGCTTTGGCAGTTTCACCATCAACCGCCGCCCTCCCCGCGTGGGTCGCAACCCCCGATCTGGCGAAAGCGTGCAAATTCCTGAAAAGCGCGTGCCCCACTTTAAACCTGGCAAAGCATTGCGAGAAGCCGTAGACCAAGGCTCTTTGGACGTACTGCACGGCAAGTCAGACTGAGCTGAAGCAAACCAGCACTTAATAAATAGGCCCCTAGAAGGGCCTTTTTTGTTGCCTTGGCATGCCATCGCCTTAGAATGACAAGGCTGTCTGAGGCCATTCATGAAACAATTTCTCAAGCTGCTTCAGTGGACACTGAACGCCGCTGTCTTTTTTACTTTATTTGCCTTTGCGCTGAACAACCAGCACGAGGCCAAGGTTTACTTTTTCTTTGGAACCCAATGGCGCTCGCCCATGGTGCTCATTGTTTTAACGGCCTTTGCGCTAGGCTTGGTGGTGGGCGTTCTAGGCATGGTGCCCCGTTGGTGGCGTCAAAAACAAGCAGCCAAGTCTGTGCAGGCCAACACAGCAACGACAACCAACCCAGAACAGCCGGAAGCCTCTCATGGAACTTGATCTGATTTGGATTTTGGTGGGGCTGCCCGCCGCATTTGGTTTGGGCTGGTTGGCTTCCAGACTCGATTTACGCCAATTGCGCATCGACAACCGCCAAGCACCTCGCGCCTACTTCAAAGGACTGAATTTTTTATTGAACGAGCAACAAGACAAGGCCATTGATGCCTTCATTGAAGCGGTTCAAAACGATCCAGACACTTCCGAGTTGCATTTCGCATTGGGCAATTTATTTCGCCGGCGCGGCGAGTACGAGCGCGCAGTTCGAGTTCATGAACATTTGCTGTCTCGCGGCGATCTCAGTACCGCCGACCGACAACGCGCCCAAAATGCATTGGCCAAAGATTTTGTCAAAGCTGGCTTGCTAGACCGCGCAGAAGACGCTCTGCGAAAGCTAGAGGGCACCGCGTTTGAAGGACAAGCCAGGTTGGCACGCCTGGCCATTTACGAACGTTCTCGCGAGTGGCCGCAAGCCCGTCAAGTGGCAGAGCAATTAGAGGGCTCTGGCGAAGTGAGTTTCTCTGTTCGCAAAGCCCATTACCTTTGCGAACAGGCCCGCGAACTCAATGCACAAGGCGATAGCGCCGGCGCTTCTCAATTGCTGCTCAATGCCATCCAAGAAGCGCCAGAAGCACCTCGTCCCCGCTTGCTGCTGGGGCAACTTCAATTGAACATGAACCAAGCCACTCTGGCATGCGACACCTTAAGCCAACTGTTTGAATCGTCTTCGGTTGCAGCGCCCTTGGCGGCACCCAGCTTGGTCATGGCCGCTCAAACCTCTCAGCGTGTGCCTCAAACCTTGGCATTGCTCAAGTCGCACTACGAACAAAGTCCCTGCATCGATGTGATGGACGCCATTGTGAGCCTTGAAAAAACAAGTGCCGACAGCGAAGCACACACACGCCAACGCTACATCGAGCATCTCCAAAAACAACCCTCCCTTTTGGCGGCATCGCGTTGGTTGGCGGGCGCTGATTTAGGTGGCGATGAAACCCGCGGACCTGTGCAAAAAGCGCTAGAGCAAGCTTCTCGGCCCTTGTCGCGATACCGTTGTGCGGCTTGTGGTTTTGAAGCCAAAGAACATTTCTGGCATTGCCCGGGTTGCCAGGCTTGGGACAGCTACCCCCCGCGCAGAGTTGAAGAGCTTTAAGGCTCAAAAAGTAAGCACTTGTTAAGGGCTTACTTTCAGTGAATTGCAGACCCTGTCCTTGGCTTGCAAACTTCACTGCTCACAAGAATTCAGCAGTTGAATAGAGGCTGCATCACCGCAGTGGTGGTGCGATCTTTAGGAATTGAACATGTTGAAAAAAATCTTAGCCCTCGCAGCCCTGCTGTTTTCTTTGTCCAGCTTTGCCGCTGTCGATGTCAACAAAGCCAGTGCGGCCGAACTAGACGGCATCAAAGGCATTGGGCCTTCCCTGTCTGGCAAAATTTTGAAAGAACGCAACAAAGGCAGTTTCAAAGACTGGCCCGATCTCATGCACCGCGTCAGCGGCATGGGCGAGAAAAGTTCAGCCAAGTTTTCATCGCAAGGGCTGACAGTGAATGGCTCGGGCTACCAAGGCGGCAGCAACCCTGAACCCGCCAAGGCGGCACAATCCGAAAAGCCAAAATCAGGCAAGTCTTAAGTTGGCCACCTGCCTCAGAAGTTGGTTTTTTTAGGCATCTGGGGTGCCATAAGCACCACCGCCTGGCGTGTGAATTTCAAACACATCGCCAGGCGCCATTTCTACCTGGCCAATGTGTTTTAAAACTTCGACACTGCCGTCCTTACGTCTCACTTGGTTAATTCCTGGCGCACCCGGCTGACCGCCTGCCACACCAAATGCGGGGTGAATGCGGCCATTGGACAAGATGCTGGCCGTCATGGGCTCTAAGAAACGAATACGCCGTACACCGCCCATGCCACCCGACCACTTACCGTGTCCACCCGAACCTTCGCGCAAGGCATAACTGTCCAAACGAACAGGAAATCTAAATTCTAAAATTTCAGGATCGGTTAATCGCGAATTGGTCATGTGCGTTTGCACCACCGATGTGCCATTGAAGCCTGAAGTGATGTGACCGGTATCGTCCAACAACACGCCGGCCCCACTGCCACCCGAAATGGTTTCGTAGTACTGGTACTTGGCATTGCCAAAGGTGAAGTTGTTCATGGTGGGCTGACTGCCCGCCATCACACCCAAAGCGCCAAACAAGGCATTGGTAATGCAGCTCGATGTTTCTACATTGCCGGCCACCACAGAGGCTGGGAAATTCGGGTTGAGCATGCAGCCTGTTGGAATGATCACCTTCAAAGGTTTCAAACAACCCGCATTCAAAGGAATGTCGTCGTTCACCAAGCTTCTGAACACGTACAAAACGGCGGCCATGCAAACAGCGGTAGGCGCATTGAAGTTGTTAGTTTGCTGCGCACTGGTACCCGTGAAATCAATCTCTGCACTTCGACTTTGTGCATTCACGCGAACCGCCACTTTGATTTGCGCACCGTTGTCCAAAGGCAATGTGAATTCGCCATCTTTCAAACGTGTGATGACACGGCGCACAGATTCTTCGGCATTGTCTTGCACATGGCGCATGTAGGCCTGCACCACTTCCAAACCAAATTCATCGACCATCTTGCGCAGTTCTTGCACACCTTTTTCGTTGGCCGCCAACTGTGCACGCAAGTCCGCCATGTTTTGCTGCGGATTGCGACTGGGGTATTGACCGCTAGACAGCAGGTTCAGCATGGTCTGCTCTTGCAACACACCTTGGGCCACCAACTTTACGTTGTTGATCTGCACGCCTTCTTCTTGAATGGTGGTGGAGAACGGAGGCATCGAACCGGGCGTGGTGCCGCCAATGTCGGCATGATGACCGCGGGAGCCGACATAAAACTCAGGTTTTAATGCACCTTCTAAAAAGACTGGCGTGATGACCGTCACATCGGGCAAGTGAGTGCCACCATGGTAAGGGTCGTTCAAGACAAAAACATCGCCACGTTGCATGTGATCTTTGTTCTCGCGAATGACCGTTTTAATGCTCTCTCCCATGCTGCCCAAATGGACAGGCATGTGCGGCGCATTGGCAATCAGATGTCCTTCGGCGCTGAACAAAGCGCAAGAGAAATCCAAACGCTCTTTGATGTTGACGGAGTAGGCTGTATTCTGAAGTTGCAAGCCCATTTGCTCCGCAATGTTCATGAACAAATTATTGAAAACCTCCAGCAACACGGGGTCGACGGTGGTGCCCGCAGCGTACTTGGTTTGCCGCGCTTCCATGCGGCTTAACAGCAGATGATCAAGCGCTGTCACGTGGGCTTGCCAACCCGGCTCTACCACGGTGGTGGCATTTTTTTCTGCAATGATGGCGGGTCCTGTGAGCTGATCACCGATGCGTAAATCTTCGCGCACAAACAAGCCCGCATCCCACCAGCGAGATTCGCCATCCGATCCCGCAGTGAACATCCGAACGGTGGCACGCTTGGGTACATCGCGAACTGCATTGACGGGTTGAGGCAATTCAACAGGTGTATCGCCCTTGATGACGGCCTCTACAGAAACCGCTTCCACCATCAAGGCCTTGCCCGTCATCAAAAAAGCAAAGCGTTGGCGGTAAGCCGCTTCAAACCCTTGCGTGATTTCAGGCAAGGAACCCATGGGCACCATGAGCGCCGAGTCACTGCCTTCGTAACGAACGTGAACTCGCTGATGCAACTCAATGGTGTCGCCCAAGGCTTGCTGAGACAAAGCCATGCGCGCAGCTTCACTCAAAGCCTTCAAGGGGGACAATAAGGCTGGCATGTTCTCTGGCGTTAAGCGCAACTCCACAGCCTGCTCACGAATCAAACTTTGATCGGCCAAGCCCATGCCATAGGCTGACAACACGCCGGCCAATGGATGCACATAAACTTGTTTCATGCCCAAGGCATCGGCCACCAAGCATGCGTGCTGGCCACCGGCGCCCCCAAAGCATTGCAAGGTGTAGCGCGTGACGTCGTAACCACGGGCCACAGAAATTTTCTTAATGGCATTGGCCATTTGCTGAACTGCAATTCGCAAAAAGCCATCGGCAACTGATTCAGCGGAACGATTCATTTGCAAAGACATCGCCGAAAATTTAGCCGCAACGGCATTGGCATCCAGTCTTTGATCGCCTTCAGGTCCAAAGACCGCCGGGAAAAAATCAGGCTGAACTTTTCCGACCAACACATTGGCATCGGTCACGGCCAATGGACCGCCACGTCTGTAACTGGCCGGCCCTGGGTTGGCGCCAGCACTTTGTGGCCCCACTCTCAATCTGGCACCATCAAACTGCAGCAGGGATCCGCCACCAGCCGCCACCGTGTGAATGCTCATCATGGGAGCACGCATTCGAATGCCCGCCACTTGCGTTTCAAACTCTCGCTCAAATTGCCCTGCGTAATGCGACACATCGGTGGAGGTGCCGCCCATGTCAAAGCCAATCACCTTGCTGTGCCCAGCGCCTTCGGCAGTGCGTGCCATGCCCACAATGCCGCCAGCGGGCCCACTCAAAATAGCATCTTTACCAGCAAAGGCATGCGCATCAGTGAGGCCACCAGAGGACTGCATGAACATCAATTTAACGCCCGGCATTTCGCTGGCCACTTGATCGACATAGCGACGCAAGATGGGTGACAAATAGGCATCGACCACGGTGGTGTCGCCGCGACTCACAAACTTCATCAAGGGACTGGTTTGGTGCGAGGTGCTAATTTGGGTAAAGCCAATTTGACGGGCCAAGTCTGAAGCCAAGGCTTCATGTTGTTGATAGCGGTAGGCATGCATGAACACAATGGCCACGCTGCGAATGCCAGCGTCAAACTGCGCTTGCAATTGAGGGCGCAGCTCATCGACATTCAAAGGCTCAAGCACATCACCTTGCGCCGACATGCGCTCTTGAGCCTCCACCACTGCGCTGTATAGCAATTCGGGCAACACAATGTGCCGATCGAACAAGCGAGGGCGATTTTGGTAGGCAATTCGCAGTGCATCGCGAAAGCCGCGTGTGGTGACCAATAAGGTGCGCTCACCTTTTCGCTCTAAAAGTGCATTGGTGGCCACCGTGGTGCCCATCTTGACGGAACTCACCATTTTGGGGCTGACCGTCTCATGGGCTTTCAGGCCAAGCAAGTGCCGCATACCAGCCACCGCCGCATCTTTGTACTGATCTGGATTGTCAGACAACAACTTGTGCGTGACCAAACTGCCATCCGGCCGCTTGCCAACAATGTCAGTAAAAGTGCCCCCTCGATCAATCCAGAATTGCCACATGTTTCTAGACGGTAAGCTCGCCATTGGTATTTCCTTTAAGTCCCGCCCTAGCTTCAGCGTTTTCCCTAATCGCATTGGCGTTGAATGAAGCAAGATGTTAATCCTTTCAGACTACACTTTGAGTTCTGCATTGCACAGTGGTCAATTGGGCCTGTATTTTGCTTCGCAGACAATGATAATCTTGCAAAGCAGTTCAACTTTTTTACTCAACGGAGTTCACATGAAAAGACGTCATCTTTCCCTGGCACTGGCCACCACTGTCATTGCCTTTTCTGGCTTGACATCTGCCCAAGCCCAAACCAAATGGGACTTGCCAGCGGCTTACCCCGCCAGCAATTTCCACACAGAGAACTTGGTTCAATTTGCCAATGACGTCGACAAAGCAACTGGCGGCAAGCTGAAAATTACAGTGCACGCCAATGCCTCCCTGTTTAAAGCGCCAGAGATCAAGCGCGCGGTTCAAGGCGGCCAGGCTCAAATTGGTGAAATTTTGCTGGCCAATTTCCAAAACGAATGGCAATTGTTTGGCGCTGACGGCCTGCCATTCTTGGCCGATAGCTATGAAGAATCATTCAAGCTCTACAAAGTTCAACGTCCTTTCCTCGAGAAGAAGTTAGGCGAACAAGGCATGATGTTGCTGTATTCAGTGGCATGGCCTCCGCAAGGCATCTATGTGAAAAAGCCGATCAACTCAGCAGCCGATTTAAAAGGCGTGAAGTGGCGCGCTTACAGCCCTTCAACAGCTCGAATTGCAGAGTTGGTGGGCGCTCAACCCGTCACGGTTCAAGCCGCCGAATTGTCCCAAGCCATGGCCACTGGCGTGGTTGAAAGCTACATGTCATCTGGCTCAACAGGCTACGACTCTAAAACTTACGAGCACATCAAGTACTGGTACGACACGCAAGCTTGGCTTCCAAAAAACGCAGTCATCATGAACAAAGCTGCCTTTGACGCCCTCGATGCCGCCACCAAACAAGCCGTCTTGAAAGCCGGCGCAGATGCAGATACCCGCGGCTGGAAAGTGTCACAAGCTAAAAACGGCGAGTACATTGACTTGCTCAAGAAAAACGGCATGAACATTGTGGCGCCATCTGCTCAACTCAAAGCGGACATGAAAAAAGTCGGCGATGTGATGTTGAAAGAATGGCTAGATAAGGCAGGGCCTGAAGGCAAAGCCTTGGTAGATGCGTACAAGAAGCCTTGATTCACGATGCGTGTTTTTTTAAACCGCATCTATGACAGCGCCGCCTCTTTGGCGGCGCTTTTCATGTGCGCCATGCTGCTGATGGTTTTGTTGTCCATCATTGGCCGAGAGTTTAACTTTCACATCAGAGGCACCGATGCCTATGCTGGCTATTGCATGGCGGCCAGCGGATTTTTAGCACTCGCTCACACCTTGAAGCGCGGTGAACATATTCGAGTCACAGTTTTAATCAGTCGCTTTAAAGGCGGTTGGCTCAAAGGCATTGAGTTGTGGGCACTTGGTATGGCCTCCCTTCTTGCTTGTTTGTTGGCCTACTACAGCATCAGGCTGTCATGGCAGTCCTTCACATTTCACGACATCTCTACCGGTAACGACGCAACCCCTTTGTGGATTCCACAAATTGCCATGGCCCTAGGCACGCTCATTTTGGCAGTCGCCTTTGTAGATGAGTTCATTCTGGAATGCTTAGGCAAACGAGAATCTGCGCAGTCAGATGCAGCACTTCACAACGAATAAACATGAATG
The DNA here is from genome assembly GCA_021300495.1 of Limnohabitans sp. Taxonomy (GTDB): domain Bacteria; phylum Pseudomonadota; class Gammaproteobacteria; order Burkholderiales; family Burkholderiaceae_C; genus Limnohabitans_A. The sequence continues at coordinate 14,912 of JAJTDK010000012.1, read as the reverse complement.
ACCTTTTCATCACAGCCTTGCTGGTTGTCACGCTGTTTTTAATTTTAGGCAGCGGTGTTTGGATCGGTCTGTCTTTGTCAGGTGTGGCTTGGGTGGGCATGCAATTGTTCAGCAGCCGTCCTGCAGGCGATGCCATGTCAGTCACCATCTGGGGCTCTTCGTCGAGCTGGACACTCACAGCCTTGCCCTTGTTTATATGGATGGGTGAAATTCTTTTTAGAACACGCCTGAGTCAAGACATGTTCAAAGGCTTAGCACCTTGGCTGCAAGCACTACCTGGGCGCTTGCTTCACACCAACGTCGCTGGGTGCACCATCTTTGCGGCCGTATCGGGATCGTCGGCAGCGACTTGCGCCACCATTGGCAAAATGACCTTGCCTGAGCTGTCCCAAAGAGGTTATCCAGACAACATGGTCATAGGCACCTTGGCCGGTGCCGGCACACTTGGTTTGCTCATTCCGCCCTCCATCATCATGATCGTGTATGGCGTCACGGCCGATGTTTCTATTGCCAAACTTTTTATTGCGGTACTCGGCTCCATTTATGCTGGTATTGCCACTGCCACTGAAGCAGCCGCTGTCGGCGTTGTTGGCGCCATGGTTTTGTCTGCGGCTCAAGGTTCGCTCAACTGGTCTAGCTTCAAAGAATCCTTGATGGGTGCTACTCGGCTCTACTGCATGATTGCCCTGATTTTGGCTGGCGCATCCTTCTTAACTTTGTCGATGGGCTACATTGGCCTCCCAAGGCACTTGGCAGAATGGATTGCTACCCTAGGGCTTAGCCAATTCGAACTCATTTTGGCACTTACTGTTTTTTATATCGTACTCGGTTGTTTTCTAGACGGTATCTCCATGGTGGTCCTCACCATGGGCGTCATCATGCCCACCGTTCAAAAGGCGGGTATCGATCCTTTGTGGTTTGGTATTTTCATTGTGCTGGTGGTTGAGATGGCGCAAATCACGCCGCCTGTCGGGTTCAACCTGTTCGTCTTGCAGGGCATGACTCATTGTCACTTGGATGCCTCAGCAGATGAAGCTTTGAGCAGTTGATGCAGGCTGTGCAACTGCCAGCCTGTAGCAACCTCGATGGCCTTGGCGTAGGGCGGCATGTTGGTGCATTCCAGCACCACATGACGCAACTCTGGCGACTTTTTCTGCAGTGCTACTGCGGCAGAAACCACGCTTCTCTGCGCCGCTTCAAAATTCATCTGCAAGCGATTTTCCATAATGGCACTTGCAAATTCTTCCTCGCCCGAAACACCTTGTATTCTGAGTCTGGACAGGTCTTTGTGTAAAACGCCAGCAGCAAGAAAATGCGCATCTCCCAGCGCAAGCTCATCCATTGTCAATACACCGACTGTTGCATTGTCTGCCAACAATTGTGGCAGCAACAACAAACTTGATGTGAACACAGGCACTGGCAAACGAGATTGCAATTCATTTTGAAGCAAAACTAAAAAACCACAACTTGTTGTGATGCCACCAACACCTTGTGTCATTAAGTCTTCTGCGGCTTTTACAAACAAAGGCAGTACATCGTGCTGCTGCAGTGTTTCCGAACTTCTGACAATTTCCTTTGGAAACATGCCCTTAACTTTTTGATAGCGCAAATCAACAGGCCATCCAACAGGGCAGCCAATATCGCCCATCCAACGCGGAAACTGAGTATCCAGCATCAGAACACCCCAGGGTTTAGAACCTGTTTGAACAATCGTTGCTGAGCTCATGTGAAGTTCTGTTCTCACCTGCAGTTTTTACCCAAATACATCCTCTATGATGTCGAGTGATTTGACGCAATGTCAAAGGATATCCAAAGGAATTTCGTGTTTAAAAATGTCATGGCCTACCGAATTGGGCCCAACTGGAACGCTACCGTACCAGAAATTGAAGCAGCGCTCTCTGCCAACCGATTTACAGAGTGCACCCCCGGACAAGACAAATCAGTTGGCTGGACAGAGCCTCGCAATGTTGCCAACGGGCCTTTGCTAGAGTCCATCGGCGGTCAGTGGATTGCCAAACTTCTGATAGAAACCAAAGCTGTCCCCTCTTCCGTGGTCAAACGCAAAGCTGAACTTCAAGCACAAGAAATAGAAGCCCAAACAGGCCGTAAACCTGGCAAAAAAGAAACGCGTGAAATGCGCGAAGACATTTTGCACAGCTTGCTGCCCCAAGCCTTCGCCAAACAAGGTGCGGTCATGGTCTGGATCAACGCCAAAGATCGCTTGTTGGCCATCGACGCAGGCAGCACAGGCAAGGCAGATGAGGTGATCACGCAATTGGTGCGTGCATTGCCAGGCCTCGACTTGAACTTGTTGCAAACCGCCACATCTCCCCAAACAGGTATGGCTGCATGGCTTTTAGCTACAGACCCAGACGAAGTTCCACGTTCTTTGAGCGTTGAAAAAGAATGTGTCTTGAAGTCTGGCGCAGAAGATCAGCCCATGGTGAAGTACACAAGACACATTCTCAGCACCGAAGAAGTGCGCAAACATGTGCGAGAGGGCAAACTGCCCACCCAATTGGCGCTCAGTTGGGAAGGCAAAGCCAGCTTCGTTCTAACCGAAAGTTTGCAACTCAAAAAAGTGACTTTTCTAGATGGCACTGAACCTGAGGCCATCAGCGCAGAGGGTGAAGACAAGTTTGATGCCGATGTGGTGCTGAGCACCGGCATGCTGGGGCCTATGCTGAAAGATGTGATTGAAGCACTGGGCGGCGAAAATGTGTTTGCAGAGGCCGCAAGCGATGCGGAGGGGCCTCCCTTTTAAGCAAAGGTAATTGACATGCTCTCTGTGATTGCCATTTGTACAGGTGCGTGCTTGGGTGCTCTGGCGCGCTGGCAATTGGGCTTATGGCTCAACCCCACTTCATCTGAAGAGGGCATTTTTCCTTGGGGTACTTTGGCCGCCAATCTCATTGGGGGATATTTGGTAGGCGTTGGCGTGGGCATTTTTCAAAATATGCCTCAAATCGATCCTGAATGGCGACTTTTCTGCATCACTGGCTTTTTAGGTGCACTCACCACTTTTTCAACTTTTTCAGCAGAAGTGGTGGGCATGCTTCAACAGGGACGCTTGCTGCTAGCGTTCAGCACAGCCGGCGTGCATTTAATCGGATCGCTGGTTCTGACCTATTTTGGGCTTTACACTGTCAAATTGATCAAGTTGCACGTCGTTTGGCCATCGGCATGGCCGTGGCATTGCCCATGGCCCTCACGCTCAGCACCAGCGCTCAAGCGCAATCATTTTTCCGCATTGGCACGGGCGGCACCGCAGGTACTTATTACCCCGTCGGCGGCATGATTGCCAATGCCGTTTCCATTCCTGGCAAACTGATTGCCACCGCACAAGCCACCAACGGCTCTGTGGCCAACGTCAATGGCGTGGCCAGTGGCGCCATGGAATCAGGTTTCTCTCAGTCTGATGTGGCCACATGGGCCCAAAAAGGCACTGGCATTTATGAAGGCAAGCCCAATATTCCAGACTTGCGCCTGATTGCCAACCTCTACCCCGAAACTATTCACGTGGTGGTCAAAAAATCTTCTGGCATCAAAAGTATTTCTGAACTCAAAGGCAAGCGCGTTGCTTTAGACGAGCCAGGCTCTGGCACTTTGGTCAATGCCCGCCTCATCTTGGCGGCCTACAACATCAAAGAATCTGAAATCAGGCCTGAGTACATCAAGCCCAACCAAGCCGCTGACAAAATGAAAGACGGCGCTTTGGATGCCTTCTTCTTTGTGGGTGGTGCACCTGCAGGCGCCATTGCCGAGTTGGCTTCAAGTGGCGGTGGCATTGCTTTGTTGCCCATTGAAGGTGCACAAGCTCAAGCCTTGCGCAACACCAGCAGTTTCTTTGCTGTCGATAACGTTCCTGCTGCCACTTACAAAGATGTTGACGCTGTCAACACATTGTCAGTCGGCGCTCAATGGGTCACCAGCGCCAAAGCTGACACTGAAACCATCTATCAAATCACCAAAGCTTTGTACAGCGAGTCCACCCAAAAAGCACTGGCTGCTGGCCACGCCAAAGGCAAACTCATTACTTTGAAAAATGCTGTGCAAGGCGCTGGCATTCCTTTCCACCCTGGTGCGGAAAAATACTACCGCGAAGCCGGTGTGTTGAAGTAATTTAACGCTTTGTTAAATGCCTACGGGCGGGTTAACCGATGGTTAACTCGCCCGTTTTAACTTGAAGTTTCCAGAGTATTTTCATGACCGCTGCCACCCTGCTACCCGAAGATCAAAAGCTACAAGAGCTCGAAGAAAAGTTTGATCCCGAGATGCGCTTTCGGCCCACCATGCCGCCGGCCACCCAAATCGTCAAATGGCTTTTGATTGCCCTTTCTGCCTTCCATTACTACACGGCAGGTTTTGGTTTGTTGCAAGAAATCACGCACCGTGGTGTGCACTTGGCTTTTGTGCTGGGCATGATTTTTTTGGTCTTTGCATTCAGCCCGTCCTCTGCTGAGAGAAGCATCAAAAGTTCTTTGTTAAATCCAGGCGGTGTGCCGCTGGTCGATTGGCTCTTAGCAGGCGCATGTGCTTTGAGTGTTCTGTACATTCCTTATGTCTTTGATGACCTGATGTTCCGCGTGGGCAACCCCAGCAACATGGACGTCATCATGGGCAGCATCTTGTTCATTTCTTTGCTTGAAGCCACTAGGCGCTCCATGGGTTGGCCTTTGCCGATCATTGCGATTGGCTTCACCGTCTATGCATTGCTTGGCCCCTACTTTCCTGGGTTACTCAAACACGCAGGTGCCAATTGGTCGATGATGATCAACCACCAATACCTCACCAGCCAAGGCATTTATGGTGTGGCAGTAGGTGTTGTGGCCACTTACGTGTTTCACTTTGTGCTGTTCGGCGTCATGGCCACACGCATTGGTTTAGGTCAATTATTTCTTGATGTTGCATCTACCGTTGCCGGCCGCTACGCTGGTGGACCCGCCAAGGTCAGCGTCTTTGGATCCGCCTTGTTTGGCATGCTCAGCGGCTCTTCCGTGGCCAATGCCGTCACGGTAGGCTCACTGACCATTCCCGCCATGATTCGGGTGGGCTACAAAAAACATTTTGCAGCGGCCGTTGAAGCGGCTTCCTCTACGGGCGGCCAAATTACGCCCCCCGTTTTAGGCGCTGCTGCGTTCTTGATGATTGAATTCTTGAACGTACCTTATCAAACCATCATCGCGGCCTCTGTGGTGCCTGCGTTCATGCACTTCTTTGGCGTCTTCATGCAGGTTCACTTTGAAGCCAAGCGATATGGCCTTCGAGGACTCACAGAAGAAGAGATGCCACGTCTGCGTGAATCCCTGCAAATGCGTTGGCCCACCCTCATTCCTTTGGCCTTACTCATCAGCATCTTGGTGTCGGGGCGTACGCCTTACTTAGCAGCCTTTGTAGGCATCAGCTCTTGCGCCATTGTGGGCATGTCCACACGCGTCAGTGGCAATCAGTTGAAAAACTGGGCGCTTTTGCTTGGCATGCACGTCATCTTGATGACCATCGCCTTTTCTGATTTTGGCAACGAGAACAGCACCATCAAAATGGTTCTCTTCGTGGTGGCTGTCCTAACGGGTGCCGTAGCCTACATTTGGGGCGGTGTTCGGGGTCGTATCGAACCACATGTCTTGGTTGAAGCCCTCGAAACTGGCGCCAAATATGCGTTGGCAGTAGGTGCAGCAGCAGCTACCGTGGGCATCGTGATTGGCGTGGTGACACTCACCGGTGTGGGTTTCAAAATCAGCTACATCATCACGCAAGCTGCGCAAAGTATTTCAGCGGTCATGGGCGGCGTGATTCCCTCTGACTGGATGTCCTTGAACACCCTCACCTTGCTGGCTGCGCTCATCATGACGGGTTTGGTATGCGTCTTGATGGGCTGCGGTGTACCCACCACGGCCACTTACATCATCATGGTCACAGTGGCAGCTCCCACTTTGGTGGGTCTGGGTGTTGAGCCTTTGGTGGCCCACTTCTTTGTTTTTTATTACGGCGTATTGGCCGATATCACACCCCCTGTGGCGTTGGCGGCTTATGCGGCGGCTGGTATGGCCGGCAGTGACCCCTTTAAAACCGGTAACACGGCCTTCCGCTTAGGGCTGGCCAAAGCTTTGGTACCCTTCGTCTTTGTGTTCTCACCCTCTTTGCTGCTGGTGGCCAAAGGTTTCACCTGGGAGAGTTTCATCATCACTTTCACAGGCTGTATTTTTGGCATCACGCTCATGGCCGCCTCCTTAAGCAAGTTCATGTTTGTGGAAATGAAACGCTGGGAGCAACTTTCTTGCTTATTTGCAGCATTGCTCATGATTGCGCCTAGTCTCACAGCCAGTTTGGTTGGCGTTGCCATGGTTATTCCCATGTTCATCAACCAATGGCGCAGAAGCAAAATAAATGAAACTCAAACCATAAGGGAAAGTACTTAAAAGCAAGGTGCCTGCTGCGTGATCTACTGGAGGATAAATTCACCCTCAGGAGTTACGCATGCAGGTTCAAATGAAGGTCAACGGCAAATCAGTTTCCGTTGACGCAGCCCCCAATACATTGCTCGTCAACGCACTGCGCGAGCACCTCAAACTCACTGGCACTCACGTTGGCTGTGACACAGCCCAATGTGGTGCTTGTACCGTTCATGTCAACGGCCGTGCCGTCAAGTCATGCAACATGCTCACCGCACAAGCCCAAGGTGCTGAAGTGACCACCATTGAAGGCTTGGCGCATGCCGACGGCACCATGCACCCCATGCAAGCGGCCTTCAAAGAATGCCACGGTTTGCAATGCGGTTTTTGCACCACCGGCATGGTCATGAGCGCTGTTGACATTGCCAAACGCCACCCCAAGGCCAGCGAGTTAGAAATTCGCGAATTGCTCGAAGGCAATCTGTGCCGTTGCACCGGTTACCAAAACATTGTCAAAGCCGTGCAGCAGGGTTCTGCTGCCATGAACGCTTAAGGAGCTCGCCATGGGTGCATCAGATTTCTCCAAACTTCCTCACATTGGTGAGTCCTTGCGTCGCAAGGAAGACTACCGCTTCCTCACAGGCGCCGGCAACTATACCGACGACATTCGCTTAGACAACATGACGCACGCTGTGTTCGTGCGCTCTCCTCACGCTCACGCCAACATCAAAAGCATCAACAAGGCCAAAGCCTTGGCAGCGCCTGGTGTGGTGGCTGTGCTAGACGGCCCCGATGTCGTCGATGCCAAGATCAATGGCCTGCCTTGCGGCTGGCTCATTACCGACACCAGTGGCAAGCCCATGAACGAGCCGCCGCATCCCATTCTTGCCAATGGCAAGGTGCGCTATGTGGGCGACCACGTGGCCATGGTGGTAGCCGAAACTTTGGAACAAGCCAAGAACGCTGCCGAGTTGGTGGAAGTTGAATACGACGTACTGCCTGCAGTGGTCGATGTGCGCCATGCCAAAAAGGCCACGGCCCTTCACGCAGAAGCTCCCAACAACCATTGCTACAACTGGGCCATTGGCGACAAAGCTGCAGTTGATGCCGCGTTTGCCGGCGCTGCTCACGTCACCAAGCTAGACCTCATTAACAACCGCTTGGCGCCCAACCCCATGGAGCCACGCGCCGCCATTGGCAGTTACAACCGCGCCAGCGACGAGTACACACTGTACGTGTCAAATCAAAATCCGCACGTTGAGCGCTTGCTCATGACAGCGTTTGTGCTGGGCTTGCCCGAACACAAAGTGCGCGTCATTGCCCCCGATGTGGGCGGCGGTTTTGGCGCCAAGATTTATTTGTACGCCGAGGATGTTTGCCTGACATGGGCTTCTAAAAAGCTCAATCGCAACATCAAATGGAATTGCGACCGTTCAGAAGCTTTCTTAAGCGATGCACACGGCCGTGATCACTCTAGCCACGCAGAGTTGGCCATTGACAAAGACGGCAAATTCTTGGCTTTGCGTGTTCACACCGATGCCAACTTAGGTGCCTATCTGTCTACGTTCTCAACAGCGGTTCCGACTATTCTTTACGCCACTTTGTTGGCCGGCCAGTACGCCACACCGCAGGTCTACGTGGAAGTAGATGCTTGGTTCACCAACACTGCGCCTGTCGATGCCTACCGCGGCGCAGGTCGCCCAGAAGCCACTTACTTGCTCGAGCGCATTGTGTCTCGTGCTGCTTGGGAATTGGGCATGACCCAAGACGCCATTCGCAGCAAGAACTTCATCACGCAGTTCCCGTATCAAACGCCAGTGGCTTTGCAATACGACACCGGCGATTTCCACGCTCTCATGAACCACGCCAACAAACTGGGCGATGTGGCAGGCTTTCCCGCACGCAAAGCTGCCAGTGCAGCCAAAGGTTTGCTGCGAGGCATTGGTTACTCCAGCTACATCGAAGCTTGCGGCTTGGCCCCAAGCAATGTGGCAGGCGCATTGGGCGCTCGCGCAGGTTTGTTTGAGTGCGGCGAAGTTCGAGTGCACCCCACAGGCAGCGTCACTGTGTTCACCGGCTCACACAGCCATGGTCAAGGCCACGAAACCACCTTTGCACAGGTGGTGGCTGCGCGCTTGGGCATTCCCGTTGAAAATGTCGACATCGTTCACGGCGACACCGGCCGCGTGCCTTTCGGCATGGGCACCTATGGCTCACGCTCTATTTCTGTGGGCGGCGCTGCACTCATGCGCGCCCTCGACAAAATTGAAGCCAAGGCCAAGAAAATTGCCGCTCACCTCATGGAAGCAGGCGATGCCGACATTGAGTTTGCCAATGGCGAATTCAGTGTCAAAGGCACTGACAAGAAAATTCCATTTGGCAGCGTTGCGCTCACCGCTTATGTGCCGCACAACTATCCCTTGGACAAGTTGGAACCCGGCCTGAACGAAACTGCGTTCTACGACCCCACCAACTTCACGTTCCCAGCAGGCACTTATATCTGCGAAGTGGAAATTGATCCACAAACGGGCGTCACCAAAATTGACAAGTTCACCGCAGTCGACGACTTTGGCACCATCATCAACCCCATGATTGTGGAAGGCCAAGTGCATGGCGGTTTGGTCCAAGGCATTGGCCAAGCGCTCATGGAAAACTGCGTATACGACAAAGAAACCGGTCAACTTTTGACGGGTTCTTTCATGGACTACACCATGCCCCGTGCAGACGACTTCCCAGTGTTTGCCATTGGCCACGAGTGCACACCTTGCACCACCAACCCATTGGGCACCAAGGGTTGCGGTGAAGCGGGCGCCATTGGCTCACCCCCTTCTGTCATCAATGCCGTGCTAGACGCTTTGGCACCTTTGGGTGTTAAAGACTTTGACATGCCTGCCACACCCCACCGCGTGTGGGAAGCCATTCAAGCCGCCAAGCATTAATTAGAAATTCGGAGAACTCAACATGTACGCATTCAAATACGAACGCCCCACCGCATTGGCAGATGCGCAAAAAGCAGCGCAAGCAGGTGGTCAAGTTTTGGCCGGTGGTCAAACCATGATCGCTGCCATGAAGCAGCGCTTGCAACAGCCAGAAACCTTGGTTGACTTGGCCGCCATCAGTGGTTTGGCTGGCATCAAAAAAGACGGCAACAACATCGTCATTGGCGCCATGACACGCCACCAAGATGTGGCCGACAATGCCGATGTTCAAAAGAACATTCCAGGCCTGGCTTTATTGGCCAACAACATTGGTGACAAGCAAGTCCGTGCCATGGGCACTATCGGCGGCTCAGTGGCCAACAACGATCCTGCCGCTTGCTACCCCAGCGCCTTGTTGGCTTTGGGCGCCACCATCCAGACAGACAAGCGCACCATCAAGGCAGATGACTTCTTCTTGGGCATGTATGCCACCGCGTTGGATGCAGGCGAAATCATCACCTCTGTCAGCTTCCCCATTCCCAGCAAGTCCGCCTATGCCAAGTTCAACCAACCTGCCTCGCGCTTTGCGTTGGTGGGCGTGTTTGTGGCGCAAACCGCTGGTGGTGCCCGTGTGGCCATTACAGGTGCTGGCAATGGCGTGTTCCGCCATGCTGGCATGGAAGCCGCCTTGACAAAAAGCTTTACCCCAGAAGCAGTGGCCGGTGTCGCGGTAGACTCTACAGATCTCAATGCCGACCTGCACGCTTCAAAAGCCTATCGCGCTCACCTGATCACCGTGCAAACTCAAAGGGCGGTGAAACAGGCGAACGGATGACCGCAAAAGACACTTTCAAAACCATTGACGAACTTGCCCAGGCCCTTCAAGGCGTGGGCTATTTCGCGGAACGGCGGCTTATCACCGCCGTTTTTTTAAGCCTCAAATTAGAGCGCCCTCTTCTTTTAGAGGGTGAACCTGGTGTTGGTAAAACCGAGCTGGCCAAAGCACTGGCCAAGATTTTGGGCCGCCCGCTCATTCGTTTGCAATGCTATGACGGCATGGAGCAACGCGAAGCTTTGTACGAGTGGAACCATGCTGCGCAGTTATTGCACATGCGCGCTGCCGCATCCCAAACTGGTTCAAACGCCACACCCCAAGACATTGAGCGCGAGGTCTATCAAAAACGTTTCTTGGTCAAGCGTCCCTTGCTAGAAGCCTTGCAAACCCCCGCACCTGGCGCACTGCTCTTGATTGATGAAGTTGACCGCGCTGACGAACCCTTTGAAGCATTTTTACTGGAATATTTGGGCGAATACCAAGTCAGTATTCCAGAGCTGGGCACCATCAAAGCCGAGGTGGCGCCAGTGACCATTCTGACCAGCAATCGCACCCGTGATTTGAACGATGCCGTGAAGCGCCGATGCCTCTATCAATGGATGGACTACCCCGATCGAGAGCGCGAACTGGCCGTGGTCAGGTCGCAAGTTCCGCAAGCCAGCGCTCAGCTCACTGAACAGGTGGCAGAGTTTGTGGGTCGCCTTAGAAGTCAGCCCTTCTCTAGCGCTTTTCAGCGCGCACCCGGCATTGCTGAAAGCGTGGAATGGGCCAAAGCCTTGGTGGCCTTGGACACACTCACCCTTGACCCCGAAGTGGTGCAAGACACTGTGGGCATTTTGTTCAAGCAGCGCGAAGACATTGCGGCCATCACGCCACTGCTCAATGATTTGCTGGCGCCTGCGCCCATCACAAGCCTTTAACTTAAAGCTTGGGCCATCATGCTTTTAGGCGACGCACGCAGTGGCAAACTCAGTGACAACATCACGGGTTTTGCGCGCGCACTCAGGCGCGCAGGCTTGCCCATTGATGCATCGCGCATCAGCTTGGCCATCGAATCGACGGAACACGTTGGCATCGAAAGAAAAGACGATTTGTCAGCAGCCTTGAAGGCCTGCTTGGTCAGCCGGCAAGAAGACCTGGTGGTCTTTGACCAACTGTTTTCAGCACTTTTCAGGGATCCTGAGCTCACCCGACAACTTTTGTCTCAGCTCTTGCCCAAAGCCACCACGCCATCACCAGGTGTGCCGCGCAAATCCAGAGTACAAGAAGCTTTGGCAGCCAAAAACAAACAAAACGACCCCGTCAAACCCAAAGAAGACGAGCTGAAGTTTGACGCAGCCATGAGCGCCAGCGACCGCGAAAGACTGCAGCAAGCCGACTTTCAAAGCTTGAGTGCCAGCGAGTTCAAATTGGTCGAAAAACTAGCCCGACAAGTTAAGCTGCCACTGCCTAAAATTCAAGGACGAAGAACACGCACAGGCGGCAGAGGCGATCGCATTCATTGGGCCAAAACCATGCACATGGCGGCAAGGCAAGATGGCGATATTTTGTCTCTGCCACACATGCAGAGAAAACCGCAGGCTCTGCCGCTTTTGATCTTGGTTGACATCTCTGGCTCCATGGAGCGATATGCTCGCTTGCTGCTGGCATTTTTGCACCAAGCCACTCGCGGCACACCCCGTCAGATTTTTGCATTTGGCACCGACCTCACCGATATCAATCACGCTTTTAAACTGCGCGATACCGATGACATGCTGACCGAGGCCAGCCACCAAATTAAGGACTTTGCGGGCGGCACGCAGTTGGGGAAATCGCTGGCGCATCTGCGAGTCAATTTTGCAAAAAAACTCACAGGCAGGCGTACCGTGGTGTTGTTAATCAGTGATGGACTTGATACGGGCACCGCAGAGACGCTAGACTCGGAGCTTGTTTGGCTTAAGCGACACACACGCTCTTTGCTTTGGCTCAACCCTCTGCTCAGATTTGAAGGCTATGCTCCCATCGCAACGGGAGCCAGTGTTTTAAATCGGCATGTGAACGGCATGTTGGCTATTCACAATTTGTCGCGTTTGGAAGAACTGGCAAGTGCCTTGAACAAGTTGTTAAAAATAAAATAGGAGAACTGCACATGGACATGCAAGGTCAACGCGTACTACACGTCACCCAAGCGCAAGCATGGGACGCCCTCAACGATCCCGAAATTTTGAAATCCTGCATTCCAGGCTGCGACAAGTTTGAGCTGACAGAAGCCAACGTTTACAGTGTTGGTGTGGCCATCAAAATTGGTCCCGTGTCTGCCAAGTTCTCGGGCAAGGTCAGTCTCTCTGACATTCAAGCGCCCAATTCATACGCGCTCAATTTTGAAGCGCAAGGCGGCGTGGCCGGATTTGGCAAAGGTGAATCGCAAGTCTCTTTGCATCCCCATGCTGAAGGCTGCGAATTGAAATACACGGTGCACTCCACAGTGGGTGGCAAATTGGCCCAACTGGGTCAGCGCCTTATTGATGGCGCGGCCAAATCATTGGCCGAAGATTTCTTCAAACGGTTTGACGAATCGCTGCAAGCCAAATACCCTGGCACTGACGCATCCAGCACACCGCCAATTGCCGAAGCCACACCCTCCTCTGGTTCTGTTCCCTCATGGGTTTGGTTGGCACTGCTGGTAGGTGCTGCAGCCGTATGGTCATTGGTGCGTTAAATCAAAAATTCTAGGCATTGATCAGCATCATGGAAAACCTAGACATCGTTGTTTTAAGAACTCTTAAAACTTGGCGTGAAGCTGGGCAGCGGGCCTTGTTAACCACTGTGGTTCGGACTTGGGGTTCATCGCCCCGCCCCGTTGGCTCCATCATGGCATTGTGCGAAACGGGTGCCGTTGTAGGCTCTGTGTCGGGTGGCTGCATTGAAGACGACCTGATAGCGCAATACAGCAAGGCCAATGCCATCATTGACAGTGCGCCAGTTCAATTGAAATATGGCATCAGCGCAGACGAAGCACACCGCTTTGGCCTGCCTTGCGGCGGCACCTTAGAGCTGCTGCTCGAATTCAACCCAAACGCCGAAAGTCTGAGCCAATTGATTGAGTTCCTCGAAAAAGGGCAACTCACGCAAAGGTCAACCCATCTGAAAACAGGCCTTGTCACCCTTGCCGCCACCAACGCGCCCAGTGAATTGCAAATTGATGAAACGCAACTCACCAACACCTTTGGCCCAGAGTACCGCATGCTGCTCATTGGCGCAGGCCAAATGACAGAATACTTGGCCACCATGGCGCTGTTCAATGGCTTTGCTGTCACTGTCTGCGACCCTCGCGAAGAGTACAGAGGTGCGTGGTCTGTGGCAGGCGTCTCTGTCAAACACGACATGCCCGACGATTTGGTGCTGAGCTTCAAACCCGACAGACGCAGCTGCGTCATTGCGCTCACGCACGATCCCAAGCTAGACGACTTGGCACTTTTGGCAGCACTGGACACAGAAGCCTTTTACATCGGTGCCATTGGCTCTAGGCGCAACAATGTTTTGCGCCAGCAGCGCATGATCGAGCACTTCGATCAAACCGAAACCTCACTGGCCAGGCTGCGTGGCCCCATCGGTATTTACATTGGCAGCAAAACACCCGCAGAAATTGCGGTCAGCATCATGGCCGAAGTGTTGGCTGTGAAAAATGGCGTTCCTTTGCCGAGAGACATGGATGTGGCGCACGCCAAAAATTCACACGAAGGACCTGCCATTGATCCTTCGGCGCCTGTTTGCTTTACAGGCCGTTCAAGCTAAACCATCACTTGCCTGCGTTGGGAAAGAACACCGACTCGCCGCCAATTTTGTAAGCTGCAATGGCAGCTTGCCCATTGGCAGAAACAATCCAGTCTACAAACTTTTGAGCATCGGCTTGCTTCACATGGGCATGCTTGGCAGGGTTGACCACCATCACACCGTATTGATTGAACAGTTTGGCATCGCCTTCTACCAAGACTTTCAAGTCTGCACGGTTTTTAAAGTTCAGCCAAGTGCCGCGGTCAGTTAAAACATAGGCACCTGTGGAGGCACCAATGTTCAGCGCAGGGCCCATGCCACAACCACACTCTTTGTAGCCACTGCCTTTTTGTGCAGCCACAGCCGCTTGATTCCAAAAGCGAATTTCTGCAGCATGCGTGCCACTCTTATCGCCCCTAGAAATGAAAGCCGCATTGCTGGCTGCGATTTTTTTCAAAGCAGCCACAATGTCATTGCCTTTTGCGTTGGCAGGATCTGCTTGTGGCCCTACCACCACAAAGTCGTTGTACATCACAGGAAAACGCTTGATGCCAAAACCTTCGGCTACAAACTTTTCTTCGGCAGGCTGGTCGTGAACAAACACCACGTCGGCATCACCTCGGCGAGCCATGTCAAGCGCTTGACCTGTACCCAGTGCCACGACTTTGGTGTCAATGCCTGTGGCCTTTTTAAACTCTGGCAACAAGAAACCAAACAAACCCGATTGCTCAGTCGAAGTGGTGGACGACATCACAATGGATTGGGCCATGGCATGTACTGACATGCATGTCATGACCAAACCTAAAGTCAGTTGCCACAGCTTGCATGACACCGTTGAAAATTTAGAAATTGAGCGCATTAAGTTTCTCCTTGCAGAAATAAAAAAGCTTGTTGGCTGTGTTGTCTCAGACAATCAGCGTCGAAAAAATCAGCAGTAGGCAAGTCGGCCAAAATCTTGCCTTGCTCTAGGTAAATGACGCGACTGGCCCATCGCTTGACTTGCCCCAAGTTGTG
>JAJTDK010000011.1 GCA_021300495.1 Limnohabitans sp. | reverse complement strand
CCCGACAAGGTGGTGGCAGCTTGGCCTAATCGGATGTAGCTCAAACCTACATCGAGCAATGTTTGCAGTTTTCGCGCAATGGTGGGCACCGCATTGAAAAACTCAAACGCCGCCTCAACGGTCATGTCCAGCATTTGGGCAATGTTTTTGCCCTTGTACAAAATTTCCAAAGTTTCGCGGTTGTAACGTTGGCCGTGGCAGACATCGCAAGGCACATACACGTCGGGCAAGAAGTGCATTTCAACTTTCACCATACCGTCGCCTTGACAGGCTTCGCAGCGTCCGCCGCCGTTAGAAGCGCTGACGTTAAAGCTGAAGCGACCAGGGCCATAGCCGCGTTCTCGGGCTGCGGGTACCTCGGTCATGAGGTCGCGTATGTGCGTGAACATGCCGGTGTAAGTGGCGGGGTTGCTGCGCGGTGTGCGGCCAATGGGCGACTGGTCAACGTTGATGACCTTGTCAAAATGGTAGAGCCCCAGAATGTCTTCGTGCGCTGCGGGTTCGTCGTGCGCACGGTGAATGCTGCGCGCTGCCGCGGTGTACAAAGTTTCATTCACCAAGGTGGACTTGCCCGAGCCAGATACACCTGTGACGCAAGTTAAAAGTCCGACAGGGAAAGCCGCTCGCACGTTTTTCAAATTGTGGCCTTGTGCGCCCACAATTTCAATAAAGTCTTTGCCAGGGGCATGGCGCTTGGTCGGCACTTCAATAGCTTTGCGACCCGACAAATATTGACCGGTCAATGAATCAGGCGCCAACAAAATATCGGCGCAAGTACCTTGCGCCATCACGCGGCCGCCATGTACGCCAGCACCAGGCCCCATGTCAATCACATGGTCGGCAATGCGAATCATGTCTTCGTCGTGCTCGACCACCAACACGCTGTTGCCAATGTCGCGCAAATGTTTCAGGGTGCCAATGAGGCGATCGTTGTCGCGTTGGTGCAGACCAATGCTGGGCTCATCGAGCACATACATCACACCTGTCAGGCCCGAGCCAATTTGGCTGGCCAAGCGAATGCGTTGTGATTCACCGCCTGAGAGTGTGTCGGCACTGCGGTCGAGGCTTAAGTAGTTCAGGCCCACATCGTTCAAGAACTTCAAGCGCGAGCCAATTTCAGACACCACCTTGTCGGCAATTTCGGCTTTGGCGCCATGCAGTTTCAAGTTTTGAAAATAGGTTTGGGCTTCGCCTAAAGTGACATGGTTCACTTCATAAATGGCGCGCGCTTGCGTGCCCTCGCCGATTCGCACATGGCGTGCTTCGCTGCGCAAACGCGTGCCCTTGCAATCTGCACACGCATGGTGACTGCGCATGCGCGCCAAGTCTTCGCGAACCACGCTGGAATCGGTTTCTTTGTACCTGCGCGTCAGGTTGGGAATGATGCCTTCGAAGGGGTGCTTTTTAGACACCTTTTTGCCCTTGGAAGCACCCGACTCCATGATGTAACTGAACTTGATGTCCTCTTCGCCCGAACCCCACAAAATACTGTGGCGCACTGCCTCAGGCAGAGATTCAAAAGGGGCTTCTACATCAAATGCGTAATGCTTGGCCAAGCTCTCTAGCATGCTGAAGTAAAAACCATTGCGCCTGTCCCAGCCCTTGATGGCGCCACTGGCCAAGCTCAAGCTGGGAAAGGCCACCACGCGGTCAATGTCAAATACTTCGGTGGTGCCCAGACCATCGCACGTGGTGCAAGCGCCCATGGGCGAGTTAAAAGAGAACAAGCGCGGTTCGAGTTCTGCAATTGAGTAATGACACACAGGGCAGGCAAACTTGGCATTGAACAGGTGTTCTTTGCCCGTGTCCATTTCAACGGCGATAGCACGTTGTTCTGCCAGCCTTAAGGCGGCTTCAAAACTTTCGGCAATGCGCTGACGCAGTGCATCGCGCGCAGGCGCTTCTGCTTCGTGGCGAATTTTGAGACGGTCGACCACCACATCGATGTCGTGCTTTTCGGTTTTCTTAAGCGTGGGCAAATCTTCTACTTCATAAGTTTGCCCATTGATGCGAAAGCGCACATAACCCAGTGCCTGCATTTGCTCAAAAACTTTTTCAAATTCGCCTTTGCGTTCGCGCGCAATGGGCGCGACGATCATGAGTCGCGTGTCTTCGGGCAACTCCAAAACGGCGTCGACCATTTGGCTCACGGTTTGCGCTTGAAGCGCCAAGTTGTGATCAGGGCAGTAAGGGGTGCCAGCGCGTGCAAACAGCAAGCGCAAGTAGTCGTGAATTTCGGTCACGGTGCCTACGGTGGAGCGCGGGTTGTGGCTGGTGGCTTTTTGTTCGATGGAAATGGCGGGCGACAGGCCCTCAATCAAATCCACGTCGGGCTTGTCCATCAGTTGCAAAAACTGACGCGCATAAGCCGACAAACTTTCGACATAGCGGCGTTGACCCTCGGCATACAGGGTGTCAAACGCCAAGCTCGATTTGCCAGAACCGCTGAGGCCAGTGATCACCACCAGTTGGTTGCGGGGAATATCGAGGTCGATGTTTTGAAGGTTGTGCGTGCGGGCCCCGCGCACGCTGATGTGCGTTTGGCGCAGGGCGCTGGCCAAATAGGCACCTTCTGCAGAGTTTTCGTCTGTCATGAGGCCCGCCTCGTGCCGTGCTGCTGCCAAAGCGGCTTCTAACAGGCGAACTTTTTCCCTGGCAGCTTCCAGTTCAGTGAGACTTGCGGGGGCGTTGGGTGCGTTCAAAATCGAGGTGCCAGACAAAACCCTCGATTATCGCTAAAGAAGCCAAGTCTGTCGTTACTAGACTCAAAAAACCGCGTGATCGCCGCGTTCTAAGGACGTTTTGCCGCTCACCAAGGCTTGGTAGCAATCCCAAAGGGTGTCTTGGCCTGTAGAAGGCGTGGCGTGGGCATCGTAGCGGCCTTGGGTTTCATCCCAGACCAACATCGATTCGGTGGCGTAGTAGCGTCCAATTCGGGCCAATTCAGCTTTGTTGGCCAACGGCGGTATGAAGTGGCCTAACAAAGACAAAGCGCCAATGATGACGTCCATCATTTTGACGGGCACATGGCTGTACTTGGGCGGTTTGCCTAACAATGAAAATAAGTATTCGCCTTGCTGCAGGGGAGTGATGGCAGGGCCTGGCCCGCCAATGGGCAAAATTCGGTTGTGCAGCGCGGGGTCTGTCACGCACTGCGCCAAATAGTTGCCCAGATCTTGGTCGCTGATGGGTTTGCACGCCGTCAATTGGCCATTGCCAAACAACAAAAAAGGCTTGCCTTTGCGAACCCGTTCAATTTGGCCGCACAGCGATTTGAAAAATGCGGTGGGCCTGACGATGGCATAGCGCATGCCCGATTTCACCAAAGCGTCTTCAAAAGCCAGTTTGGCATGCTGAAACGTGAGCAAAGGTTTTTGCACGCAAATGGCAGACAACAACACAAAGTGTTTCACACCTAATGCCTGCGCCACATTCAAGGCCACCATGTGTGCTGCATGGTCAATCGCCCAAGCATCTTTGGGGTTGCCGGTGCGAGAGGCCAAACAAGACATGAGCGTGTCAAATTGCTCGCCTGCAAAACCATCTTGGGTCAGAGAATTTAAGTCGGTTACATCGCCTGTGCGAAAAACAGCGCCTGGCAATTTCGCTTGCCAATCTTGCAAGGTGAGTTTGCCATTCACGCCTGCCTTAGCGCGAATGAAGCACACCACCTCGTGGCCTTCGCGCAGCAACGATTTCACTGCGGCTTGACCAATGGTGCCCGTGGCGCCCAACACCAAGACACGTTGCCTAGCCGGCGCATTCAATAGCGCGTCAGTAGTCATCTCTTTTGGCTTTCGCGCGTGCACGCAAATCAGCCCCGTGGGCTAAGCCCGCCGTGATTAAAAACAAAGCCATGCCAGGCCAGAATCCAGGTGTGAGTGCACAGCGCAACGCCAGCATGAGTGACAAGCCCGAAAGGATGGTCAACAAAACATCTTGAACCACCAAGCCGCGCCTTGTGATTTGGTGAAAGGCCCACAAGACAAAAGTTTCGATGACGATAAAGCCAATCGCAATGTCAACCACCAAGGTCGATTGGTAAATGTCCTCGAGGTTCACACTTTCGCCAAGCCCAACAAGTGCGCCATGTCTTTGAAGAAAATTTTCACGTGTGCCATTGGTTTTTTGCGCACCAATTTTTTATTCATGTACGACTCAAACGTGAGTTGCTGCACATCGCGGTCTTCGCACATTTTGACAAAGCGTTCGCGCCGCTTCTCGCTGCTGTACCAAAACCATTGCATGATGCCCAGCACCGTAAACACGGTGCCATGCTCTTTCATGAATTGCTTGCGTGCCATTTGCAAATTCTTGGCATCGCCTGTGTGCAATACTTTTTCAACCGCATAGGCTGCCAATTCACCGCTGTACATGGCGTAGTAAATTCCCTCGCCTGATGCAGGTGCCACCACACCCGCAGCATCACCGGCCAACACCACATCGCGGTTGTTGTCCCACTTCTTCAATGGCTTCATGGGCAAGGGTGCGCCCTCGCGCCTGAGCACTTCGCTATCGCCCAGACCC
The DNA here is from genome assembly GCA_021300495.1 of Limnohabitans sp. Taxonomy (GTDB): domain Bacteria; phylum Pseudomonadota; class Gammaproteobacteria; order Burkholderiales; family Burkholderiaceae_C; genus Limnohabitans_A. The sequence goes on along the minus strand of JAJTDK010000011.1, from coordinate 32,546 downwards.
GAGGCATTGCGCAATTCGCCAACGGCATTGCGCAGTGAAAAACCTTTGTCGGCACTGCCTGTGCCAATGCTCAAGGTATTGCCGTGGGGAAACACCCAACCGTAAAAGTCAGGTGACAACTTGCCTTGGTAATACACATCGCAGCGTGTGTCGTCATACCCAGCAGGCTTGATGGCCGGGGCTTTCACAATCTCGTGGTACGCAAACACATATTGCGTTTCTGCAGCTCCGGTCACGCCCGCATGTCTTGCCACTTGAGACTTTGCACCATCTGCACCAATGATGGTACGCGCCTTCACCATGGCGGGTTTGCCGACACCCCGTTGTTGGTGCTCGCGGGCTTCAAAATGCAAAATGCTGACACCATCTTCGTCGCGCGTTAATTTTTCAAAGGTGCCAATGCGCCTCACAGCGCCGGCACTTGCGGCGCGTACACGCAGCCACTCGTCAAAGTCAGACCGATCAACCATGCCCACAAAACCGTTGTCAATTGGAATATCGACGCCATGGTTGCTGGGTGCAATCATTCGCGCAGACCTTGCTTTGGCCACCAACAAATGGTCTGGAATGTCATAGTCTTTAATCAGTCGCGGCGGTATAGCACCACCACAAGGCTTGATGCGCCCAGCCCTGTCTAGTAACAAGACCGAGTGCCCTCGTTTGGCCAAGGTGTGCGCTGCAGTAGCACCTGCAGGACCACCGCCTACCACCACCACATCGAATGTTTCTATTGAGCTCATGTCATCACCTTAAGAAATTAAACTGCGCAGGGCAAAGGCACTGACCATCATGCCTGCGACAAAAAATGGCACACCAAAGCCGCTGTACCAAAGAGCGCGTTGAACCACACGCGTCAAAAAATAATCCATCATCAAAAGTTGAATGCCCAGCAAGACTGTCACAGCCAAAGCTTGCGATGGGCAGCCCCATGCAAACAGCAAAATGATCACCACCACTTGCGGCAAGCCCATGAACCACCAGCAGGCCACGCCGGCTGCCGATTGAACGCCCAGTTGCACGGGCAGCGAACGCACGCCCATTTGGCGATCGCCTTGCACCGCTTTGAAGTCATTCAAAGTCATGATGCCGTGCGTGCCAATGCTGTACAAAAGAGCCAGCAGCAAGGAGCGTTTGTCGGGCATTTGGCCGCCCGCCATGACGGCGGCGCCGGTGGTCCATGCAATGCCTTCGTAGCTGATGCCGCAAGCGGCATTGCCCCACCAACCGTTTTCTTTCAAGCGAAAAGGGGGTGCGCTGTAGGCCCAGGCCAAGATCAATCCCACCGCCGCGGCGGCAAAGCCCCAAGGGCCCAAGAGGCTGGCCACACCCAAAGAAACCAAGGTCCACAGAATGGCGATGTACAGGCCCCATCGGCCAGGCATGCGACCGGATGGAATAGGGCGATGCGGTTCGTTGATGGCATCGACATGCCGGTCAAACCAATCGTTCACTGCTTGGCTGGTGGCACACACAAAAGGGCCTGCCAAAGCAATCCCAATGGCAGCCAGCAACCATTTCCCATCCATTGCAACGCCAGAGGCCACGATACCGCAAGCAAACGCCCACATCGGCGGAAACCAAGTGATAGGTTTGAATAACTCAGTGACTGCGGAAAGTTGCGGGAGGGTCATAGAATGTGTTTTTACGCATGACACATACAGGTGTCAAGTTAAATTTACACAAACTATGGTTTACACCAAGGACGCTGTTGGAAAAGCGCCCGGAAGAAAATGTGAGCGATTAAGCCTCAGGCTCGATGTCTGGCACGCTGATACCAAAACGACGCAACTTCACGTACAAGCTTTGACGTGAAAGCCCCAACATCTCTGCGGCAGAAGAGCGGTTGTCGCCAGTCAACTCAAGTGCAGCTTCGATGCACATTTGTTCAATTAGATCGGTGGTTTCACTCACAATGTCTTTGAGGGGAACGCGGCCCACCAACTCGGTCATTTGGCCTTTGGATCTGAACACATCGTTGCTAGATTTGGACTCGGCGCCCAAGCGCAAACTGATGTCGCGGATGGTGAATCCCAAACAGGGTTGCTCGCCGCTAGAAACAGACACCGCAGAAATTTCAACTTCGGTGGCAGAGCCTAGATCGCCCCGCATGCGGGTTGCAAACAATCTGACCACATCGCGTTGCTTCAAATTTGACAGCAGTACTTTCATGTCCACGCCAGCCCGACCCAGCCATCTGTCTAGGGGCTCGCCTTGTACCAGTGCTTCGTTGCTGACTTGGGCCAATTGCAAAAAGGAGCGATTGGCTGACAGGACAAAGCCATTCAGATCGGTAACAACCAATGCGTCGGGGGCGCTCTCCATGACCTCTGACAACAACTGACGGGTTTGGTTGTTGGCCGACAAGGCAGGACGTGTCTGGTTGGGAATGAGGCGGAGGAGAAAATGCGAGGACTTTTCTTGCCTGAAAAGCGAAATGTGCACCGATACCTTGATGCCCCCTTGCGGCAAGACTAAAGAGACAGGGGCGGTTTGGCCACTGGCCAGAAGTTCTGCAAAGGCCTTGCTCAAAGCCGCCGAGCTTGATTTGTCCAAACTGGAAGAGATAGACCAACCAGATTTGTGCAGGTCTCCTCCCAACAACTCAAAAGCGGCTGGGTTGCTGTCTTCCAACTTTTCTGTGTCCGCATTGAGAATGAGCATGGCCTCAGAAGAGACTTGAAACAACAAGCGATAACGCGTCTCAACGTTTTTAAGGTGCCAGTAATCGCGCTCCATGGCGCGCTGCGCATTGACTACTTTTTGTTGAAGTGCGGCTTGGGGACGCAGATCGCGGCCAAAAGCCAAGGCTCGCATGCGACCATCTGTATGGCCCGAAGGAACTGAAATGACTGAATAAGACAAAGGCAGGTCAGTGCCGTTCTCTGCCGATTGGTTCAGTTGCCGCCACTTGGTGCCTTTGTTGTCGGCAACGTCTCTGAGCAAGGCGTTGACTTTGTTTCGACTTTCTTCAGTGACTGTTTGCCCCCACGGCTTGCCAATCCAATGCGCCCGACCAATGTTGAGCAATTCCTCGTTTGCAAATGCCGCGTCTTCAATCAGGCCGTTCTCGTCCATGACGAGTACCACGTCGGCCGTGGTGGTGATCAAATTGGAGATGACATTGGCATCCAAGTGACCCAAAAGACGTTGTGCATTTCCAAATCGCCCGGGCGATTGCTCCGATGCTGTTTGAAAACTGGTGTTCATAAGGGTTGCTTCAGAAAGTTAAGTTGAGTGGTTTAGGCATTGGCCTGAATGTATTTTTGGACCAAATCTGGCGCCAAGTTACCATCCTGAACAAAGAGATCTGCTCCCACCAAGCTGACCTTGTCTTGGTTGGCCGCAAAATATGGACCACCAACAATTATGCACAATTTGTTGGGGCTAACCGTTTTCCGAATGTCTGAAATGCAATCTTGCAAGCGGTTAAATCCCAGGCCCGTAGCCAACGAGAATCCGACCGCATCGTAGTGTTTGGCCTTGACCAAGAGCGCCGGATTGTCGGAGGCTGCAAATGTGCCCCCATCGACCGCCCAACCATCGCGCTGGAAAAATTCGGCAACCATGGCCAAGCCCAAAGTGTGCTGGTCGCCAGGAGAGGGCATGAGCAAAATCGTCAAGCCATTGGGAACGTATTGCTTGTGCAGCTCACTCATGGAGGGCAGCAGGTGCAGAATTTTGTGCAATTCAGCCAAGCCAAGCGTGACCTCGGTGAAATCACGTTCGTCATCTTCCCAGAGCTCGCCCAATTGTCTGGCGGCAGGGGCTAATAGGTTTAGAAAAATGGACTCGATGCTGACGCCTTTGGTCCGAGTTTCATTGATCCAATCAAGACCATCATTTTGCCGGCCTTCTAGCAACAGGCCGACAAAGTTCGTGACGTCTGTGGAGGTGATGCTGTAGGGGATCACCAAGTTGGGCATGGCACATTCTGGCGGTGTGCGATGGGCCATCATCAAACGAGGAATGATTTCACTTTGAATGGTGCGCGCCAAAACGGCCACGGTTGAGGTGGTTGGGGCTGCTGTGATGGTCTCCTGGCCTTGCGTGCCATTAAACCGGCTGTTGGCCGGGGAACCGAAGCCACGCCAATGGCCCGCCTCACCGTTTTCAGGGAAATGGGGCGCCTCCGCCTTGTTGCCATTGCTCTGATTTGAATTGTCCATTCCTGTCTCCTGCTTGGTGAAAGAACTTAGCCCAGCAGCGTGTTCATTTCTTCTTTGAGCCGTTTTACGCTCTGAATTGACTCCGGAAGAGCGGCTTCGCCGTGACAGCACGTATTGGACTTTTGTGCAGGGCTTGTTGGCGCCCATTCAGTTCTTCATTTTTCTGGGAAGCCTTGGTTTTGTCTTGCGCTATTTGTTCACAGGCGAGGGCCTGGAAATTGCAAATCAGAGCGTGGTGGTTAAAACCTTGACGCTTTACACCATCATGATCACAGGCTGCATTTGGGAGAAGGTGGTGTTTGGGCGCTATTTGTTTGCGCCTTCCTTCTATTGGGAAGATGTTTTCAGCATGTTGGTACTGGCCCTTCACACGGGCTATTTGTACGCCATGTACACCCAAAAATTGCAGGGTGTTGAGTTGATGTATTTGGCCTTGGCTGCTTATGCAACCTACGTGGTCAATGCTGGGCAATTCATTCTTAAATTGCGTGCTGCACGACTCGATCAAGAAGCTAAATTGCGTGAAGCTACAGCAGTCAAACATGAAGGATTTCAGGGGGTGACCGCATGAGTGTTGTGAGCTTTCCTGTGCCCGTTAAAACGGTGGGCGGTTGCAGTGATGCACCCGTGCTGCGCGAGCGCGGACAACACGAGGTTTTCTGCGGCTTAACAGGCATCATTTGGTTGCACCGAAAAATTCAAGATGCGTTCTTCTTGGTCGTGGGTTCACGCACGTGTGCACACCTGATTCAGTCGGCAGCTGGCGTCATGATTTTTGCAGAACCTCGTTTTGCAACAGCCATCATTGACGAACGCGATTTGGCTGGCTTGTCCGATGCCAATACAGAGCTTGATCGGGTGGTCAATCAACTGCTGGCGCGGCGTCCTGAGATCAAACTGCTGTTCTTGGTGGGTTCATGCCCTTCCGAAGTGATCAAACTTGATTTGTCGCGAGCTGCCTCTAGGCTTTCTGCCCAGCATGCATCCTCAGTGCGGGTGCTGAATTATTCGGGCAGTGGCATTGAAACCACATTCACTCAAGGCGAGGATGCTTGCTTGGCTTCCATGGTGCCTGGCTTGCCAACGGCCGCAGCAGATGCCGCGCAAGAGTTGGTCATTGTGGGTACCTTGGCTGATGTGGTGGAAGATCAGTTTGTGCGCATTTTGAATCACATGGGCATAGAGCGCGTGCGCTTTTTCCCACCAAGGCGTGCAGACGATCAGGCACCGATCGGAACCGGCACACGCTTGTTGTTGGCGCAACCCTTTTTGGCAGACACCGCAAAAGCCTTGCAAGCGCGCGGTGCCAGCCTGTTGCCTGCACCTTTCCCGCTGGGCATTGAAGGCACCACGGCCTGGTTGCAATCGGCTGCCAATGCGTTTGGTGTTTCCCCAGAGCGCTTTGATGCCGCAGTGGCAGCGCCAACGGCCAGAGCTACGGCCTCGTTGTCGCGTGCCAAGTTGCACTTGGAAGGCAAAAGTATTTTCTTCTTTCCCGACTCTCAACTTGAAATTCCTTTGGCGCGGTTTTTGTCGCGTGAACTGGGTATGAAATTGTTGGAAGTGGGCACGCCTTATTTGCACCGTCAGCACATGGCCATGGAGTTGGCCATGTTGCCTGAGGGCACCTTCTTGTCTGAAGGCCAACATGTCGAAAAACAACTCGACCGTTGCCGCGCTTTGCACCCCGACATGGTGGTGTGTGGCTTGGGCTTGGCCAATCCCTTGGAGTCGGAGGGCATGACCACCAAGTGGGCCATTGAGTTGGTGTTCACGCCCATTCAAGGCTTGAACTCTTCACCCGTCCTTTGGTGCGCCGCATGCGCCTAGCCGCTTAAAGGAACCAGAGCCATGCAACTCACACTCTGGACATACGAAGGACCGCCCCATGTGGGGGCGATGCGTATCGCTACGGCCATGGAAGATGTTCATTATGTGTTGCATGCACCGCAGGGCGATACCTACGCAGATTTGTTGTTCACCATGATTGAGCGTTTGCAAAAACGTCCGCCCGTGACCTACACCACGTTTCAAGCGCGTGATTTGGGTGGTGATACCGCAGAACTTTTTAAAACTGCAGCACGCGAAGCCTATGAGCGCTTCCAGCCCAAAGCCATGTTGGTGGGTTCATCGTGCACCGCTGAATTGATTCAAGACGATCCAGGTGGTTTGTGCAAAGCACTTAACTTGCCAGTGCCTGTGGTGGCTTTGGAATTGCCGTCGTATCAGCGCAAAGAAAACTGGGGCGCCTCCGAAACTTTTTACCAATTGGTTCGCAACTTGGCTTTGCCAGCGGATCAGATAGAAAAGACACCAAGCAGCAAACCGCGTTGCAATATCTTAGGACCCGCCGCATTGGGTTTTAGGCACCGCGATGACCTGACTGAAATTCGCAAGTTGCTCACAGACATGGGCATTGAAATCAATGTGGTGGCACCGCTGACTGCAACACCTGCTGATATTGCGCGCTTATCAGATGCGCAATTCAATGTCGTGCTGTATCCCGAAATTGCGAATTTGAGTGCACAGTGGTTGCAGCGTCAATTTGGCCAAGCGTTTACCAAAACCATTCCAATTGGCACTGGCGCTACGCGCGACTTTGTCCGTGAAGTTGCGCAGCTGGCTGGGCTTGACCCTGAAGCGGCCTTGACCAAAGCAGAGTTGCGCGCGGCTTGGTACGCGCGTTCAGTTGATTCCACTTACCTCACCAACAAACGCGTGTTTGTGTTTGGCGATGCCACGCATGCTGTGGCTGCTGCCAGGGTGGCGGCGCAAGAGATGGGCTTTACGGTCGTGGGCATTGGCACCTACAGCCGCGAGTTTGCGCGCGAGGTGCGAGATGCCGCCAAACTGTATGGCGTTGAAGCCTTGATCAGCGACGACTACTTAGAGATTGAAGCGCGCATTGCAGAATTGAATCCAGAGTTGGTGCTGGGCACGCAAATGGAGCGTCACATTGCCAAACGTTTGGGCGTACCTTGCGCAGTGATATCGGCCCCCGTGCATGTGCAAGATTTCCCAGCACGCTATTCACCCCAGATGGGCTTTGAAGGTGCCAATGTGCTGTTTGACACTTGGGTTCACCCATTGATGATGGGCTTGGAAGAGCACCTCATTGGCATGTTCCGCGGTGACTCAGAATTTCACGAAGATGCAGCACCCTCTCATTTGGGTGGAGGTGTGCATGTGCAAACTGCGCAAGCAGCCGCTGCTGTCACATCAGCTTCAACATCGGCTGTGCCAGAACAAATTGTGGCACCTGCTTTGAATCAGGCTGCTTCTCAAAGTACCGCCAGCATCCTGAGTGCAGCATGGGATGCCGGCGCAGAGAAAGAACTTAAAAAAATACCATTTTTCGTTCGCGGTAAGGCCCGGCGAAATACCGAAAAATATGCCATCGAACGCGGCGTGACTTTGATCACGACGGAGACACTGTATGAATCTAAAGCTTACTACTCACAGTCTTAAGCCGACGCCGCGTGATACCACCCCCATTAAATTGGTGGTGGTCACCATGGACACGCACTTCGCGAGTTCGTTCAACCGCGCCAATGCGCAATTGAAGCGCGATTTTCCAGGCCTAACTTGGAGCCTCCACGCTGCCTCGGAGTACACAGGCAACGATGCCCTGATTGCCAAATGCAAAGCCGACATTGCCTCAGCCGACATTGTGTTGTGCGGCATGTTGTTCCTTGAAGATCACTTTTTACCCATCTTGGACGATTTGCGCGCACGCCGCATGAACTGCGATGCCATGGTTTGCATGGCCAGTGCCACAGAAGTGACCCAGCTCACTCGCTTTGGTCAGTTTGACATGAGCAAGCCTGCAAGCGGCCCCATGGCTTTGCTTAAAAAATTGCGTGGCGGTGGTGGCAAAGACAAGCCTGCTACGGGCGGCGCAGCGCAAATGAAAATGTTGCGCCGCTTGCCCCAGTTGTTGCGTTTTATTCCTGGCACAGCCCAAGACGTACGCGCCTACTTCATCACTTTGCAATACTGGCTAGGTGGCTCTGACGACAATGTTTTGAACATGGTGCGTCACCTGATTGACCGCGGTGCCGATGGTGCTCGCAAATCATTGCGCGGGAAGGTCAAGGTTGAAGTACCCGTTGACTATCCAGAGGTGGGTGTCTACCACCCGCGCATGGCCGGAAGGTTCAGCGAGGATGCCCATGCATTGCCATTGCCAACAGGCATTCCGGTCAAAGGCACCGTGGGCGTTTTGCTGTTGCGCTCCTATTTGTTGTCGGGCAATGCGGGTCACTATGACGGCGTGATCGCCGCCCTGGAGTCAAAAGGTTTGCGCGTGATTCCCGCGTTTGCCGCTGGCTTGGACTCGCGTCCCGCCATCGATGAATTTTTCATGAAGAATGGTCAAGTGTGTGTAGATGCCGTTGTGTCGCTCAGTGGTTTTTCACTGGTTGGCGGCCCTGCCTACAACGATGCCAAGGCCGCTGAAGAAGTGCTGGCCAAATTGGATGTGCCTTATGTCGCTGCACACCCTGTTGAATTTCAAACACTGGACCAATGGGGTGGTTCAGACCGCGGTTTGTTGCCGGTTGAAAGTACCATCATGGTCGCAATACCCGAACTTGATGGCTCGACCAGCCCGATGGTGTTTGGAGGACGTCCAGGCGCGGCAGGTGTGACGTGCAATGGCTGTCACCATGCTTGTACGTTTGGTGAAAGCAATACCGCTCAAGACATGCACTCTTGCCCAGAGCGCGCCATCATGTTGGCGGCCAGGGTGAGCAAGATGGTGGCCTTGAAACGCAGCGAGCGAAAAGAACGCAACGTGGCCATTGTGCTGTTCAACTTTCCACCCAATGCAGGCAACATTGGCACGGCCGCATTCTTGTCTGTTTTTGAATCTTTGTGGTACACCCTGACCGCCATGAAGGCGCAAGGTTACCAAGTAGATGTGCCAGGCAGCGTAGATGAATTGCGCGAAGCCTTGTTGTATGGCAATGCGGCACAGCATGGCGCAGATGCCAATGTCCATGCTTTGATCTCTGCCGACGATCACGTCAAGCGTGAGCGCTGGCTCAAAGAAATTGAAGCGCAATGGGGCCCTGCGCCCGGCCGTCAACTCAGCAACGGCAGTTCCATTTTTGTGTTGGGTAAGCAATTTGGCAATGTGCTGGTGAGTGTGCAGCCTTCGTTTGGCTACGAAGGTGACCCGATGCGCCTGTTGTTTGAAAAAGGCTTGGCACCGACGCATGCCTTCTCAGCGTTCTATCGCTACTTGCGTGAAGATTTCAAAGCTCACGCGGTCCTTCACTTTGGCACGCATGGTGCACTTGAATTCATGCCAGGTAAACAATCTGGCATGAGTGGCACATGTTGGCCCGATCGATTGATTGACGATTTGCCCAATGTGTATTTGTACGCATCCAACAACCCTTCAGAGGGTGCCATCGCCAAGCGTCGCTCTGGCGCTACCTTGATCAGCTACCTCACGCCACCCATTGCACAAGCAGGTTTGTACAAAGGTTTGAACGAGCTCAAATCATCGCTCGAGCGGTGGCGTTCGTTGGAGCGTGGTAACAGCGAATGTGTTGACTTGGCAGCAGTCATTCAAGCACAAGCAGTGGAGCTTGATTTGGTGCCTGCAGAGCCCGCTTGGGATGTAGCCGCCATGGGTGCCGATTTGGACAAAGCAGTGATGCGCTTGGGCGAAGAAATGCTCGAGCTTGAATACACACTGATTCCTCATGGTTTGCATGTGGCTGGTCGTGCGCCGAGCGCCGCACAACAGGTTGACATGTTGTTGGCTATGGCCGAAGCCAATCACGGCATGCCATTGGCGCGTGCAACTGTTGAGGCTTTGGTGGAAGGTCACTCGCCAGAGCTGGCGTTGAAGGCTGCGGGCTTGCCACGCAACCATGCCAGCTTAGAAGTATTGCGTGAATTGGTTGAACCGCAGGCGCACCTGTCGGTTGACACGGAGGTTTCGGCCATCCTGCGCGCTCTAGACGCTCGCTACATCCGACCTGCGCCTGGTGGCGATATTTTGCGCACACCCGCCGTATTGCCCACAGGCCGCAACATTCACGGCTTTGACCCCTTCAGAATTCCCAGTGCCTTGGCCGTTCGGGATGGCAAAGTTCAAGCTCAGTTGCTCATTGAGCGTCACTGTGCCGATGGCAACCCCTTGCCAGAATCGATTGCCATGGTGCTTTGGGGCAGTGACAACTTGAAGAACGAAGGCGCTCCCATTGCACAGGCTTTGGCCTTGATGGGTGCCATGCCCCGCTTTGACAGCTATGGCCGCATTGCGGGTGCCAGCCTCATTCCATTAGAAGAACTAGGACGCCCTCGCATTGATGTAATCATGACTTTGTCAGGCATCTTCCGCGACCTCATGCCGCTGCAAATCAAGTTGTTGGCAGAAGCTGCCTTCTTGGCCGCATCGGCTGACGAGCCGCTCGAGATGAACTGGATTCGCAAGCATGCGCTGGCGTACCAACAAGAGCATGGCTGCAATTTAGAAACAGCCTCTTTGAGAGTCTATGGCAATGCCGAAGGTGCTTATGGCTCCAACGTGAACAACCTGGTGGAAAGCAGTCGCTGGGAAGACGAAGGCGAACTGGCCGAAACCTACAAGCGTCGCAAAGGTTTTGCCTATGGCCGTACGGGTCGAGCTGTTCAGCAAACGGCCCTGTTGCAAACCGCGTTGGCCGATGTGCAGTTGACTTACCAAAACCTAGACTCTGTTGAGTTGGGCGTGACCACCGTGGACAACTACTTTGACACCTTGGGTGGCATCACCCATGCAGTCAAGCTGGCCAAAGGTGGCAAAACACCACCGGTCTACATTGGTGATCAAACCAAGGGCAACGCGGCTGTTCGTTCTTTGAACGAACAAGTGTCCATCGAAATTCGAACACGCATGCTCAATCCGAAGTGGTACGAAGGCATGTTGGAGCATGGCTACGAAGGCGTGCGCCAAATTGAAACGCATGTCACCAACACCATGGGTTGGTCGGCCACCACGGGGCAAGTGCAGCCGTGGATTTACAAACAATTGTCTGAGACATTCATGCTGGATCCCACCATGCGTGACCGTCTGGCCAAACTGAATCCGACGGCCTCTGCCCGTGTGGCAAACCGTTTGATCGAAGCGTCTGAACGCAACTATTGGCAACCCGATGCCGAGACCTTGCAAGCCCTTCGACAAGTAAGTGAAGAACTGGAAGATCGCTTAGAAGGCGTCTATGAAGGAGCTACCCCATGAATGTTGAAACCCTACCGTTCCCCACTGTGAAACGCAATCCCAAATTGGATGGCGAGGGCAGCTTGCAAGTTCAGTTAGACCCCAATGTGAAAATTGGCAATGCCAAAGTCTTTGCCATTTATGGCAAGGGCGGCATCGGCAAAAGCACCACATCGTCCAACTTGTCTGCTGCATTTTCCAAAATGGGCAAACGTGTTTTGCAAATTGGTTGCGACCCCAAGCATGACAGCACTTTCACACTGACCAAGAAGATGTTGCCCACGGTCATCGATGTGCTTGAAACAGTTGACTTTCACGCCGAAGAGTTGCGCGTCGAAGACTTTGTCTTTGAAGGCTACAACGGTGTGATGTGTGTAGAAGCGGGCGGCCCGCCTGCAGGCACAGGCTGCGGTGGTTATGTGGTGGGTCAAACCGTGAAGTTGCTCAAAGAGCATCACCTTCTAGAAGACACCGACGTGGTGATTTTTGATGTGCTGGGCGATGTGGTGTGTGGCGGTTTTGCCGCACCCTTGCAGCATGCCGACCGTGCCATGATTGTGACCGCCAACGATTTCGATTCCATCTTTGCGATGAATCGCATTGTGCAAGCCATTGGCGCCAAGGCCAAAAATTACAACGTGCGATTGGGCGGTGTGATCGCCAATCGCAGTGCAGCCACTGATCAAATTGACAAGTACAACGATCGCATTGGATTAAAGCTGGCCGCACACTTTCCAGATCTGGATGTGATTCGCCGCAGCCGTTTGAAAAAATCGACACTCTTTGAGATGGAGTATTCGCCCGAGTTGGAGGCTGTGCAAAAAGAATACATGCGACTGGCTGCAAGCATGTGGCTGGGCGGAGAAGCCTATTCTGCGGTTCCCATGAAAGACCGCGATATTTTTGATCTGCTGGGTTTTGATTGAGACCAAGACTGTGAACGAAATGACTTACGAACAACGTCGCGGACAGATCGAACATTACTTCGATCGGACGGCTGTCGCGGCTTGGGAGAAACTCACGTCCGACGCGCCTGTTGGCCGCATTCGCGCCAGTGTGCGTGCTGGCCGCGATCAAATGCGAGCTACTTTGGTTTCTTGGCTGGGCCAAGACCTCAAGGGTAAACGCATTTTGGATGCAGGTTGTGGCACGGGTGCTTTGGCGGTAGAAGCTGCACGCTTGGGTGCTCAAGTGGTGGCCATCGATTTGTCCCCCACTTTGGTGGACTTGGCCCGTGAAAGAATTCCAGCCGATGTGGCGCACTTGGTTGAGTTTCACAGTGGCGACATGCTCGACAAACGCTTGGGTCACTTTGACCACGTGGTGGCCATGGACTCCATCATTCACTATGACACAGAAGATGCCGTCAATGCACTGGCGCAACTGGCTGAGCGCACCAGCCAATCGATTGTGTTTACGTTTGCACCGCGCACTCCCTTGTTGGCACTCATGATTTCAGTGGGCCGTTTGTTGCCCCGCGGTGATCGCGCACCTTGGCTTGAACCCATGGCAGAGATGCGCATTGCACAGCTCATGAAAACACACGCAACATTGAGCAACTGGCAATGTGCACGCAGTCACAAAGTTTCAAGTGGCTTCTATAAATCCAAAGCCATGGAGTGGGTTCGCTCATGAGCGGCAAGACTTTCTCCAAGTTCGTCAAGCAGCTTCCTGCAACATGGTTGCCGTTTGCCGACGTGACCAGCGCAGGTTTACCGATGTCGCGTTTGCTCCGTTTGTCTTTGTTCAAGTTCACCATGGGCATCACAACGGCCCTCATGATTGGCACCCTGAACCGGGTGATGATTGTGGAGCTGGGCGTCTCGGCTTGGCTGGTCGCCATGATGTTAGCGCTCCCACTGTTGGTTGCGCCGTTTCGTGCCGTCACTGGTTATCAGTCCGATGTGCATGTATCTGCTTTTGGCTGGCGCCGCGTGCCTTATATGTGGGGCGGCACCTTGATTCAATTCTTAGGATTGGCCGTGATGCCCTTTGCACTTTTGGTGCTATCGGGTCGCGGCCAAGTGCCTGTGCCCGATTGGGTAGGACAGGGCGCAGCCGCCATGGCATTCTTGTTGGTCGGTGCAGGCTTACAAACTTCCCAAACAGCTGGTTTAGCGCTGGCCACAGACCAAGCCAGTGAGGAAACCCGCCCTCGTGTGGTGGCGCTGATGTACACCATGCTGTTGGTGGGTGCCGTGTTTGGCAGTTTGGTCTACAGCGTCTTGCTGTCTAACTTCACGCCAGAATATTTGGTTCAAACGGTGCAAGGCACTGCCTTGGTGGTGCTCATTCTCAATGGCTTTGCGCTGTGGAAGCAAGAGCCTCGCAACCCAGCGCGTGTGGCGGCATTGAAAACTCAAATTCGCAGACCCTTCAGAGAAGTCTGGGCAGAGTTCATTGCCCTTCCACAAGCACGTCGTTTCTTGTGGGCAACTGCCCTGGGCACCATGGCGTTCAACATGCAAGACATTATTTTGGAGCCCTATGGCGGAGAAATTCTGAAGCTGAGCGTGGGTGCAACGAGTGCACTGACGGCCATGTTGGCGGGCGGGGGACTTCTTGGCTTTTATGTCGCAGGTCGCAAGTTGGCGAGTGGCATTGACCCGATGCGTTTGGCAGCCTATGGCGCTTTGGCCGGCTTGCCAGCCTTTTCTGCTGTCATTTTCGCGGCACCGCTTGAAGCGGGTTGGTTATTTCGCTTTGGCGCATTTGGTGTGGGTTATGGCGGTGGCTTGTTTGCAGTGGGAACATTGTTTACAGCCATGCGCATGGAGTCGGCCTACATCGGTTTGGCCTTGGGTGCCTGGGGCGCCGTGCAATCGGCTGCAGCGGGCCTTTCCATGTTCATTGGGGGTGCATTGCGCGATGTCGTGACCACGCTCAGCAGCCAAGGCGCCTTGGGCCCTGCTTTAACGGATCCTTCTGTGGGTTACAGCATGGTTTACCACGTCGAAATGCTTTTATTGTTCTTAACCCTGATTGCCGTTGGCCCATTGGTCAAGCGCAGTATTTCACCCGCAGTTCCCCAAACCCTCGGCTTGACCGAGTCTCGTATTTAGTTATTCAGTTGTTCAAAAGGAGAAGTCGTTATGCAAACCGTAGGAAACATTACTGGCTACGTCGATCTAGCGCAAATACTGTTGTATGTGTTTTGGATCTTTTTCGCTGGCCTTATTTATTATCTTGTTCAAGAAGGACACCGCGAGGGTTACCCCCTTGAGTCCAGCAGCAGCGGCCGCGCTGTGGTCAAGGGCTTTCCAATCCCTGAGCCGAAAACATTCTTGTTGGAAGGTGGCAGAAGTGTCACTGTGCCTGACCTGATGCGCAAAGAGCCTTCTTACAACGCTGTGGCCACCAGCCCTACTTCTGGCGCGCCCATTGAGCCCAAGGGTGATGCCATGCTGGCAGCTGTTGGCCCCGGCGCTTATTCCAGCCGTGAAGATGTGCCAGAAATGACTGGGCATGGCAAACCACTGATTCAACCGCTTCGTGTGGTCAGCGATTACACCGTAGCCTCACAAGATGTGGACCCACGTGGTCTGCCAGTGATGGCGGGCGACGGCAAGCAAGGCGGAACCGTCAAAGACATTTGGATCGATTCCGCTGAGATGATGTTTCGCTATTTGGAAGTGGAAATTGCCGGTGGCAAAACTGTTTTGCTGCCCATGATGTTTTCAGTCATTCGCAGAAACCAAGTTGAAGTGCATTCGGTGTACGCGCGTCATTTTGCGGCTGTGCCAGCGCTGAGAAATCCTGACCAGATCACCAAACTGGAAGAGGAAAAGATCAGTGCTTATTACGGTGGCGGTACTTTCTACGCCGATGCAAAGCGCAGCGAACCGCTGATCTGAGTTTCAGATCTGTGTCAATTGAAGTTGAATTGAAAGTCTGTTGAGGAAAAGATAATGGCGATCGAAAATTTGGGTCATGAATACGAGTTTGAACCGCAGTTTGGTTTGCCCGAACGCTTGCCAAGCGACGAGTTCATTATTTGGCAGGGCTCACCCGATGTGGCTGCCTTGGCCTATTCAGCCTTTCACTTCAAAAAACTAGCGCTGTATTTTGCAGCTTTGATCTTGGTGTGTGCCTGGCCCGCTTTAGAAAGCGGTGCAGGCTTCATGGCTGTTTTGTCCGCCATCAAATGGATTGCGCCATTGGCGGTCATTGGCATGGCCACTTTATGGGCGCTGGCCTACTTCACCGCGCGTACCACGGTCTATACCGTGACCAATAAACGTGTGGTGATGCGCTTGGGCATTGTCTTGACGGTGTCTTTTAACCTGCCCTTCAAGCAAATAGTGTCTGCCGATGTGCGCGCGCATCAAAACGGATTTGGTGACATTACTTTAGCCTTGAACGGCGCAAACCGCATAGGTTGGGTGCATTTGTGGCCCAGTGTGCGGCCATGGCGCATTGCAAAGCCAGAGCCTACTTTGCGTGCGGTGGCTGATGTCCAAGTGGTGGCTGAAAAGCTGAGGGATGCATGGACACAAAGCACGGGCCTTGCTGCCAATGCCGTGGCAGCTGCAAGCGCAGTTCAAAACGATCGCCGTGATGGCGCCTTGATGCATGTGAGTGCAACATGAGCCAAGCCCAACTTGTTCAGTCTTCTCAAGCCGGCGTGCCGATTGCGCCAGACAGCTTCCCTCGCTGGATCCTTTATTTCTCAGCGGGCATCATTGCTTTCTCACTCATCTCAGTGGGCTTGATCCGCATCACTGGCAACGGCCCTGATCAGCTAGCCGCCGCGCCCACTGTCCAGCGCTCATTGATTTTTGAAGATCAAAAAGACGGGGGCGTACGCGTTGCCGATGGCGTCTCGGGACAAACCCTGACGGTGTTGTACGGCGAACAAGGTTTTGTGCGCGGTGCACTGCGCGCTTTAGCGCGAGAACGCTTTTCAAGAGGCATTGGATCAGCGCAACCCTTTGATTTGATTGCCCGTGTCGATGGCAGGGTCACTTTGATGGACCCAAGCACAGGACAGCGTGTCGACTTAGAGTCATTTGGACCCACGAATACAGCGGAATTTGCTAGATTTTTAGCCATGCAACCTGAATGATTCAGGATTGATTCAAGACACCTTTTAAAGCCGGAGTATTTCATTCATGCAAGCCAATACAAGCATTGACACCGCTGAACAAGCATCCCAAAAAGCGGTTGAGAGCACCATGCTCAGCCCGCGCTTTTACACAACAGATTTTGCTGCCATGGACAAGCTTGACGTCTCTCCGATGCGTGCCGAATGGGACAAAATGATGGCGGAATACGAAGGCGACAACAACCACGATCACTTCCAGCGCGACGAAGAATTTACCAGGGAAGTGGCCGAAAGATTCTCCCAAGTCAGCCCTGAAATGCGCCAAGAGTTTTTGGACTTTTTAATTTCCTCGCTCACCTCCGAGTTTTCGGGTTGCATCCTGTACAACGAAATTTTTAGAAATGTTGAAAACCCCGACATCAAGCAACTGATGCGCTATATGGCGCGTGATGAATCGCGTCACGCCAGTTTCATCAATCAGGCTTTGAAGGACTTTGGTTTAGGCATTGACTTGGGTAACTTGAAGCGCACCAAAGCCTACACCTACTTCAAACCCAAATACATTTTCTACGCGACTTACTTGTCCGAGAAAATTGGCTACGCCCGCTACATCACCATCTACCGTCAACTGGAAAGAAATCCAGACAAGCGCTTCCACCCCATCTTTCGCTGGTTTGAGCGCTGGTGCAATGACGAGTTTCGCCATGGCGAATCGTTTGCCTTGATCATGCGTGCCAACCCGCATTTGCTGCGGGGCGGCAATGTGTTTTGGATTCGTTTCTTCTTGTTGGCTGTCTACGCCACCATGTATGTTCGCGATCACACGCGCCCCATGCTGCACCATGAGATGGGTCTGGAGTCGGACTCCTATGACTATGAAGTATTTCGAATCACCAACGAAATCACCAAGCAAGTTTTCCCGGTTAGCTTGGACATTGACAACCCAGCCTTCAGGGAAGGTCTGTCTCACTTGTTCCATGTGCAAACTCAAATGAATGCGGCCAAAGCGCAAGGCGGCGTGGTCGGCAATCTGAAGCGCGCACGTTGGGCCATTTCGGGCGGTCTCACTTTCCTTCGCTTGTACTTCTTGCCTGTCAAGCACCATGCCTTGCCAGCAGATGTGCGCATGGTGCCTGCTTGGTAAATTGCCTGCCAACAGACACTGAAAGCCAAGGATGACCGACACCTTTGTTGCATTAGGATTTGCGATTTTTATCTGGTGGTTCAGCACCGGTATCGTGATTCTTTTGAATCGCATGTCACGCACTGCGGTGACCATGAGCTTGGTCATCTCCTCTGCGTTGGGTCTGGGTGCCTTGGCGGGTTTGTCTCACACAGCCCAACAAACAGGCGTCATGGGCGCTTACTGCGCTTTCACTTGTGCCTTGTTAGCTTGGGGCTGGAACGAGTTAACTTTTCTCACCGGTTGGATCACAGGCCCGCAAAAAACGGCTATCTTAAAAAGCACTTCAGGCTGGCCTAGATTCATGGCGTCCTTCAATGCAGTAGCGTGGCACGAATTGTCCATTCTTGTCGTGGGCTTGGTCATTGTGGCTATCACTTGGGATGCGCCCAACCAAGTGGGTACGGGCACCTATTTGGTCTTGTGGGTCATGCGCACCAGCGCCAAATTGAACTTATTTTTGGGGGTTAGAAATTTGAGTGAAGAATTTCTGCCTACGCATTTGGCGTATTTGGAAAGCTTCTTTAAGCGTCGCCGCATGAATGCATTTTTTCCATTTGCAGTGCTCACAGCCAGTGTCTGTTTGTGGCTCTTAATTGAATTTGCAAACCAACCCATCACCACACCCGCACAAGTGGTGGGCGCTGTCTTGGTGGGTACCATGTTGGCCTTGGCCATTGTCGAACATTTCATGCTGGTTCTGCCGCTAGACACAACGGCCTTGTGGCGTTGGGCCATTCGCAAACATCACCACACAGAAACGCCTGCAGCCTTTGACGCACATGTGCCTCCGGTATTGCCTGCTCACTTGGATTCACATGACAAATCTCTTCAAGTCAATTAACACCGACGGTGGCGCAGGCGGTGGCGGTGGCGATCAAAACCACCCTGCGAACACAGCCTCCGAGTTAAGTCATCGTGCACCCACAGCCATTGTGATCGGCACAGGATTTGGTGGCTTGGCCGCTGCCATTCGTTTGAGCGTCAAAGGATATCGCGTTCAAATGTTGGAAAAGCTCGATGCGCCTGGTGGCCGCGCCTATGTGCACAAGCAAGATGGTTTCACCTTTGATGCAGGCCCAACCATCATCACCTTGCCGCACCTCATTGCCGAGCTGTTCACATTGTGCGGCCGTGAAATGAAAGACCATGTTGATTTGCGCTTGATGTCGCCTTTCTACCGCATTCGGTTTGACGATGGCACGCACTTTGACTACAGCAACAACGACGAGCAAATGCTCGATCAAATTGCCAAATTCAGCCCTGAAGATGTGCAAGGTTTTAAGAACCTGATGGTGGCGTCTGAGAAGTGTTTCCAGCTGGGTTTTGTCGAGCTGGGCATGGTGCCCTTTGAAACCATTGGTGATGTGATCAAGGCCATGCCCAATTTGGCGCGCATGCAAGCTTGGCGCTCTATTTACAGTTTGGTGGCGCAGCACATCCAGCACCCCAAGTTGCGCATCGTCATGAGCTTTCACCCCTTGCTCATTGGCGGCAACCCTTATTCAGTCACTTGCGTTTACTCGCTCATTCATTCCTTGGAACGTCGTTGGGGCGTGCACTCGGCCATGGGCGGCACCGGCGCGATTGTGCGCGAACTGGTGAAGTTGCTCGATGAGCGCCAAGTCCCCATTCGTTACAACGCACCCGTGACGCGCATTCGTGTGGAGGGCGGCCGTGCCCAAGGCGTTGAGTTGGCCAATGGAGAATACTTGCCGGCTGACATTGTTGTTAGCAATGGCGACGCCGCGTGGACTTACCGCAACCTGATTGAGCCGCAACACCGTAAGCATTGGACTGACAAGCGCATTGCCAAGGGCAAATACTCATCTGGCTTGTTTGTTTGGTACTTCGGCACCAATCGAAAGTACGAAGATGTGCCGCACCACATGATGGTCTTAGGCCCACGCTACAAAGGTTTGCTGCAAGATATTTTCAAAAATCACAAACTGTCCAAAGATTTCAGTTTGTATTTGTACCGTCCAACCGCCACGGACCCTTCGCTTGCCCCTGAAGGTTGCGATAGTTTTTATGCGCTTTCTGTCGTACCAAATCTCAGCAGCGAGACCGATTGGCCAGGCATCACCGAGCAATACCGCGATGCCATTGCCACGGTCCTGCAAGAAAGTGTGCTGCCCGATTTGAAGCAGCATGTGGTGTCTTCTAAAGTCACTACACCGCAAGATTTTCAAGACCGCTTGTGGTCTTATAAAGGCGCAGGTTTTGGCCTTGAGCCCATCTTGGTTCAAAGTGCATGGTTTCGGCCGCACAACAGAAGTCAAGATGTCGATGGCTTGTTCATGGTGGGTGCCAGTAGCCAGCCGGGAGCTGGTGTGCCCAGTGTTTTAATGTCTGCAAAAATGCTTGAAACGGTGGTTCCCGATGTCAAATCATTTGCCTAATGCAAGCTTAATTTCGCCACCGGTGTCTCTGCCCTACGACTTAGAGGCCTGCACCGCGCTCATGCGCGGAGGTTCGAAATCTTTTTTTGCGGCCTCGCGCTTGCTGCCGGTCCGTTTGCGGCCACCCGCCATTGCGCTCTATGCTTTTTGCCGTTTAGCAGACGACGCCATTGACGAAGGCGATGACCCGGTTTTGGCCATGGCCGATTTGAAGTCGCGCTTAGCGGCCATCTATGCAGGGCGGCCTGGCGCCGAAGACGCAGACCGCGCATTGACCATCGTGGTGCATCGCTATGGCATTCCCAGTGGCTTGCTAGAAGCCTTGCTAGATGGTTTCTTGTGGGACTCGCAAGGCCGCCGCTACGAAACACTGTCCGATGTCGAAGCTTATGGCGCCAGAGTGGCCGGCACCGTAGGTGCCATGATGTCCATCATCATGGGTGCAAGTACAGACACCGCCATTGCACGCGCTAGCGAGCTGGGCGTGGCCATGCAACTGACCAACATTGCTCGAGACATTGGCGCCGATGCGAAAATGGGGCGCTTGTACATTCCCCGCGCTTGGTTCCGTGAAATTGGCATGGACGCTGATGCATGGTTGGCCGATCCTGTGTTCGATTCGCGCATTGCGGGCTTCACCCAACGCTTGCTGTTGCGAGCAGATGCTTTGTACCGCCGCGGCGAATTTGGTTTGGCAGAATTGCCATGGGACTGTCGCCCCGCAATTCAAGCTGCGCGGTTGGTCTATGCTGAAATTGGCAAACAATTAGAACGTGAAGGCCTCGATTCTGTGAACCACCGCACCGTGGTTTCTACCCCGCGCAAGCTGGCACTTTTGGCACGCGCAGCCGCTGTGGCAGTCAAGGCGCCAGCCGTGCCGGCTGTCACACTCAACCCCGTGCCCGCGATCCATTACTTGGTGGACATTGTGAGCAGAGAGCGCAATCCCTTGGTCCATGAGAAACCCTGGATGGTGCCTGTTCGAAGTTTTGACGAGCGTGTTGAATGGATGGTGGACTTGTTCGGCCGTTTAGAACAACGCGAGAGAACACCGCGTTAAAACGGTCTACGCCAGTGGACTTGAAAATTGTTGAAGTTGTGGTGTTGCTGGTTGCCGGTGTTTTTTTCGCAACGTGGCAATTTCGTGATTTGCGTCGCGCCAAAGAAGTCACGCGCCAACAACGTGAAGCAGAAAAACATCAAGCCATGCAGCGCAATGCCAAGTCTGATGAGGTACCTTCGATGACCTCCCAACAAAGCGACCCCAAATGACGGCTAACCTCAAGGTCATTCACTTGGTGTGCGCGTGCTTGTTTTTAGGCAACGTGATTGTGAGTGGTGTTTGGGCCTTGTTGGCTGAGCGCACGCGCAATCATGCTATTGTTCAATTCAGCAATAAGATGGTTTTGATTACGGATGTCATGTTCACATTAGTAGGCGCAGTGGGTGTGGTGTGGACGGGACACGGCATGGCAGAAAATTATGGGGGAGGTGCCAACCATCCTTGGATTCAATGGTCCTATTGGTTGCTCACTTTTTCAGGCTTGATTTGGCTGTTTGTTCTGGTCCCTATTCAATTTAAACAACGCGCTTTGTTGCAACAATATTCAGAGATCACTGAAGAGTATTGGCGCTTGTCCCGCATTTGGAAAATCGCCGGCGCCATCTCCACCGTGCTACCCTTGCCCATTGTGTATTTCATGGTCACCAAGTCGGTTTGACGCGCGTGATCGTCCTAGATGGGATGAGCAAATGGCAACTTCAAATAAAACGCTCGACGGCCAAGTCGTCTTAATCACGGGTGCAGCCTCAGGCATTGGTGCCGCCACTGCCCTTGAAGTATTGGCCCATGGCGGCGTTCCTGTTTTGGTGGATTGCGATGCAGAACCCTTGGCGCAAATGGCCCAACGCTGCGGTCCTCAAACGCTTCACTGGGTAGCCGATGTCACGCAATTGCAAGCCTTGCAAGTGGTGGTTGAAAAAACCTTGGCCGAGTTGGGCCGTATCGACATCGTCTTTGCCAACGCGGGTGTTGCTGCATTTGGGCCGATGGCCTACATTGACCCCGATGCATGGAAGCGGTGTTTTGAGGTCAATGTATTTGGTGTCTTCAACACCATTCGAGCTGCCTTGCCAGCCATCATGAAGCAATGCGGCTATGTCCTTATCAATGCGTCGTCGTCCTCCTTTGCACATCCACCAGTGATGTCCGCCTACGCGGCCAGCAAGTCTGCCGCAGAGGCCATGGGCAATTCATTGCGAATCGAGATGGCTGCGCATGGGGTCGGTGTGGGGGTAGTGCATGCGGGCTGGGTTCGCACGCCATTGGTCACCGAAGGTGCATTGCATCCCGGCTTTGTGAGATTGCGCGCCACCATGCCAGGTCCTTTGAACAGCGAAACATCGCCAGAAGAAACAGCTCGCGTCATTGTGCAAGGTATGCTTCAGCGTAAGCGCAGAGTTTGGGTGCCAGGTTGGTTGCGTATTTTGTTTGCACTCAGAGCTTTGCTGCACATGCCTTTTGCTGAGCGCGAACTTCTCCGTGCAGCGCCAGAGATTGAAAGCATTTACCTTGAAGGCCTAAAGACCGAGGGTGCTTTGGCTTCTAGCTTTGGGCCCAGAGAGAGAGAGCGGACCCTGGCACGCCACAGAAAAAAATTCACCTAGGCACGTCGCGGCATTCTAAAAGGCAACATGAAGCGCACAGGCAAGGACACCAGCCGAGGAATGTCCAATGACTCGTGCACCGCAGTCACGTTCTCACCCAGCAGTTGAGTGCGCAGCAAGGATCGAACATAAAACGGTGTGTCTTCTAAGGTGCTAAGCACTTCTGGCGCTTGGCTCGACTCACTGCACATGCCCCTCGAAAGCCGCCAGCCCGAAGAAGGCAAGTTGTGTCGCACTGGTGCTGTGAACGCGGTGTAACTACCATCCGGTGAAAAGCGTTGCGCTACAACTCTGCCAGGCCCTTGTTTGGGCCGCACATCGTAGACCACGCTGGTATCGCCATTGGCCATTTCTGCTCGCGCCCAATCCCAATCTTGGAAGCCGTTTTCAACGGGTTCATCGCCTTCGTTGGAATCCATGTAGGCATGACCGCGCCAACTAAACTGTGGATTGTCCATTTCAACTTCAACGCGCGAGCACGGTGCAATAGGTCCCCAGCGGTGCAAGCCCTCGTTGTCCAGCGGTGTGACAAAGTTGCAAAGCCCCTCAGGCCTGACGGTGACACGACCGCGAACTTTCATGGGGATAGGGACATTGATTTCATCAATGTCAATGGTGAGCGCTTGACCGTCCCAGCGCAAACTGCTGGGGCCAATTCGATAATGCTGTGCGTTGCGCGAAATGTGCGATCGGCCGCGCTCTGTCATGGTCCAGCGCTTACCGCCTTTGCCATACAGCGCCACATTCAAAGCGCAATGGTTTTCAGGCTCGGCAACACCGCCTGCACGGCTGCGTGCCAAGGCATAGTAGGGCGAGAACACACTGCCCACAAAGGCAATGATGGAGAGGCCGTATTCGCCGTCGTCGCTTAGTGCGTCGACATACCACCAGAGATAACCACCCGGCGGGACGACTTGGTCAAACCGAGGTCCGCCATCAGCGTCGCGGCCGCCAAACGCCCCGACATGGCTGCCATGGGGACGCCCGGCCCCGGGTGCACGCTGCCCCCCGCCGTGTAAAGACCCAGCACTTTGCTGCGCGATGAGGGGCGCGCGAAGGCCGACATCCATCCGTGTGTTGCTTGGCCATAGAGTGCTCCCCCACTGCCCGGAAACAGGCGCGCAAAGTCCTGCGGCAAGGTTCGAACCACTTGTTGCGGTGAGGCCTTGATTTCTAGGCCACAGCGACGCATCAGCGCCAGACTGCTGGTTTCGCATGCGTGTATCTCCGATGAATTGAAGGAATGAGTATCGCCATCAGCGGGCGCATTGACAAGGCACAAAAGTCTTTCCAAACCAGGCTGGGCCAACCCGTCGTCGCTGCGATCTTGGGCGCAGACATACACCGTACCTTGCTCAGGCAATCTGCGATGTTGAAAAATATCATCAAACTCACGCTGGTAATTTTGGTTGAAAAAGACGTTGTGCCGCACCATAGGGAAGCCGCTGCTTTCAGCATGCATTGACAAAGTGAAAGCAGACAAGGATCTATGGAGAGCTGGTACTTTGGCAAAGCTCGGTTGCACTGCAGGGCCCATTAGACCCTGCGCTAATGCGGCCACATCGCCATTGAAGATCACATGATCGGCTTCTAGCATTTCACCTGATTCAAGTTGCACGCCACTGACTTGACCGTTCTGTGTAAGGATGCGTGCGCAAGCCTGACCGTAGCGCGGTTTCACCCCCCATTTTTCGCCCACCTGCGCCAAAGCTTTGGCCACTTCAAACATGCCGCCAGAGACCGACCACACACCATCCAATTCAACTTGCGCCACCAGCATCAAAGTGGCCGGTGCGGACCACGGCGAAGAACCGCAGTAAGTGGCATAGCGGCCAAACAATTGTTGTAAGCGGGGGTCGTGAAAGTGTTTGCCCAAACTGCGCCACAAACTGGCGAAAGGCCCCAGGCCCGTGAGTGTGGCCATGCCTTGAATTCCCAGATCGCCCACCATGCTCAAAAGATCGGGCCGCTCGCTGCGAATGTAGGGCTTCTCTAGCGTGTCATAAAGACTTCGCGCTTGCTTGCAGAAACCCAAAAATCGTTTTGCTTCTTGGGGGCTGCTAAAGGCTGCAATGGCATCAGCACTGCGTTCTGTGTCAGACAACAAATCGAGTGTCTGCGGGCTACCGTCCCATGCATGTCTGGCCAATACACCAATGTTTTCGAGTTTCAAAATATCGGCAAGTGAGGTGCCCATCTCTTGCAACATTTGATCCAAGACCCAGCGCATGGTGAACACGGTGGGACCAGAATCAACGCCCACGCCATCCACTTGTACTTGGCGAATTTTGCCACCGGGGCTTGCTGCGCTTTCAATCAAGGTGACGTCTAAGCCGCGGTGTGCCAAGACCAGTGCGCTCACCAAACCCCCAATGCCTGCGCCCACCACAACCACCCTAGGTGTGTGCCTTGGGTTAAGCATAGACTTTGCCATGCCATTGGCCTTGCACTTGCAGAGGGACAAATCGTGCAAACATGGATTCAGAAAAGTAGTCGTTTTGTGCTGCGTCTTGAATGGCTTCTAGGTGCGCGCCAGAACGCGCATAAGCATTCATGTCGGCCACGCTGTCCCAAATTGTGAAAGTGGCTTGCCGCACAAAGGGTGCTTCGCCCAAACCCACAGCCAATTGGCAACCCTTGGCATCTGCCAGTGCGATTTGTGAAGGCGGTGCATGTCGCCAAAACGCAGGTGCTTTGGCCAGTTTGATAGAGGCGCGCGTCAGCGCCGCCACAGGCCCCTTGATGGGTTGCGCCGCGCAAACATCAAGCAGTTGGCCATCCCAACTGCCTCGGCATGACCAGGTTTTTAGAAGGGCCCAACAAAATTCGTCAGAGCGTTCTTGGTAGGCTTGCAGCACATTGGAGTTTTCAATGAAATCTTGAGCTGTTTGCAAAGACTCAAACAAGCCAAACATGCCTTGGCGCGAAGGGCTGGGACGAAGTCCAAAGCCGCCCTCATAACCACTGCCCAATACTTTTGAAAAAAGCAAGCCAGGAATGCCTTGCAAAGCTTGGGGTCCTTTGACGATGCGCGACCAACCCCATAGCCTCGATGATTGGGAAATGTCCGCCAACAACAGCACGACCACTTGGCCATTGTCAACTGTTGATAGCGGCGTGCTCATGTCTGAATACCCCATAAAAAAAGGCCTGAACCGCAGCGGGTGCAGGCCTTGTGAGAGTCAGAGCTTAAGGCTTTGCGAGGGCCTGAAGTTCTGGAAAGTCTTTCGCCATTTGAGCACCATAAAGCGGTTTGTAAGCGCCTTGGTGGCAGGTGCTGCAATTCACCTTGGCCACATCACCTTTGGGTCCGAGGCGATTTGCCGGGAACTTGTCGGTGAGCGGAATGATGTACTCGTTGTTCAAATCACGCGCCATCCGAATGCCGTGCCACGCTGTGACGCGTTGCGGCCGAGACTCTTCCCACGATGCAAAGTTGCGCGTGTTGTGGCAATAAGTGCAATTCACACCCAAAGATTCCGACATGTGCACCATCAGCGAATAGGTGAACTCAGCTTGCTTGGTCGATGCGCGATTGGCATGAGCGCCTGCACCAGTCATGGCTGTATCGCTATTGACACGAATAGGCTGTGCATCCTTCAGGTAAGGTGTAAAGGGGTCAAACGGCAAAGACGTTAAACCAGCTGCTTGGGTGGCAATGTTTTGCCCTGCCAAATCACCCAATAAGCTGTTGGCATAAAGGCGATCTTTGGGCGCTGTCCAAACTTGCGTTGGGACGTTGTTACCACGGTGGCAGGTGTAGCACGTGACGCCGGTATCGGCCACGTGAGCCTTGTAGTCTTGATTGACCTTTTGCGTCATCTCAATCATGCGCCGCGCCACCACCTTGGTGTACTTGTCGTCATCTGCAAAATTTTGAACATTGTGGCAATAAGCACAACCCGCTTCTGGCGCAACCCATTGGGTAATGGAGGCCATGTGGCGGTTGAACTGACCCACGCTCAGATCGCCCAAAACTTGAACGTTTTTGTAAACGTCCTTGGCCTTGGGTCCCTCTGCGTCAGCAGCGTCTGGCGCAGCAGGTGCTGCGTTCAAAGACGCCTGTTTGGCCAGTGTGCGTGGGTTGTAAATTTGCTCCATGCCCGTGCCACGGAATCCAGTTTGAACTGTTTCAATGGGCGGTCTTTCACAGCCCGCCAACATCACAGCAGCCATCAGGCAAAGTGCAGTTTTTAAAATTATTTTCATGGTTTCACTCCCAAAATAGCTGGATCGACCACAAGAGGGGTGACCAATGGGTAGGCAGGTACAACATGGTGTTTGACAGACCAGAGGTACCAGTTGTCAACGACGGTACCTGTGAGCAAGATACCGATACCGCCAACCAGGGGACACAACACTGCGAACCACCAGGCCCAGCGGTGAATGGATTCCATGGTGGCGTTAAAGCCCATGGTCCAGCGCCAGAACAAGGCCGCACGCTCAGACGCTGTACCGCGATCTACAATTTGTTCAATCTCTCGCTCGCCGCCATAACGGCCGACGGCCAAGATGGTGGCACCGTGCATTGCAAACAACAGTGCAGAGCCATACAAAAACACAATCGACAAGGCGTGGAACGGGTTGTAGAACAAGTTACCGTAGCGCAGTGAGATAGCCGAGACCCAGTCTAGGTGCGGGAAGATTCCAAACGGAACCGCCTCTGACCAGCTGCCCATCATGATGGGGCGGAAGAAGCCGCAAACCAAGTAAAGCCAAATGGCTGCTGCAAAGGCCCAGGCCACATGCGTGCCCAAGCCGAGTTGCCTGGCTCGTCTGTAGGTGCGAGCCCACCACAACATAATTGATATCGTGAGCAAGAAGCCCACGATGAGCCACCAACCGCCTTCAGCCAGCGGTGGAATGCCCAATCCATATGCAGGCGGTGGCGGCTCTAGTGCCAGCCAGAACAACTGACGCAACAATTGAATGGGATTCCAGTCAACCGAAGCCAACATGTTAAAGCCAATGATGTTGAAAGCTGCGATGCCGAAAATCAGGGACGCTACACCGAGCGAGCCAAGATAAACAGGACCAATTTGGGCATTGCCAATGCGACCCAAAAGGTGCACCAGAAAAGGCTCTCCCGTGCGCTTGTCGTCGCCGCGGGGTAAGTCAACGCCATGGTGCAAAGGCCCGACGGGCTGCACCGAGGTGAAAAGATTTTGGTATTCGGCCATTTCAATTTCCTCTCTTTAATTAGGTGCGCCAGATGGGCATGTTGAGCCACCAGCTCCACCATTCAGGCCAAGCGCCGGTCCAGAACGGGCCGCTGACAACAATACAAACAATGCCGAACCAAACACCTGCCAGTGCCAAGAACAGGCCCAAGCGGTGAATGCCTAAAGTACCGACCGAGTAACCAATGAGGTCTCGGAAGAAGGTGTCTTCGTGTTCAGGTGACTTCACCACTTCGCCCTTGCCCGGGTTGGTGGCTGACAACACCAAGCCACCGTGCATCGAGAGGGCCAGCGTGGCAGCAAAGAACAAGCTGGCAGCAATCATGTGCCACGGGTTGTAGTGGAAGTGCAAGTACTGGTAAGCCGTGTTACTAACCCAGTCAAGGTGACTGTAGATGCCGTAGGGGAACGCATGACCCCAAGCACCCATCAGCACGGGACGAATCACTTGCAAACTCACATACGCAAGAATGGCCATGCCAAAAGCCACGGGCACATGCAAGCCCATGCCTAATTTGCGGGCAATTTCAACCTCACGCAATGCCCACGATACAAATGCACCAATGGCACAGACCGTGATCAATTGCCAAAGCCCACCTTCCATCATGGGAGCGAAACGCAAGCCATAAGAGATATCGGGTGGGGCAATGTTAATTTGCCAAACATTCCATGTAGGGCCCATTGCTGCGCCCCACAAAATCATCATGGTGCCCATGAGGGCAAAAAAGATCGTCGTGATTCCGAAAAATCCGACATAGAAAGGACCGACCCAGAAATCAAACAGGTCGCCCCCAAAAATAGTACCGCCGCGTACACGGTATTTGCGTTCAAAACTCAGCATGGACATGGTTGCATCCTCCGACCGATTGACTGTTTGTGAGGTCTTGTAGGCTTCAAATTAAAAAATAAAAGGACAGACGCATCGTTCAAATAAATTGAGCGAGGTGCGTCTGTCGACATAAAGACCAGTGGTCCTTATTTTTGCGGCAAAGCCGCATTTTGTGGCTGTGCTTTCGCCGCTGCGGCCTTGGCCGTATCGGGATGCCAGCTGTTGATGTTGTACCGATCGCCACTGATTTGAATCAGGTGAATCGATGTTGAAATAAAGGCAATCAAAAGTCCAGTTAGAACTATTGCCTTGCGGGGATCTATCACACGCCACATGCGCCACATAGTAATTTCCTTTCTTAACTCAATTGAGAAATAACGGTATAGACAGAAGACTTCACGCCGTCCAAAGTGCCCGTTGAACCCTCGGCTCCAGGGAGCCAGCTACGCCAGTCAAGGACCAGCAACTGTCCCGCTACAGCGAGAACCATGAACACTAAAAACAGCAAAACATAGGTGACCCCATAACCATCAAAATGGTCGTGAGATTGAACCTTTGTCATGCGATCGTTCGGGTGGGTCATACTTACCTCCGTTGAATGGTTTTTTTAGAACCAGGGACGCCAGATCCACACTAAGCTGTGGGCGAAGAAAGCTCCCACAGCCCACAACAGGTAGCCCTGTATGAAGTACTGGTGAAACTCTTGGGCTTCTTCGTCTGACAGCCCTGAAGGGTTAGCTGCATCAGTCATAGTTTGTGCCTCTTTCTAAATGCCTTTCGGCGACTCCCTGTACCCTTGCAGATACAGGACGGACTGTTGTGGCTTTGACACCGCAACAGGTGAACCCTCGGACTGGCCGAGAGATTGGACGACCCAACGAATTCAAGTTCACATCTTTCATGCATGTGCTCCTTCATTCGCTTGACCGAACAATTCTGTGAATCTTTCCGCTTCAACATGAGAGCGGCCGGTTTCCCGTGCATCTCGCTCTGCTTGATCGCGCATTCTTTTGGCTGCTGAAATTCGAACCAACACCGGTTGTTGCTCCAACAAAGCCTCTAATCTGTCTTGTGCTTCTGGCTCCCACGGCACAGTGGTGTTGGGCGCAGAGCGACCCAAGGTGCCTTCAATCTTGTCCATCTCGGTGCCCAATGGCAGGATGTGGAACAGCGCGTCGAACAGGCCGTTGCAAAACTCTTGAATGATGTAAGTGGCGCCGGCATAACCCATGAATGGCGTGCCGGTATGACGCCGAATGATGGGCAAGGGAAAGCTGGCAGGAATGAAACTGGTTTTCATCATGCCGCCGCCACCACACTCGGCCAAATAGATGCGCTCGTTGTAGCTGCCGTACAAAATGAGCGGCGTTTTTTCAGTGACCAGCCTGCGCACTTCTGCATTGTCTGTTTTGGCACCCGCGATGCGCGAGATGGCAAAGTTGCAAGGCAGGCCCATTTCATCTTCTAAGAAATGGCGAATGCCGCGTGTGTAGGTTTCGTTGGCCACGACGCCAAAGTTGGCGGTACCAAAAAAGTCTTGTGTCACAGAGCGCCACAAATCCCAAATCGGTTTGATGGTGCTGTGCTTTTCTCTTTCGATGAAGGGCTCTGGGTCGAGGCCAAGCAATTCGCCCAAAGAGCGCAAGAATTTGGTGGTGCTGTGCAAGCCAATGGGCGCTTGCAAATAAGGGCGCTCTAAGGCTTCGCAAAGCATTCGGCCAAATTCGCGGTACATGCAAATGTTCACATCGGCTTCAACCAAACGCGACACATCGGCCAGGTGTGAACCTAAGGGGAAGACCATGTTGACGTCGGCGCCGATGCCTTGTACCAAGCGGCGAATTTCAGCCAAGTCACTGGGCGAATTGAAGGTGCCGTAGCTGGGTCCAATGATGTTGACGCGAGGGCGCTCGCCCTCTTTGCGTTCGCGCTTGGGCACATGCTTCATGCCGTATTGCTGCCACAGCCAGTACATGGCACGGTTGGCGCATTGCCACTGATCTTCGTCGATGGTGCGCGGCAAGAAGCGTTGCAGGTTGGTACCTTCGGGCGTTACGCCGCCGCCAATCATTTCGGCAATGGAGCCAGTCACCACCACGGAGGGCAGGTCGGGGTTGAGTGTGGCGTGCGCACGGCGCATGGCGCCCTCTGTGCCTTCGCGGCCCAACTGTTCTTCGGCTAAACCTGTGACCACAATGGGCAACTCATGAGGGGGCAATGCATCGGTGTAATGCAAGACCGAAGTGACAGGCAAGTTTTCGCAGCCCACCGGGCCGTCAATGACAACTTGCAAGCCTTTGATGGCGGTGAACACATACACCGCTCCCCAATAGCCACCTGCGCGATCGTGGTCAAGAACTAGCATCAGATCATCGCCTCCGCTTTGCGTTTTTTGGCTAACTTCTCGAGCTGTCTGCGTGTTTCGGCTTCAAACTCGGGGCGGTTTTGCGGCACGCCGTGCGAGGCTTCCCAAACGCCAGATGCATGGCCTGAGCCAGTGTCGCCAAAGAAGGCTTTCATTTCATCAAAGCGCGACTTGTTGGCAATGGCACCATTGATCACTTGCGCCAAGGAGCCTGCACCTGCAGGACCCATCAAGGGTCGTGCAGAAATGAGGTTGGTGAAATACAAGCTTGGAATGCTGAGTTCTTTGGCCGCTTGCACGATCGGTGTGGTGCCAATGGTCAAGTCAGGCTTCCACTCATGCATGGCCGCCAAATCTTGTTCAAGCGAAGCGCGGTATTGAACATGCACGCCATGCGCTTCAAGCCATTCACAATCGGGTGCGCTCCAAGGTGTGCGAGGGCAGGCAGTGCCAACGTAGCGCAAATCGGCACCACTCTCTACCAACAAACGCGCCACCAACAACTCCGAGCCTTCGTAGCCACTGAGCGTGATGCGGCCTTTGATGGGTGACTTGGCCAAGGCACCTTTGATGGCGCCTAGCATGATGTTTTTCACCATGTCGATTTTGGCTTGCGGCACATTGGCTGCACTGCCGATGGCTTGCAACCAAGCCTCGGTGCCGTCATGACCCACTGGGGCAGAGCCCACAATAGGTCGACCTGCTGCTTCAAATTCGCGAATGCTTGCGGTGTAAAACGGGTGGATGGCAGCGACCGCTGCGCAATCGAGCGCTGCATAAAGTTCGCGCCATTCGCGTGTGGGCACCACAGGACCGGCTGCAAGGCCCATGGGCTCGAGCATGCGGCCAATGATGATGGGATCGGCGGGGAACATTTCACCAATCATGGTGATGGTGGGCTTGTCAGAACGACCTGTGCGCGGCGCTTGAACAGGGCCTGCCACAATTTCCTCACGCGCATATTTCAGCATGGCGCCGGCCAAAACATCTTTGGCTTCTGCATGCGTAGGCACACCAAATCCAGGCACGTCGATGCCAATGATTCGAACACCGTTGATCTCTTTGGGCAACAACTGAAGTGGCACACCACTGGCTGTGGGCACGCACAAATTGATGATCACAATGGCGTCGTATTTTTCAGGATCGGCTTGGTCATACACAGACTCGCGAATGTCTTCAAACAACTTGCCAGTGACCAATGATTCTGAGTTAAACGGCACGTAGCCCACACTGCGACGAGCGCCGTAGAAATGGGAAGTGAATGTCAAGCCATACACACAGCATGCAGAACCAGACAAAATGGTGGCCGTGCGGCGCATGCGAAGACCCACACGCAATGAACCAAACGCAGGGCACATGCTTTGCGGTTGATCGTGGGGACCGGCTTTGGGATCTACCGGGTAGTCTTTGGCATATTGCGCCAACACTTCAGACTTGCCGGAGGCCTTGGCAGCAGCCAACATTTTTTCTCCACCCGAATGACAGCCCATGCCA